>NZ_JBHSFT010000016.1:0-70695 GCF_042654105.1 Oceanobacillus aidingensis | reverse complement strand
TCTCGACAACTCAAGGTTATCAGAGAGAGGAAAAGGAGTGTATTTTTTTGCCTCCGTTCCATCTGGCGATGGAACGGAGGACACCACCACATTCAGTATAGAGCCATATTATATGATTATGATGAAAGAAAAGAGCGTCTCCGTCAAGAGGCCGCTCTGTATATATACTTAGTTATCAGCAGCAATTTTCAATGTGAGCTGCTTTACTTCTTCTATTGTCTTAGCTCCAGATAATGCCATCGATACAGCAACTTCTTGCGCAAGGTTAGCGAATATCTTCTGAACGCCTGCTTCTCCCTGAAGTGCAAGCGCGTAGGTATACGGACGCCCAAATAAAATCGCATCTGCGCCAAGCGCCAGGGCTTTGATGACATCTGCTCCCCGGCGGATGCCGCTATCAAGCAGCAAGGGGAAATCTGGACCAACAGCTTCGCGTATAGCTGGTAATGCTTCCAGACTTGGTATGATTCCGTCCATTTGTCTGCCGCCATGATTGGAGACAATAATCCCGTCTATTCCGGCTTTTATTGCTTGTTTTGCATCTTCAGGATGAAGGATGCCTTTTAGAAAAATTGGCAGCTTCGTACGTTGACGTAATGCCGTTATATTGTCCCAATGAAGGGATGGGTGATGAAGGTTTTCAATAATTGATTCAACTTCATCCTGTCCATCCTTTAAGCCTTCTTGAAATGCAGGATCCTGGACATAGTTTGCTTTTCCATACCCTTTTTTCAATGGGGAGTACTGATGCCTCATATCATCTTCACGCCACCCGAGAATCATAGTATCCACGGTGACCACTATCGCTTCATATCCGGCTTTTTCTGCGCGTTCTGCCATACTGTAGGAAATAGCATCATTATTGGACCAGTATAATTGAAACCATTTTGGTCCATGAGGAACAGCTTCCGAGACTTCTTCGATAGATCTTGCTGTAACAGTGCTTTGAATGTATGGAATATTCATCGAAGCCGCAACATTTGCAATGGCAAAGTCAGGTTCTTCATGAACCATTTTTAAATGTCCTATCGGAGCGACCATTAATGGGGAAGCATATTCTTTTCCTAAAATACGTATAGATGTGTCTACTTCGGAGACATTACGTAAAAACCTGGGAATAATCGAATATTTCTCAAAGGCTTCTCTGTTTTTTCTTAACGTTTCTTCCCCGCCGGCACCAGAGCGGATGTGGCCAAATACTTCTGCCGGCAGGGCATGCTTTGCTGCAGCTTCAAGCTGTGCAGTGCCAATTGGAAAGGAATCTTGTATGGTTATATGCTCTAAGAAAGAGCCTTTCTTGGATGAGGTTGTCATATTTTTTCCTCCAATTAATCTTTTTTCAATCGTTCGGCGAGTCGGTTTCCAAGAGACTGAAGACCTTGAACGATAATAACGAGCATAATAACCGTAACGTACATGACGTCTGTTTCATAACGCAAGTGTCCAAATCGGTAAGCTAAGTCACCCAGGCCTCCAGCGCCGACTAATCCGGCCATAGCAGTTGCCCCGATAAGGCTGATTGTTGCGATGGTTAATGCAAGAACAATGGCTGGTCTCGCTTCACGCAGCATCACATTCCAAATAATTTGATGTGTCTTTACTCCCATCGCTCGATATGCTTCGATAACACCTTGGTTGACCTCTAACAGGGAGGATTCAATCAGTCTGGCGATATAAGGAGCTGCATTGACAACGAGCGGCACAATAACTCCTTTTACACCAATGGTTACACCTACAATCAATTTGGTGAAAGGAAGCATAAAGAATAAAAGAATAATAAATGGAATGGACCGGATGACGTTAATCAGCAGGTTTAAAGACTGATAAACAAACTTATTTTGCAAGGGTTGTCCCGGACGTGTCAAAACTAATAGAATAGCTAAAATAACGCCGATAATAACAGCGAAAAACAAAGAGATTAAAACCATTTGAAGAGTTTCTATTATGGCATCATAAAACTCTGAACCCCATTGATCAATAAATGCCTGCATGTTAATTCACCCCCAATTCTTCTACTTCTACGCCTTGTTCTTTTAAGAAGGAGAGAGAATGTTCTACTTGATGCTCACTGCCAATCAAATGAACGACAAGGTTGCCGACAATGCCATTTTTTAATTCGATAATATTGGCAGTCAGAATATTCGGCTCTACATAAAATTGCTGTGTTACCTTAGACAACAGCGGCTGACCTGTATTTTCACCAAGGAAGGTTAAACGAATTACTTTGCCTTCTAAATTCAATTCATCAATTAAACGATCCGATAATTTTCGTTGTGAAATGGTATTTAAGAACTTTTTAGTCGTCGGCTGTTTAGGTTTTGTAAATAGTTCTATCGTCGAACCTTGTTCAATGAGGTTTCCATTTTCAATAACATAGACATAATCGCATATTTTTTGGATAACGTTCATTTCGTGCGTGATTAATAGTATTGTGATCCCAAGCTCTGCATTAATTTTTAATAATAGTTCGAGAATGGAATTTGTCGTTTCTGGGTCGAGTGCGCTGGTTGCCTCATCGCTCAGGAGGACCTGTGGCTCCTGTGACAGCGCCCTGGCAATAGCGACACGCTGCTTTTGACCGCCGGAAAGCTGGGAAGGATAAGCATCTTTTTTCTCAGATAAATCGACAATATCTAAGTATTTCATGACTCTTTCCTTAACCTCTGCCTTCGGTACGCCGAGTAATTTTAATGGAATCGCAATGTTATCATAGACACTGGCAGTCCTTAATAAATTAAAATGCTGAAAAATCATGCCGACCTTTTGTCTTGTTTGCCGGAGCTTTTCTTTTGACAGCTTCGTTAAGTCGGTTCCATCAATCCAAACCTTTCCTTTCGAAGGAGACTCCAGTAAATTGACACAGCGAATTAATGTACTTTTTCCTGCACCGCTGTAGCCGATTACGCCATGGATTTCTCCTTTATTGACAGAAATCGTCACATCGTCCAGTGCAGTAACATCCTTTCCTTTTTTGGAGGGGAAAACTTTTGTGACATTCTCTAATTTGATCATCTGCTGTTTTTCCTGCCTTTCTATCATTATGCTGCAGTTGATAGGTAATATTGTTTGCAGCTGTCTTGTCAGAATCGATACAATTTCTAAAAAAGAGCCTCTCTAGGGTAAGAGAGGCTCGAAAATGTAATCTTATTTTCTGCTCTCATCTTTCAAGACGGGTGTCTTGCTGGAATTAGCACCTTTTTTTAAGGTTGCCGAGCTTCAACGGGCCAGTCCCTCAGCTGCTCTGGATAAGAGGTGTGGTAGTAATTGAATTGTATTCTTTAAAAGTATCTTATTTTACAAGTTTCGTCAATATTTATTTTTGAAACAGCTGCAGTTTCTCAATACGTCGAATAGCTTCGCGAATACGATTCTCTTCTACGAGTAATCCGACGCGTATATAACCTTCTCCATTCTTTCCGAAACCATTCCCGGCTGCAACGGCTACATCCGCCTCTTGTAATAAATAATCAGCAAATGTTTCACTTGTAAATGCCGCTGGTACAGGGAGCCAGGCAAAGAAAGAGCCTTTCGGTGCAGTGACTTCCCAGCCGATACGTCTGCATTCTTCTATGAGAACATCTCTGCGCTGTTCATAGCGTTCCACAAGCGAGGTGACACAGCTTTGGTCCCCTAATAATGCTTCCGCAGCTGCCTTTTGAATAGCTGGGAAAAGACTGACAAATAAATGGTCCTGCAGAATATTAATCGCTTCGATCATATCTTTGTTGCCAGCAGCAAAACCGACTCGCCAGCCGGCCATATTATAGGTTTTGGAAAGGGTGTACAGCTCAACGCCGACATCTTTCGCTCCTTTTGTCTGTAGGAAGCTTATTGGCTGATAGCCGTCGAAACCGATGGCTCCATAAGCGAAATCATGAACAACACCGATATCATTTTCCTTCGCTAACGCAACGGTATCTTCAAAAAATTCTTTCGTTGCGACACCTCCGGTCGGGTTGTTTGGATAGTTGAGATATAATAGCTTGGCAAGTTTCTTTTGTTCCGGCGTCAGGGCAGCATAATCTGGTAAAAAATTGTTTTCCTCTAATAATGGAAACGTGTCATAAGTAACGTCTGCTAATGAAACACTGGACAAATAATCTGGATATCCAGGGTCTGGCAAGAGCATTAATTCGCCTTCATCCATAACAGCTAAAGGGAGTTCTGCCAAGCCAATTTTACTTCCGAACAAAATAGCAATTTCTGAAGCAGGATCTAAATCGACATTATATTCTCTTTTATAAAACTGTGCTGCAGCCCCTTTTAATTCATCGGTACCGCGGAAAGGGGAATATTTATGGGCAGCCGGATTTTCGGCGCTTTCCTGAAGTGTACGGATAATATGCGGCGGTGTCGGCTGATCCGGGTTGCCTTGTCCGAGATTGATAATATCTCTTCCTTCTTCCAGGGCTGCAGCGACTTTGCCGGCAAGGGATGCAAAAAATTGAGCAGGAAGCTTTTCTACACGACGGGATAACTTCATCATCTATCGACCTCTTTATACTAGTTTGTGAATTTTATAATTACATCTAATAGTATAAGTTTGCAGTGCGATTGTCTATAAAAAATATGAGAAAACAGCAAAACAAGGCAGGATGGGAATTTTTTCCGTGTCTCTTATTCATCCCTTTTTCCGTTGCATTTCATATGTGAAAGTAGTAAGATAGAAATCGTGTCAAATTATGTTAAATAATTAGATAATTCCAAGAATTATTTGGTTTGGAGGTAGGAGGAATAAAAATGAATACCAAACTGCGTATAGGAAATTATTTAGCAATTGCATTTATGTTATTTGCTTTATTTTTTGGAGCGGGGAACCTGATTTTCCCGGCACAGCTCGGACAATTATCAGGAGATAATATTACCCCGGCTACGATTGGCTTTTTAATCACTGGAGTAGGGTTGCCTTTTCTGGGTATTATGGCAATGGGCTTCTCTGGAAAAAATAATCTGCAGGAGCTTGCCAGCCGTGTCCATCCTGTTTATGGTCTTGGGTTTACGGCGTTACTTTACTTAACAATCGGACCATTCTTTGCAGCTCCAAGAACAGGAACAGTGGCTTATGAGGTTGGTATTGGTCCATATGTAAGCGAAGGATCTCAATCAACGGTTCTCTTGATTTTTACCGGAGTCTTTTTCTTAATTGCCCTGCTTGTCTCGTTATTTCCATCTAAAATTGTTGATAATATTGGGAAATTTTTAGCGCCAGTGTTGGTTGTTTTACTGCTTGTTTTATTGGCAGTTGCCCTCTTTAATCCGATGGGGACGATTCAGGCTCCAGAGGAAGCATACCAGACTTCCGCCTTTTTTATCGGATTTTTAGAAGGTTATAATACGATGGATGCTTTGGCAGCACTGGTATTTGGGATTATTATTATTAATGTTATCAAAGGGTTTGGAATTACAGATAATAATCAAATTCTCTCTGCGGTGACGAAGATAGGCTTAACTTCGACAGCACTGCTGGTTATCATCTATGTAGGAATCTCTTACCTGGGTGCAACAAGTGTGACAGAATTAGGTGTATTGGAAAATGGAGGGCCTGTGTTAAGCGGTGCTGCAGCGTATTACTTCGGTACATTTGGAACGATTTTGCTGGCTGCTATTATTATATTAGCTTGTTTGACCACTGCTATTGGTCTGATTACAGCAAATGCAGAGTATTTCCATACCTTGTTTCCGGCGATTGCTTATAAGCCATGGGTATTCTTCTTTTCCATTTTAACTTTTGTCATAGCTAACTTTGGTTTAGAAAATATTATTGCTTTTTCTACGCCGGTACTTATGTTCTTATATCCGCTGGCAATGGTATTAGTTTTGCTGACGTTCGTATCACCGTTTTTCAACCATTCACGTCTTGTCTACATCCCGACTATTGCAGTTACGTTCATATTTAGTATCATAGACGGTCTTGTAGCGCTTTATCAGTCATTAGAATTAGAGCTGCCTGGATGGTTAGATACGCTTATTGAGACACTAGGCGATACTCTTCCGCTTTATGCAGAAGGTTTGGGCTGGCTTTTGCCGGCAGTTATTGTCGCAGTCATTATGATTATTGTCTCGAAAGTAAAAAAATAAAATAAAACCTGGCTGTTGGATTTTTTTATCTAACAGCCAGGTTTTTTAATTATCATTTTTTCCTGCAATTCCGTAGAAAAACAACTTCATTAATTCTTCTGTCAGCGGAACGAGCTGTTCGATGGCATCTCCTTTTTGTAAATAATCGCTAAACATCTGAAGGTAGACGAAGATAGCTGTATCGCTGATAGCAGGATCAATAAAACCTTCATCCCTGCCCTGTTGAACGAGCTGCATCATTGCTGGAAGTGCCTTTTCCTGGTAGAGACGCTCGATAAAATTACCTGGTATTTTATATTGCTCCATCATATAATTGGAAAATTCTTCGTGTACATCATTTACGATTTGTGCTTCAGAGAAGATAAGCTGCTTCATCTTCTCTTCATACGATATCGGCTTTTCAATGAGTTTATGATATATTTCCCACATTTGATTCGTATAGTAGACAAGCACTTCATGCAATAATTTTTCCTTGCTATCAAAATAATTATAAATGGTTACCTGCGACACATTTGCTTCCTTTGCAATCTTTGAGATGGAAACCTTTTTGATGCCATTTTTTTTAAATAATGCTGCGCTTGTATTTAAAATCTTTTCTTTTTTGATTGATGTTCTGCGTTCAAATCCATCCATAGCCTGTCACCCCCGTAATTATCACAGTGTAACTGGATGGGACTGGGACTGCGGTTACTCGCCCCACCGAAAACCATTGCGATTACTCGTCCCATCGTATAGAGCTGTGTGTCGAAAAGCCCTCACTGAATAAGGTTTTACTTTATCATATCACATTTAGAAATGAAATATAAATATAATAATATTTCAAAACTTATTGACGTAAAATTATTTTATCTATATTATGAAATATATCAGGTTAAATATTTCAAAACTTTCAGGGGAGGATTTCTTATGACTGTACTGCAGCTGGACCGGGTATCAAAACGATTTGGTGATTTTCAAGCACTGGATCACGTGTCAATGGAATTAAGAGAAGGAGAAATTTATGGATTTATCGGACCGAATGGAGCGGGGAAGTCAACAACGATACGTATTTTATTAGGAATGTTAAAGGCAACAGAGGGGCGCGCAACCTTATTTGGGAAGGATGCATGGAAGGACGCTGCAGATATTCATAAACGCTGTGCCTATGTACCGGGAGATGTGTATGTATGGCCCAATTTAACGGGCGGAGAAGTGATTGATGTTTTACTGAAAATGAACGGGAGCTATTCTGAGAAAAAACGTGATGAATGGGTAGAACGATTTCAGTTTGACCCGACGAAGAAAGCAAGGTCTTATTCGAAGGGAAACCGGCAAAAAATTGCTCTGATAGCTGCCTTTGCTTCAGAAGCTGATTTATTTATCCTGGATGAGCCGACCTCGGGACTTGACCCTCTGATGGAGCATATTTTTCAGCAGGGTGTAAGAGAAATGAAAGAAGCAGGGAAGACAGTACTTTTATCCAGTCATATTTTATCGGAGGTCGAGAAGCTTTGTGATCGTGTTGCAATTATTCGCAAAGGAAAAATCATTGAAAGAGGTACACTGGATGATTTGCGTCATTTAACAAGAATGCAGATGCAGGTAGAAACCAGAGAAATTCCAGAAGGATTCGCAAATCTGTCCGGTGTACACCAGTTAGAAGAAGCAGAAGGACAAATTACTTTTCAGGCAGATACAGATCATATGGAGGAGATTATCAACTATTTAAATAAATATGGCGTACGGAAACTAGAAAGCACTCCGCCGACGCTGGAAGATTTATTTATGCGTCATTACGAGGGACGAAGCAGCGAGGAGAATGCGTGATGAGAAAACATATCAAAGGAACGGGGATATTGTTCCCTATTTTAATGAGACAGCATCGACTGCGGCTGCTGCTGTGGCTGTCTGGACTTGTTCTGGTAAGCTGCTCTGTAGCTTATGCGTACCCAGACCTGTATCCTGATCAGGCATCCAGAGAAGCTTATTCCATGACGATGGAAAATCCGGCCATGATTGCCATGCTTGGAATAGGGTATGATCATTACCAGAAGATTGGCAGCTTATTTGCGCTGGAGATGCTATTATTTTCTGCCATTGCGGTGGCTATTATGAATATTTTACTCATGTCGAAGCTGACAAGGGATGATGAGGAGAATGGCATCTTAGAGCTTGTTCAATCTCGATCTGTCGGACGTTTAAGCTATCTAACGGCTTCCTTTATGGTCATGCTGTCTGCGAATGTTTTATTCGTTATCCTGCTTGCGACAGCAATGGGCTTTATGCAGATAGACGGCTTTGGATTTTCTGGAGTTGTCCTTTATAGCAGTCTTTTGGGGAGCTTTGGACTGCTGTTTGGTACTATGACAGCATTCTTTGCTCATTTTTCGGTCACTTCAAGAGGAACTAGTATTTTGGGGTTTGGTGCGTTGTTTTTCTTCTATATTTTACGAGCTGTCGGGGATGTGGAAGCGGCGTTTTTATCTTGGATCAGTCCGCTTGGCTGGTTATCAAGAGCGTATGTTTTTGTGGACAATAACATCTTTCCAATCGGTTTATTGCTGGTAAGCAGTCTGGGACTAGGTATTATAGCATTTATACTGCAGGCAAAACGTGATATAGGGGATGGGTTATTACCTGAACGGGCAGGTTCAGTGCGTGCTTCTGCCTTTTTAAAAACAAAGGTCGGGCTGGTCATCCGCTTACAGAAAACAATGATTTTCATATGGACGATTGGCATCTTGCTGCTTCATATTGTTTTTGCGCTTATATTAGGAGATTTAGAAGCCTTCTTTTTAGAGAATGAAGCGATGCAAGCCTTTTTAACAGGCGAAGGAAATGTCATGGAGCAATTTATTGTTTTATTGATGGCTATCATGACATTATTTATTACGGCGCCGGTAATTATCAGTTTTTTGAGGCTGCGCGGAGAAGAAAAATCCAATCGGACAGAACTTGTATTCAGCAGGGCAGTGTCACGGATGCAGCTGCTGAGGGCTTATCTTGTTCCGGCTATTCTAATTGCGATTCTGCTGCCGATATTACAGGCGTTTGCATTATGGAGTGTGGGAACGGTTATCAGTGAGGACATGATGCCTCTTGGAGATGTCATGGGAGCTTCCGTTGTGTATATTCCAGCGGTTCTGCTTGTGTTAGGCTTGGCTGTTTTATTAATCGGCTGGCTTCCCAGAGCAACTTCACTTGTGTGGCTCTTCCTCGTTTACGGGTTTATCGTCATCTATTTAGGAGATATTTTAGAGCTTCCGGATTGGGTAATAAATCTATCGGTCTATGAACATGTTCCAGTTTACCCCAGTGAGGAACTGTCTTATGCCTCTCTATTGATTCTCTCTGGAATAGGTGTATTATTGATATTTATTGGTGCATGGGGGTATAAGCGACGTGATATAGAAGGATAATAGATAGAAAAATCATGTCTGCAGAAAATTCATACAACGTTTAAATCCGGTATATAATGATAATTTAATGGAAAGTAACCTCTTTAACTCGATTGCCGTAAGGGGTTACTTTTTTTATTTGCAAAATAATAGAATGTGAAAAAGGAAATCAATATGCATTCGAAATGATGTGTACTGTCAAGAAAGAGAAAACCATAGGAAAAGGACATCTGCCGCCTTGAAAAAATAGTCAAGGACACTCTGTGGAAGAAGTTAGAGATAAGGACTTACAATCAATGATCAGATAAATGCAATGGGGATTATACAAGGCTAGTATGTTTATCGAAAAAGTGACATACTTATCTCTTTCCCCTTATAATAGAATGGCAGAGATAATTAGAAAAGCTTGAGACAGGGAGATTTGGTTAAAGCTGCCTATACACAATCTTTCCTGCAAGCTTTACATAACGAGGAGATCAACAATATGTTTCATTTTCATAAGCCAAATAATAAGAGAAATTTGGAACCTAAAGCAACATTGAGTTTAAAAAGCAAAATGATTATTCTGATTAGCCTGTTGATTTTGGGTATTTTTATTCTTCTTACTTGGTTTCTCCACTCGTTTATTTCTAACACCATTGAAGACCAGGTTGGGAAACGTGCGCTAAGCGTAGCTCAAAGTGTCGCTAATATACCAGAAATCAGTTCGGCCTTCGAGTTAAATCATCCTGCTTCAGTCATTCAGGAAATTGTTGCTCCGATTCAGGAAGAAACGGCTGCTGAATTTATTGTTGTGGGAAATAAGGAAGGAATCCGCTATTCCCATCCAGACCCAGGAAGAATCGGGGAAAAAATGATTGGCGGAGATAATGCTCGTGCTTTACAAGAAGGAGAAGCTTATGTATCTCAGAGCGAGGGATCACTTGGATTGTCTATTCGCGGAAAAGTGCCAGTAAGAGATGAGACAGGGAATATCATCGGCGTAGTATCCGTAGGCTTTCTAAATGAGGATGTCCAAAGCATTATAGCGAATCAGAGCAAGTCCCTGTGGCTTACCATGATAGGAATTGTTGTATTAGGTATTGCAGGTGCCATTTTTATTGCCCATCATATCAAAAAGCTATTATTCAATATGGAGCCAAAAGATATTTCTTATTTACTTTTGCAAAAGGAAGCAATATTGCAATCCACACATGAAGGAATGATAGCGGTTGATCATAATGGAATGATAACGATGATAAACAAAGCAGCAAAACAAATCCTGTTTCGTGAGGATCAGCAGTTTGAGCATGTTTCTGGGAAATCAATTGATCAATTCATTCCCAATACGGGTTTATTTGAAGTATTGAAAAGCGGGAAGAGCCAGTACGACAAAGAAATGATATTTGGTGAATCCATTGTTTTAGTAAATCAAGTACCTGTCTATATGGAAGGGGAAATAGCTGGGGCGGTTTCTACTTTCCGGAAAAAAACGGAAATAGAGCATGTGACGCAGGAGCTTCAGCAAATTAAACAGTATGCAAATGCCCAGCGTGCTCAAACACATGAATTTTCCAATAGTTTATATACCATTCTCGGCTTGCTTCAATTAGGGGAGCGAGAAGAAGCCATCGATTTTATTAAAAAGAAAAGAAATATTCAAGAGAAGCAATCGCAAATCTTAACGAAGCATGCAGCCGATCCGGTAGTTCAGGGACTTTTACAAGGGAAAATCAATCAGGCGAATGAGCTTGGGGTGACTATTTCCATCCACCCGGACAGTCAACTCAATCATGTTTACGGCGGGGATAAACAGGAGACATTAATTACTGGAATTGGAAATATGCTTGAAAATGCGCTGGAAGCCGTAAAAGGTAATCAGGAGAAGGAGCGGCAGATTAATCTTTTTTTCACAGATATTGGGGACGATATTGTGGTAGAGGTGGATGATTCTGGTCAGGGTATATCAGAGGAGGCAGCTGCCCATATCTTTGAACAGGGGTATTCCACAAAAGGAGAGAAAAATCGTGGAATAGGATTAGCGTTGACACAGCATGCCGTCCAAAAGCAAGGCGGTCAAATCATGCTGGAAGAAGGAGAAATGGGCGGTGCCTGTTTTGTAATGATTATACCTAAAAATGGGGGCGACTCGGATGAAGGACAGCATACAGGTTCTTATTATTGAAGACGATTTTCGAATTGCTGAAATCAACCGGAGATATGTAGAGAGGGTAGAAGGATATATGGTCCAGGAAGTAGTGAAAACAGGAGAAGAGGCGCTTGCTTTTCTTAAAAAGTGTACGTCTCTTCCACAGCTGATTCTGCTTGATATATACATTCCTGATGTAAAAGGATTGAATCTGCTTTGGCAAATACGTCATCTCTATCATGAAATTGATTTGATTCCTGTTACTGCTGCTAATGAGACAGTAACCATTGAAGAAGCGCTAAGGGGAGGTGCTTTTGATTATATTGTAAAACCTGTCGATGCGGAGCGTTTTGCGCAGTCCTTGGAGCGGTATAAGCAATATCGGAAATTTTTTTCTGCTAAAGAGACGTTAGGACAAATGGAAATTGACGCTTTTACAGGTGCTGCAGACGCCAGCTATCCATCTAATTTGAACAGCATTAATACGACTTTGCCTAAAGGAATTGATCCGATTACGTTGAATGATATCAAACAACTTTTGGAAGCAGATCAAGGGAAAGGGATTACTGCCGTGGAACTGAGCAGTAAAATTGGAACGAGCAGGTCTACGGCACGCCGTTATTTGGAATACCTGGTATCTGCGAAAGAGGTCCAAACAACATTAAAATACGGTACTGTCGGCAGACCAGAACGAGAATATATACTTCGTGAAACTTATGAACAAAATGAATAATATAACAAATAAACAACTTATGAGAAGAAGGTTCCGCCTTCTTTTTTTTCATGCTATTTTATTTATTAATCGAAAAATTTGTTAACGCTTTCAAAAAAGGGCGTAACTAGCTAGTAATTACGAGAGATAATCAATAGTATGAAATAAGGGGAGATAGGGATGTTAAGCTTAATAGGATTTTTAACAATACTGGCAATTGTTATTTTATTGATTCGAGGTAAGGTTCAGCCGATTATTGCGATGGTATTAATACCTATTTTAGGTGCATTTATTGCAGGTTTTGGTTTAGGAGAAATTGGAGAATTTTTTAATGAAGGAATTGCTACTGTAATCGACGTTGCTGTTATGTTCATTTTTGCAATTCTTTTCTTCGGGGTGATGTCGGATGCTGGATTATTTGATCCATTAATTAATAAAATGGTTGCGATTTCCCGCGGGAATGTTATTGCCGTTAGTGTAGCTACTGTATTTATTGCAGCTGTTGCACAGTTGGATGGTTCTGGAGCGTCGACATTTCTCATTACGATTCCCGCACTGCTTCCGCTATATAAACGTTTGAACATGAATCCATATTTGCTGCTTCTTTTGATTGCAGGAAGTGCAGCCATCATGAACATGGTTCCGTGGGGAGGGCCTTTAGGGCGTTCTGCTTCTGTTTTAGGTATGAATATTACGGAATTATGGTATCCTCTTATACCAGTACAAATCATTGGAATGGTATTAATGATTGGTATAGCTATATTTCTTGGATTTAGGGAAAAAAAGAGAATTGAACGGCGCTTTGGGAAAATGGAGGCTGCTGCAGCACTGGAGAATATTGCAGAAAATATAGATATTGACAGCGCTGACGGGGAGAAAAGTTCCCCCAATAAAAATCCGAACGCGCGTCCCAAATTGCTTTGGATAAATACGATTATTACATTAGGTGTTATTGCACTGTTAGTAACTGGGATTATCCCGGCTGGACTTGCGTTTATGATTGGACTTGGTTTTGCATTACCAATCAATTATCCAAAAATGAATGATCAAACGGAGAGAATTAAAGCACATGCCTCAAGTGCTTTAACGATGGCAACGATTATTTTAGCTGCTGGAACATTTTTGGGGATTTTAACAGGGACAGGAATGATGGATGCTATAGCGGAAGATGGTGTGTCCATCATGCCGGAAGCCGTCGGGCCATATTTACATCTGATTATCGGCTTCCTAGGAGTACCTCTTGACTTGCTCACAAGTACAGATGCATATTATTTCGGAATACTTCCAGTTGTGGAACAGATTGCATCAGGCTTTGGCGTAGAATCCGTATCTACTGCATACGCGATGATTATTGGAAACATCGTAGGGACCTTTGTTAGTCCGCTTGCTCCTGCAGTTTGGCTGGCGCTTGGTTTGTCAGGTTTGGAAATGGGACGCCATATCAAATATTCTCTTCCTTGGTTGTGGGGGTTAAGTATTGTTTTAGTAATTATTGCAGTATTCATGGGTGTTATTTAGGAAGGCACTATTTGACACTATATATAAAAGAGACAATCGCTTACCAAAGATTGTCTCTTTTATATGGGGAAGTTTGTGCCTCTTATTATTAGGTGAAACCGAATGACGTTGATTACGAAACAGAAGACGAAAAATTTTATCTGATTAATAAATTTTTTAAGCGATAAAGAAAGGGAATCGAAAGGGTTTAGTTTACTCAGAATGCAGGAATTGTTTAGTTATATACAATTCCTGCATTTTATAAATGGAGGAATCAAAATGGGAGGTTTAGCATGTCAGAACATATAATCAAAAAAGGAAAGGCGAACCTTTGGAAAGGGTACGAAGCAGCTGGAGGAACGTTATTTCTATCGGAAACAGAATTAACGCATCGTCCGCATGCTGTAAATATTCAATCCGGTGTCATCTCAATCGGTTTAGACGAGATTGAGCAGGTAGAAGCAACCGCAAATAAGCTTTTATTTATTCCTATCCCAAATGGCTTAACAGTCACCTTAAGGAATGGGGAGAGGTATCAATTTGTTGTTTTCGGCAGACGGAAATGGATAGATGAAATAGAATATACGATAAAGAATTTTGTTTGAATTTTGATCCGGATAGAATATTCAGGTTTTAAAGAATATATTTACTTTACCGCAGTCCCAGTCAGTTACACTGCGATAAAAAGTAAAGATTTCGCTATTTTGTTACATAATCTGCCAAAATCTTTTAATATTTTCATTTAATTTGTCATTTAGTATATAAATTTCTATCCAGAAGTAGTAAAATAAGAAAAATTAGAATGTTTATTTTCGATACAATCATTTTTAGAAGCAGTAGCTTGAAATAGTTAGTAAACTTAATTTGTTGAAAATTATTTCAGATAAGTGATGTGTCTGAGGCATTCCAGAATAAGCAAGGGAAGAGAGCTATTCTCTAATCTTTTAGTAAAAATCTTAGAAAGAAGGTAAGGAAATTGGCGGAATTGCGCAGCGATATGATAAAAAAAGGTGTGGATCGTGCACCGCATCGAAGCCTGCTACATGCTGCAGGAGTAAAAACAAGAGACTTAGGAAAACCATTTATTCTGGTGGTCAACTCTTATATAGACATTGTTCCAGGACATATTCACTTACAAGAATTCGGAAAAATTGTAAAAGAAGCAATTCGGGAAGCTGGCGGAATACCATTTGAAATGAATACGATTGGGGTAGATGATGGCATTGCGATGGGGCATATTGGAATGAGATATTCCCTGCCGAGCCGGGAGCTGATTGCCGATTCTGTGGAAACGGTGGCAAATGCGCACTGGTTTGACGGAATGGTGTGTATTCCCAACTGTGACAAAATTACACCGGGGATGCTGATGGGGTCTCTTCGTGTAAATATCCCATCTATTTTTGTCAGCGGCGGTCCGATGAAGGCTGGTACAGACAGTGCTGGTAATCCGCTTTCCCTGACTTCTGTTTTTGAAGGAGTAGGAGCCTATCAAGCTGGAAAAATTGATGAAGCAAGATTACTAGAGTTAGAGCAAAATGCATGTCCGACATGCGGCTCTTGTTCGGGAATGTTTACAGCGAATTCAATGAACTGTCTGGCAGAAGGAATTGGACTTGCGCTTCCAGGAAACGGGACAATTCTTGCTGTTGCAGAAGAACGTAAAGAGTTTGTAAAACGTTCTGCAAAACAATTAATGGAATTAATCAAGAAAGATATCAAACCGCGCGATATCGTAACGAAGGAAGCAATCGATAATGCCTTTGCATTAGATATGGCAATGGGCGGATCGACGAATACAGTATTGCACACATTGGCTTTGGCCCATGAGGCAGAAGTAGATTATCCGCTGGAACGTATTAATGAAATCGCAAATCGTGTGCCGCATTTGGCTAAGGTTGCTCCGGCATCAAATTATCATATTGAAGATGTTGACAGAGCGGGTGGAATCAGTGCAATTATTAATGAATTATTGAAAAAGCCAGGGGCATTTCATGGAGAAAATTTAAGTGTATCTGCGAAAACAATCCGGGAAAACGTTCAAGATTCGGAAATTCTGGACACAGATGTTATTCATACATTAGATAACCCGCATTCCGAACGAGGTGGACTGGCCGTATTGTTTGGGAATCTGGCTCCAAATGGCTCTATCGTCAAAGTAGGCGCTATTGACCCAGAGGTAGGCGGGTATTTCAAAGGGCCGGCTGTCTGCTTTGATTCACAGGAAGAAGCATTAGAAGGAATTGAATCCGGCAAAGTAGAAGAAGGGCATGTTGTAGTAATACGTTATGAAGGCCCTAAAGGCGGACCGGGAATGCCGGAAATGCTTGCGCCGACCTCACAGATTGTAGGACGGGGGCTTGGTGCGAAGGTTGGTTTAATTACTGACGGACGTTTCTCCGGCGCATCCAGAGGGATTTCTATCGGCCATATCTCACCAGAAGCTGCAGAAGGCGGTCCAATTGCCTTTGTAGAGGATGGAGATATAATTGAATTAGATCTTGAAAACCGTGAAATGAATTTACTTGTTTCGGATGAAGAATTTGAAAAACGCAAAGCAAATTGGAAAGGCTTTGAGCCAAAAGTGAAAAAAGGGTGGCTTGGCCGCTATTCTAAACTTGTCACTTCTGCGAACACTGGCGGAGTGATGGAAATATAATTGAAAATCTGCGTCACAGTTTAATCGCTGTGACGTTTTTTCTTGATAGGATGTTAACGATAAACGTCTAGTTTGAATAATATAAAGTGAAACTTCAATCAGTGGGGGTTTTCTTTTCATCCCCACTGATTGGGGTTGCGATTACCCGCCCCATCATAAAGAGTTGTTAGCTGAATGAATCGGGCCGTTACTGGCTGTTGGGTCTCCCACTTAGAATTTTCCAGTTCCTTCTATTCTTAAAGTGGAAGCCTTACAAAAGTCCTTCGATGAGGCAAGTAATCGCAATGGTTTTCGGTGGGGCGAGTAACCGCAGTCCTAGTCCCAGCCAGTTACACTGCGATAAATAACGGAAGATGATTTGAAGCGAGAGGTTGAGGGGAAATGGATGAAAAAAAGGATAATCATTCTAACCATTCAGATCAAGATATACAAGTTTCTTATAGCTTAAAATTAGCTTTGATTGGCGGTCTGTTAGCTACATTGGGGGATGCTACCAGCACCTATGCTGCCAGCTTGGCAATCGATGAATTTTTACAGGAATCGGAAGAGCAAAATGAGAAGGACCAGCAGCTGGAGGAAAGACTGGCTGCAATAGAAAGGAAATTAGATGCATTTCAGAACAAAACGGAATGAAAAATGAACGGTTAAAGAAGTTGGATGAGTAATAAATTTTCAGGCGAGCCATGTTTAATCAGGGAACAATGTATAGAAAGCGGCAGCATCTCTTTTTTATTATTGATGACTGCACAAGTGAATGATTCGGAAGCTTTGTGACTACGATTTAAACAGCTGACAATTATTTAGCCGGGGACCTAAATAAGGGGGATAGGAGCGCCGCTTAAATAGCTGCTATTTGTCGTTGCCAATTATGTTCATTAGAATAGATTATTAAATAATCCCAAGGCAGGACGTTTAATATGGATAATAATCTGAAAGCGTTATTCGGTTCGTGGGAGGCTGCCATAGGCACCCTTCTTTCTGCTATAGCCAGTACGCCTTCCTCTAAACTGAATGAAACGCTGCAAACGAATTTGGATTTAGCAGGAAATGTCATGCAGGCTACAGGCAGTGCTTTAGCAGCCGACAGTGAAAAAAAGCTCACTTTAAACAAATTCGGAAACCAAGTTCAAGCGATTGGAAACTCCGTTGTGATTAGCGGGATAGTCATTTCATTTACTGAAGAAACAAAGAGAAAAGTAACCATCAAAGGTAATTTATTTCAAGCTGTCGGAAGCAGCATGGCTCTTCCTGATTTATTGGATACCACTGAGATAACTATGGATACGCTATATGAAATCTATGGAGCACTGCTTCAATCGATCGGAAATGCGTTACAGGGTTTGTCAGGCATGATTGAACTAAAAGGGGAGCGGGGAGAACATATTGATTTTGTTGGCAGCTGGATACAAACCATTGGCGCCTTTATCCAAGCTCTGGTACAAAGCAAAACATCATATATTGATTATGAAAAGTCATTTTCGGGTATGCACATCCAGCGCAGTAAATTTGAATTTCCGTTAGGGAGGGAAACCTGAGAAGATACGTTGCTGTTTTATTAGCAGTGAACTAGTATAAAAGATAGAAAAGTTTAGTATGCTAAGAGAAAAGGAAATGAATATCAACGGATTTCTTATAAAAGGATGATGATAATGATTCCAGCACAACCAGCTATCACCCGAAAAAGTATTGTTATGTTATTACGTCTTGTTGCTGTTGTTTTTTCCAGTATAGCAGCTATTTTATCAACGGTATTGCCGCTTTTATTTTATACGGATTTGTCGGCCGGCGCTGTGATGACCGTTGCTTCCGTATTACTAATCGGCGCTGTATTTATTCATGGCATGCTGACTCACACCTTGAATGATATTGCAGATTATCAATCAGGCACAGATCAATACAGCCCCGGTGTACTTTCCGGAGGCAGCAGAGTGCTGCAGACAGGCACAATGTCTGTAGGAATGCTCAAGCAATTAGGTATTTGGATGACGATATTCTTATTGCTGATGGCTATCCTGTTTGCTTTTCTCGGTCTTACGGAATTTGCTGTATTAACCTTGGTCGGTATCTGGGGAGCAGTATCTTACTCACTAAAACCATTTCAGTTAGCCTACTATCCATTTGCAGGAGAATGGCTCAGTTTATTCCCAACTATGCTGATGCTGGGAATCGCTGCTCCTTGGATTTTACTCGGACAAGTTGCTGCCTGGACATGGCAAAATGCAATAATCAATGCAATCTGGTGTATGGCGTGGGTAATGGTTCATCATATTCCAGACCGGCATGCGGATAGAAAAGCAGTGCCCCTGAAGCAAACCTCTGTGGTGTGGGCAGAGAATAAGTTTGGAGCAAGCGGTGCTAAACTGCCTGCCATGCTTTATTTTATCTTGATTGGTTTGCTGCTTATTTGGACAGCTTTTACACGGCCGGCTGGAGCAATAGGAGCTGGCATTCTACTGACTTATGCAATTTATCTCGTGATAAAAATGGATATTGACGATGTAGAAAAAGTAACAAATGATGAGAAGAAACTGCTTATTCTTGCTTTTGTAACCGCGATATGGCTGGGGAGCTTTGTTTAAAAGAAGGATTATATTTGGTCGCATGTTAAGAGTTGGACAAAAATTCAGCTTTTAAGATGCGATTTTTTACGGAAAAGTTTTTCAAAACAAGGGTAAACCACTTCATCATAATAGTAGACTGTAAATACACTTCTTATACAAAAATATTCAATAAATATTTCATTTGAAATAGGGTGAATATTTCCATTTTCCTAGTATAATAAAATATAGGGAGTGTTATGGAATGGAAAAGCGAAAGTACAATAAAAAAGATTTCTACTTTTGGAAAATCACCTTATGCTTAGCTGCGGCTTCTTTTTTTATATTTGCTAGTCTTTATGTGGTGCAGCCGTTAGCCCCATTGTTTGTCAGAGATTTTGATGTGTCTGTGTCAGAAGCCACGTTACCTTTGTCTGTGAATGTATTTGGATTGATTCTCGGGTTAATTATTCTTGGGTTTTATTCTGACCGAATCGGCAGGGTCCCGCTTATCAAATGTTCCTTAATTATTTCGGTTATTCCATTTCTATTGATTCCGATGACTGATTCCTTTACTTTTTTCATTCTGATGCGATTTATCCAAGGATTTGCTATGGCGGGTCTGCCTGCAGCATCACTTGCTTATATCAATGAAGAAATTGACCGTTCGAGTATTGGAATTGCAACAGCTTTATACATAGCAAGTAATGCCTTTGGAGGAATGGTCGGCAGATTTTTGGCGAGTTTTTTAGCTGAAGAGCAAGCCTGGCAGACGATATTTTATATCTTTGCAGGGATAGGGCTGATAATTGCAATAGCAGTAATCCTCTTTCTGCCTAAATCGCAATTTTTTGAACGCAGTTATCTTCCGTTCCAAAAAGATATTGAAGGGATGCTTTTTCATATCAAAAGTCCGGTAATGCTCTTGTTTTTTGGTATGGGAATTATTTTTCAGGTTTCGTTTACTTCCGTATGGACTTATTTGCCGTTTTATTTGGAAGGAGAGCCATTTTCTCTTTCGTCGCAGGCTATTTCGTATACATTTCTGGCATATGGATTTGGAGTCGTCGGCGCGCCGATTGCCGGCTGGCTTGCCAGCTCTTTAGGATTGAACAGAGTTCGTATTGCGGGAATTATTGTCCTGTCCGCAGGTATTTTGATGACAGGCATTGTCTCATTGCCTTGGATCATTGCCGGTTTATGTGTGATCTGTCTCGGCTTTTTTACAGCGCATTCTTTAACGGCAACCTTCGTAACTGAGCAGGCAGCACACCATAAAGGAAGTGCATCCAGCTTATACCTTGTCTCCTATTATATCGGCGTAGCATTCGGAAGTACGGCAGTAGGCCCTGTTTGGAATCAAGCGGGCTGGCATGCCATTGTTTGGCTGGCGGGGATATTGCCTGTGGCTTATTTAGTCATTGTAACAATGGTGCAGAAAAGAATGAAGAAATCAACTTCGGTTTCCGGCAGATAAAGCATCGTGTTTAATAGATTCCAGTATTGCAAAAGCACTCAGAAAATAGAAAAAGCTCCATTTAAAAAATCCGGACAAAGCAGATGTCCGGATTTCTAGAAAACAAATATGAAAAGATTGCAGATAAAATAGTAACGTCATTTTACTTCTGCTTTCCGAAAGATAAGAAAACTCGCCAGATAGAAAACAAGGATAAATACGAAACTGATAAGAAAGCTTTCCCCGATAAATTTACCACTCATGTGAAATGTCAGCTGAGATAAATCAATTCCATAAGGAGTATAAGCCATTACGGAATGAATGGTTTCATTCAAACTGGAGACTGGTCCAAGAATCAAGCTTGTCATATACGTAGCAGTGATAACAAGAACAGCCTTTTTAAACAGGAACATAAAGAAGATGCTGACCATCAGCTGGCTGATAAAAATAAAGAGGGATAAGCCGTTTATCAATAAGATTTTCCCGAATAAACCGGCTGTTGATATCTGTTCTGCTGCTCCAGATAATATGTTTAAGGCCGGTGTGGGGAGAAAGCCGCTGAATGCTGCATCTGTAAAAGCAAAGAGAAGTGTAATGGCAGCGTAAGGCAGATATAATAATGCAATTAAAATAAAAAAGGAAATCATTTTATTGATAATAATCGCGTTCCTGCTATGTCCGCCAGAAACGGCATTTTCGATGATTTTATTTTCAAAATCAGTCGTCAGGCAAATTCCTGCTGCAATACTTCCTAATAATGCCATCATCTGCGTTTCGGAAAATAAAGACAAGCTGCCGGACGCAGTTTCTATGCTTAAGCTGTCTGTCGCAACATAATGGGAGCAGGCAGCAAAAATAATGGCACTGATAAGAGCTAAAAGAAATAGTGCCCATGGTGAAATCGACCGGCTTAATTTAAAGAAATCGGCTTTTAACAGCTGCATCAGCTTACACCTCCTATTAATTGGAGGTAATAGCTTTCTAACGTTTCTTCCTGTGTTGTAAAAGTGGTAATGATAATATCATGTTCTATCAGGGATTTGGACAGCTCCTCTTTTTTATCCGTGAAGTCATATAATTTAATGCTTTGATCAGGCTGCAAGATAAAATTCTCTGTATGAAGCGATTCTCTCAGCACCTTTTGCAACTTTTCCGGTTCGTTGCAAGCAATTAGAAGATGCTTATCGATTTGTTGGTCTAATTTGTCATGGCTGAGCGTTTTCAGGATTTTCCCTTCGTTTACAATAATAAATTCATCCGCAGTTTGATGAAGCTCGGCTAAATGATGGCTTGATAGCAGAATCGTCATTTGGTATTTCATTGCTAGTTCCTTTATTAACTGTCTAACCTCAGCAATGCCGCTTGGATCGAGACCATTAATCGGCTCATCAAGCATCAATATCTCTGGATTGCCTAGCAATGTGATAGCGATGCCTAAGCGCTGGCGCATCCCTAAGGAAAAATCTTTTGCTTTCTTTTTGCCAGTGGACGCTAATCCAACAATATCGAGCACACGCTGTTCCGCATTTTCATCTTTTATTCCTTTCATCGTTTTGTGGACACGGAGATTATCTTTTGCGCTCATATGCCCGAGAATACTCGGGTTCTCAATCATACTCCCCATTTGTTTCCGGCCGCTCAGCAATGCTTTTGGGCTGGATTGACCAAAGAGATATAGCTCTCCTGAAGTAGGGAAGGAAAGGCCGGTAATAATCCGCATAAATGTTGTTTTACCGGCTCCGTTTTGACCAATCAATCCATAGATTTTCCCTTTCTCCAAGGATATTGATACATTTTCCAATGCTTGAAAGCTGTTATAGGCTTTGGAGATATTTTTTGCTTCCAGAATATATTTCGTCATTTTTTAGTATCCTCTGTACGATTCAAAATGCCAGCTGCCATGGTGGTAAAAAAGTCTGCCGGGACTAAGGCGATGCCAATACTTTCTGGATTTTCATCGCCTAACACCATAAACTGGTCGCCTTCCTGCATGCGAACCATATCCAAAGCCTTTTTCGGTAATTTGACATAACCATCCTTCTCTAAAGGGGTTGTATTAAACATATGCTTCCCCTTCGGAGGGATGGGAAAGCCGTTGTCTTTTTGATCGTAATGAATGAAATTGTCCAAAGAAACATCGAATAAAGAGGCAAGCGCATCGCAATTGATAATATCGGGTAAAGATTCTCCATTTTCCCATTTCGCAATGGATTGTCTGGTAACGCCAATTCTTTCTGCTAATTCTTCTTGAGAGTAATTATTTTCTCTTCTTAAAAAAGAAAGATTTCGTGATAAAGTGATTTTATTCATTTCATGCATCCCTTTCGTTTGGGTATACTTCTATTTTACCCGTTAACGAAAAGGAAACAACCAACGCAGGGTAACGATTTATGTTAACGTTAGTTGCGTATTATAAATAAAACGAACTTCCTTCTCGAGCAGTTTTCCCGCCAATTCTTTATAATAAAAAATTTATCACGGAGAATCGTCCGTAAAACTCCCGCCTCAAAATAAAGCGTAAAAATAAATTTATATAGGCGGGAGATCAGGTAAGCTAGCTCCCTGAATCATTCAGGTTCATTCAGCGGGAGAAAAGCAAAAATTCCCACTGAATGAAGTTTTATTTTATGCTTGCGCCTGACGTTACGTGAGGTGGTATGATAGAGCTATCAAGTGAGAGGAGATTAGAGCGGAAATGAAAAACGAAACATTCTCCATCAGCGAATTTGCTAAATCAACAGGCGTATCTGTGCGGACACTGCATTATTATGATGAGAAGGATATATTAAAGCCAAAACGGGATGAATATAGAGGTCATCGTATTTATGAAAAAGAGGATATGATCCAGCTGCATAAAATCATGACGATGAAATTTTTAGGGATGAGCTTGGATGACATCAAGCATCATATGCAGCCAGATACGTTCGATTTAAGCTTTATCGACACGTTAAGGCTGCAGGAATCGAAGCTGATCAAGGATAGGGAACAGATTGATATTGCTTTGGAGGCCATCCAGCGCACGGTGCATCTTCTGGAAAATGAAAAAGAAGTGGATCAGGCTGTTCTCATCAGCTTACTGGCAAGTATGCAAAATGAGAGAAAGCAGGAAGAGCTGGCTAAAGGAATTATTAAGGATGATATTATAAAGAAAATGTTTCCGCAGACAGCGAAGGTGAAAATGCTCTTTGAACAAAGATTACTGACATTTTACAAACGAGTCAGGAAACATTGTGGAAAACCGGCAAATCATCCTGAAGTCCAACAAATGCTGGATGATTTTTACCGCTTTATCATGGAGGTAACGGATGTGAATTCGTTGAAAGAACTTGCGGATATCTTTTCCTTGGATATGGGGGACAAAGAGAATGAAGAACGCATAAATACGTATATTCAAGAGATAGAGCGTCTTGTCCCGACACCAATCACAGAAGAGGAAGAAGCTTGGCTGCAGCAAATGATAATAGATTATATGGGTCCATTATGGGATGAGGAAGAAGGAGAGAATTAAATGAAAGCATCGAAACAATCATCAAGTAATTTTATCAAGCTGTTACTATCTACTAGGATACCGAAGCTTGTATTAATTTTAGGGTTAATTGGAAGTGTGCTGACGACACTGGTAGGGCTGACCATTCCGCTGTTGACCAGAGAGCTCGTGGACGGATTTTCCATTGCCGATTTAGACTGGCGCTTTATTGTTCTGATCATCGGCGTATTTATCGTACATGCGCTGGTGGATGGGCTGTCAGCTTATGCACTAGCTTATGTCGGGCAAAAAGTAGTGGCAAGACTCAGAGAAATATTATGGAAAAAGCTGATTCGCCTGCCGGTTTCTTATTTTCAAAAGCAGCCGAGCGGGGAGTCCGTCAGTCGTGTAATCAATGACACGGGAATTGTAAAGGATTTGGTTTCTCAGCATTTTCCGCAATTTATTTCTGGTCTGATTTCCATTATTGGAGCGGTCATTATCCTGCTGTTTATGGACTGGAAAATGACATTGATTATGTTTATCGCTGTTCCGATTACGCTGATTGTCATGCTGCCGCTTGGGAATAAGATGGCAAAAGTATCCCGGAGTCTGCAGGATCAAACAGCTAATTTTCAAGGGGAGATTCAGCAGACCGTCAGTGAAATTAAATTGATGAAATCTTCCACGGCAGAACAGAAGGAAGAAACGCGGGGATTACAGGGGATTTTCAAGCTATTGCAGACAGGTTTGAAAGAAGCAAAGATTTTCTCAGTCATTGCACCATTTATGTATATGATTGTAATGCTTGTAATTGTCATGATTATTGGCTACGGCGGCATCCGTGTGGAGCAGGGAACCATGACGACAGGATCGCTTGTTGCCTTTCTGTTATATTTATTCCAAATCGTTTTCCCGATTACGACATTTGCGATGTTCTTTACAGAATTGCAAAAAGCAAAAGGTGCTACGGAACGAATTTCAGAAATTTTGCAGGAAGAAGAGGAAGAAGTATTGCCTGGTTCTGCAAAACAAATTAGCGAGCTTCCGCTGGCATTTGAAGAAGTCAGCTTTTCTTATGAAGCGGGCGAGCAGGTTTTAAACAATATATCATTTTCTGCGGCACCAGGAGAAATGGTGGCATTTGCCGGACCGAGCGGCGGAGGAAAAACTACTGTATTTGGTCTGATTGAACGCTATTATGAGCCCAATGAGGGAGCTATCCTGCTTGGCGGCGAATCAATTCAGGATATTTCATTGGCGTCCTGGCGTTCCCAGCTCGGATATGTGTCCCAGGAAAGCTCGATGATGTCTGGTACGATTCGAGATAATTTAACCTATGGCCTGGAAGATGCAGAAGAAATTGCTGATGAAAAGCTTTGGGCCGTTGCGGAAATGGCTTATGCCGCACAATTTATTCAAGAGCTGCCAAATGGAATGGACACGCAAGTCGGCGAGCGCGGTACGAAATTATCCGGCGGACAACGCCAGCGTATTAATATTGCCAGAGCCTTCTTACGTGATCCGAAGATTTTATTGCTTGATGAAGCAACGGCAAGTCTCGACAGTCAATCGGAGCAGGTGGTTCAAAAAGCCCTGCAGCGATTAATGGAGGGAAGAACGACATTTGTGATTGCCCATCGTTTAGCAACGATAATTGATGCGGATCAAATTATCTTTATTGAAAATGGAGAGATTACCGGGAAAGGAACACATCAGGAATTACTGGAGTCACATGAACTGTATCGTTCTTTTGCGGAACAGCAGTTGAAATAGAAAAAAGAGCAGCGCATAGTTCTTCATCGAAGAAATGCGCTGTTCTTTTTAGTGCTGTATTTAAACAGGTACCAAATCATATTTTTATCGTGATATCTTTAATCAAACGATAATTAACGCCAAGAAGCAGAACAATTAATACAATACTCACTGGCATCGCTATAAACGTCGGCACCGTGATGATATTTGTGAAAAAGGAAAAATGAGTGGCCTCTATAAAAATGCCTGCTATTGCGATAATAAGAATGCTGCATGCAATAGAGAGCAGTCCATATCGCCAGCCTGAACGATAGAAAGTCAGACCTATCATCCAGCCGATTAAAAAGTAAATAAGGTGCAACATAACCAGGCTGCCAAAGACATAAAGGAATGCGGAAAAGCTGCTTGTATAATCAAATTCCTGTGTATGGATATTCCAGCCTGCCCACCCAGAAATGAATTGAAGGATAAAGCCTGACACAACCAGGATGATCGTTATGGCAATAGAGAGCAGAACAGATGATAACATCGTACCGAGAAAGAAATTTTTCCTGGTTATTCCCTGCTGCATGTAATAATAAAAGAAGGAGGATGTTGTCAGAATGCCAAGGACGAACATATAAATAGATGATGACCCATTAGAAAAGTTTACCAAATCAATAAAACTGGAATGGGGGCCAGAAGCAAAGCTGACGACAACAATATAAATTACAAACATAAAGGAAAGAAACCACATGGTCCATTTCAATTGTTCCATAAATAAGAATCTAGCCATTGTTGCAGGTGATAAGATAATCGCACTCATTCCTTTTCCTCCTTTGTCAAATGCACAAACAAATCATGAAGAGAGAGGGGACCGATGTCCAGCCCGGCTTGATTTGCTGCATTTTTCTGCTGTTCAGAGAGTTCGCCGTATACCATGACAGATTTTGTTCCGCCAAGGAGCTGACTGTTTAAGACTTCTAATTCTTTTGTGAAATCATCCACCTGCTCCAATGAACCAGTAATGGAGAATCCTTTGGAAATAACCTGCTCATTGGTATCCTGCAATAAAACCTTTCCGTTATGAATCATCAGCACCTCATCAAAAAGATAATCGGTTTCCGAAACGAGATGGGTTGAAAAGATAATCGTTCTTGGATGCTTTTCCTGATCATTTAAAATTTCATTATAAAAAGTTTCTCTTGTCGGCGCATCCATACCGAGATAAGCTTCATCAAAAATAGTTAGAGGAGCTCTAGACGCTAAGCCGATAATAGCCTGAAATGCTGATTTTTTTCCTTTTGACAGCTGATTCACTTTTTTATTTAAAGGAAGCTTGAACTTTTCAGCTAACTGAAGGGCAAGGGTTTCATCAAAATTTGGACGAAAGTAAGCCATTTCCTTTAATGTTTCCCCAACCTTATCATAGCTGTATTCCAAATCCTTGTGCTGATCAAATATGAAAATCGTGTCCTGCATGATTCTTGGGTTTTCAAAAGGGTCTTCGCCGTCGATGATAAGATTGCCTGTATCTGTTTTTCGAAAAGCGGATAGAACCGATAATAAGGAGGTTTTTCCCGCTCCGTTTCTACCTAGCAAACCATGGATTTTTCCCGATTCCAGCTGAAAACTGACTTGATCGATGGCGGTGAAATCTTTATATCGTACACTGACATCCTTTGCTTCGATGGCATAACTCATGCTTTATCCCCCTTTCTTGCTTTTTTGATTAAATCAATAATTTCGTCCTCAGTGATAAGAAGCTTTTCTGCCTCCTGGACTAAACCGATAACGTAATCATTCATAAACGCCTGCTTCCGTTTTTGAACGAGTTTTTGTTTTGCTCCTTCTGCGACAAACATGCCGACACCTCGCTTTTTGTATAGAATGCCTTCATCTACAAGCTGTGTGACGCCTTTGGAGATGGTGGCGTGATTAATTTTGTAAAATTGAACCAGCTGATTGGTGGAAGGAGCCTGTTCACCTTCCTTTAGCTGATTATTAACTATCTGGTCTTCAATCTGTTCACGAACTTGAACAAAGATAGGTTTATCACTTCGAAATTGTGTAGACATCGTGTGTATAGCCTCCTTTCTGGCAGGGTTTTATAATCGAATTGGTGCGTCCTTGGTCAGACGGTAGTTACAGATAATTAAAATGACTATCATGATAAAGAAAATAACATAGGGTCCCATACTGATAATGAGCGAGTTAGAGGTGAAAAAGTTAATCGTATGTGCAATGTCATCCTGATCCTGCAACAATGCGGATACGCCGAAAAATGGAAAGGAAAGAAGGATAAACAATAATCCAATCTTCCAGCGAAAACGATAAAAACCAAGCCCCATAAACCAGCCAATTAAAAGATAGAAAAAATGACTGACAGAATAATCGGCTATACTTTTTATAAAAGATAATACGCCGCCGCTGCTCAATAAATCTGACCATGGGACAGTAAAGCCTAAAGCTGGAACAAGTGTCTCAAATAAACCAATCATGAGACTCATGGCAAAAGCTAAAATAACGGAAAGCAACACGGACGCGAATAAGGAAGCTTTAAAGAACTTTTTCCGGGAGATCCCCAATTTAAAGTAGTAGTCTAAAAAACCATAAGAATAAAGCAATCCGATAATCAACAAAAATACATTCGAAGTTGTATTGCTGACATCGAGATTATCCAAGAAACCCCATTGAGTTGATGCCGTAATTCCAATCGTCAAAATAATCATAATACCAAAAAACCAAGCTGCCCATTTTAGCTGTTCTACGAATAAAGACCAGCCTAATTGAGATTGTTTCATGTTTCCTCACCTTCCTTTGTCAAATGAATAAATAGATTATTTAAAGATAATGTACCAACCTCTAAGCCAAGCTCAGCCGCTTCCCGCTGTTCTTGTTCTGTCAACGTTCCATACACCATTACAGATTTAGTGCCGCCGAGCGACTTCTCATGAATCACTTCCAATGTTTCTGTAAATGAATCGACATCTTCTTCAGGCCCTGTAATAGAGAAGCCTTTTTCCAGAAGCTGCTCACTTGTTTCCTGCAATAAAACCTTCCCGTTATCGATAATAAGCACTTCATCAAAAAGGTACTCCATTTCGGAAACAAGGTGGGTGGAAAATAAAATTGTACGCGGATGTCTCTCCTGTTCTAATAAGATTTCTTTATAAAATAACTCTCTTGCCGGCGCATCCATTCCGAGATAGGCTTCATCAAAAATGGTGAGCGGCGTTCTGCTTGCCAGGCCAATGGTAACCTGTAGAGCGGAATACTGCCCTTTGGATAATTGGTCGGCACTTTTATCCATCGGAATGTTAAACTTAGCTGCTAAATCTTTGGCATAAGCTTCGTCAAAATTCGGACGGAAATAAAGCATACCCTTGAGTATTTTAGCGATTTTATCGTAGTCATAGGTATTATCTTTATCATAAATAAAAGATGTTCCCTGCAAAATTCGTTCATTTTCAAAAGGGTCTTCGCCGTCAATGACAATCGTGCCCCGCTTTACCTTGTGGAAAGAAGCAAGATATGTTAACAGGGTTGTTTTTCCGGCTCCGTTTCTTCCCAGTATTCCGTGAACTTTCCCTGGAGACAGCGTGAAGCTTACATCTTCTAACGCTTTGTATTTCTTATAATGTACCGTTAAATGGCGTACTTCAATGGGATAAGCCATATACATTCTCCTTTATAAATTAATAGTTAAGTCATACTGTGTTATGGTTATATACTTATGTGTATAACCATAACAGTGTTACAGTTAGTTGTCAATAAAATATAGAAATCTTTCTGAAAAATAGGCTTCGATAAAACGAAACGAGGCTTTTCTAAAAATAATAAATTTACAAAGAAATTTTTTTGGAACTTATGATATATTGGAATATAAGTTAAACATATAAGAAGCAGAAATGTTAAAAGAAAGGCAGGAGGGACGGATGATGAAAAAAGGTCGCTGTCATTTAATCTTAGCGGGCAATTTGCATGAGTGATAAAGGAAAAGTTATCGGGATTGCCCTGATTACAGCAATCACGCTGCTGGGGGATGCCATGCTTTTTATCGTCTTGCCCTTACACTGACAGGATTTTGGATTAACAGCTATTTGGCAAATCGGTGTCCTGTTATCTATTAATCGTTTTGTCCGTTTGCCGATTACCCCATTTGTAGGAATATTTTACAACAAGTTCGATATCCGTTCGGGTGTATTGATTTCTGTGGTTTTTGCAGCATTAAGCACGTTCTTCTATGGCCAATTTCAAGGATTTTGGCTCCTTCTGCTTGCCAGAATTTTATGGGAAATCGCCTGGTCATTTGTGAAGCTGGGTGGGATGCTTACCGTTGTATCGTTTTCTACGGAACAAACGAGAGGAAAGTATATGGGATTGTATAATGGTTTGTGGGGATTAGGAGGTTTAGCCGGTATGCTGGCAGGAGGGTTTTTAGCAGATCAGTTGCCGATATCTTTTGTGACGACATTGTTTGCGCTGGCAGCTGTGGCGGTTTTTCCTTTTATCTTCAAACTGGTGCCTAAAAACAATACGACTGCAGAGAAAGATACGGTTGCTGTAAATCGTCATGTGCCGGAAAAGGAGAAGCAATCGATACGTCAGCCATATATTATTCTCATCATTATTAACGGAGGAACGATGGGTTATATTACCATGGGTATTTTTAACTCTACCTTGAGCCCCTTGATTGAACAGTCGTATCATCTGCATTGGTCCGTATTTGGCATGGTTATCGGGGCAGCAACACTGGCTGGAATCATTCAAGCAGTTCGCTGGGCTTGGGATCCTTTTTTGCCCCTGTTATAGGAAGCTTTGTCGATAAACAAAAGCAAAAGTATCATTGGATTCTTATTCCATTATTCCTTGGCAGCGCTGCTTTTTTAATGTTAGGCAGTGTGGAATCTTTTATTTCTTTGTTAATCATCATCATGTTTTTTCAAGTGATAACAACGATTTTATAACGATAACAGATACTTTGGCAGGAGATGCTGCAGCTAAAACAAATCCTGTTAAGATGATGACGCTGCATACAGTAGCTGTTGATTTAGGCGCAGCAATTGGTCCTTTACTGTCATTTATTATTATTGATTTAAATGGAATTTCTGCCGTATTTTATCTTTCAAGTATGGTTATGTTATTTGTAGGAGGAGCATGGGGAGTTTTTCACTTTTTTGGGAAGAAAAAAGATAACTATCTTGCGTGATAGAATCGGGTTTTTAATTAATAAAGAATGGAGGTTGTATGATGACAGAAGCATTAACAATTAGAAACGTAACCTTAGGAGAGGGGAAACCAAGTATTTGTATTCCTTTAACATCTTCTAACAAAGCAGCACTTATGGAAGAGGTGGAGCGTTATCAGCAAGAAGGAGCAGATGTTGTTGAATGGCGTGCCGATATATTTGAAGAAGTGGAAAATCATACAGCAGTGGAACAGATGTTAAAAGATTTAACGGCAGTTTTAAAGGGAATTCCGCTTATTTTTACCTTCCGAAGCCATCAAGAGGGAGGAGAGAAGAAGATTTCCAAGGCGGATTATATCGCTCTGAATCAATTTGTGATCCAGACAGGGCTTGCAGATTTGGTAGATGTGGAATTGTATCAGGGAGAGGATGCAGTTAAAAATCTGATTTCTGCAGCGCATCAGCAGCATACATATGTGATTGTTTCCAATCATGATTTTCAAAAAACACCGCCTAAATCGGAAATTGTCCACCGTTTAAAATGGGCAGAGGAGCTTGGCGGTGATATCTTAAAAATTGCCGTGATGCCGAATCAGACTGCGGATGTTTTAGAGCTGCTCACAGCAACTAATGAGATGAAAGAATATACCACGAAGCCCATGATTACAATGGCGATGGGGCCGCTTGGTGTAATCAGCCGGCTGTCCGGCCAGGTTTTCGGATCTGTTTTAACCTTTGGGGCAGGGGAAAGAACTTCAGCACCCGGGCAGGTTCCAGTTCAGGAACTGCGACAGGTGTTGGAGGTAATTGAGAAATCGATGGATGTAAGCTAACTGGTTTAATGAAAGGTAGATCTACGTGAATTTGAGAAGGATGGATCTGCCCTCAGCCGGAAGTCGGAGTTTTTCTTCCATCTGAAGCAGCGGAAATTTCAAGGGATAAATCAGTCACCGACCCGATGTGCGGGAGAGGGTAAGCCGATACAATAAATGTATCAAATAACTTATTCTCAGGAGCTGATTTATCCCATGTTTTTTACGTATGAGTCTATGAAAAGTCATATTGATTATCGGATGGAGGATGTAAGGAAGTCAGGGAAGCTTTGTAAAAATAAACCAAAAAAGAAGAAAGAAAAGATTTGGAAAACTTCCGCTGCTCGTTTGAAGGGAGAGATGAAGTAGAATGAAATACAGGAAAAAAGAGGATGTCGATTTAGCAATCTGTAAATCGGAATCCTCTTTTTACATTAGACTGTAATTCAGTTAGGATACCTTTCAAAAAATCTTGTATCTGCATCTTGAAATCAGAAATACACTTAAACTGTCATGGTTACTTTAGGGATTTGGCTGTCTTGCTTTCCCATATTTTCAGCTATATCCACTGCAGCCGCATAACCAAATACCATCGATGCCCCAATCGTTGCGCCAGGTCCGGGATAGGTTTCTCCCATGACAGAAGCGGTGCAATTTCCAGTAGCATATAATCCTGTAATTGGTCTGCCATCTTTTCTGACGACTCTGGCTGCTGCATCAATGACCAGACCGCCTTTGGTGCCAATATCGCCCGGGTAGATTGGGATTGCATAGTATGGTGCTTTGTTCAGCGGAGCAAGGTTAGGGTTATCCAGTGTCGGGTCACCATAATATCTGTCATAAGCACTATTCCCGCGTCCAAAATCCTCGTCCTGCCCATGGGCTGCAAATGTATTAAATCTGGAAATGGTATTAGCCAGCTTCTCTGGAGACACATTGATCTGCTCGGCTAATACCTCCGGAGTTTTTGCTTTTTTGGCATATCCTGTCTCAAACCATTCTTTAGGAAGCGGCTGTAACGGCATGATTCCGAATACCAGATAACGATTCTTCACCCGTTGATCAAAAATCATCCATGATGGTATCGTGGAGCTCTTTTCATGATTATTTTCATACATTTGATCAACAAATTCATGGTACGGAACTGATTCGTTGATATAGCGGTCGCCATTGCTGTTGACGATAATCAAGCCGGGCGTGGCGCGTTCAGCGACCGGCATAAATGCAGGTGCTCCAGGTGGTGCTGATGTAGGAGTTCCCCACATTTTATCCATTAAATCCAATTGTCCGCCCAGTTTGACTCCTGCTGCAATAATATCACCTGTCTGCTCTTCAGCTGACAGTGTCCATTCCGTATTGGAAGGCTGCGGTAAATATTTCTCCCGTAAATCCGGACTATGGGAAAACCCGCCAGAAGCAAAAACCACACCTTCCCGGGCCTGAATGTTGAGTTCCTTTCCATCTCTTTCGGCGATAACCCCTGTAACGCGATTATTTTCATAAATCAAATCTTTAAATGGGGTGTTAAGCCAAACTTCCCCGCCAGCCTCTTTGAGCGAGGTATACAGGCGGGCAACAACAGCTTCTCCTAAGGTAGTAGGTTTATACCCGGAAAGGAGTGTGCGAATTAGGCGCATTCCTACTTTCATTGCCTTTACTTTTCCAATCCACGTTCTCATGATCATATTTACTTTGTGGAATTCACTTGATTTTAGTACCATCCCTTTTGTTGGCAAGCCGGAAGTACGTAAATATTTCAAATCATCTCCTAAATTGCGAAGGTCAAAAAGCTGAGCTTCTACGGCTCTCCCAGATGCTAAACCTCCAGGTGATTCAGGATAATAATCGGAGTATTTAGGAGTGTATTCCCACCGGAAATGTGCTGTATTCTCATGCAGATACTTTACCATTTCGGGTCCTTTTTGCAGATAAGCCGATTTTAATACATCTGGAACGCGGTCTCCGACAGTAGCATCCAGATACGATTTTGCCTGTTCATACGTGTCCTTCACCCCGGCCTCCTCCAGATAAAGGTTGTTGGGAATCCAGATGGTTCCGCCGGATTTGGAAGTGGAGCCGCCAAATAGTGCAGTTTTTTCAATGACAATTACTGATAATCCGCGCAAGCAAGCTGTTAAAGCAGCTGTTAATCCGCCAGCGCCTGAACCCACAACAACGACATCATATTGCTCATTCCACTGATTTTCCAATGTTATGACCTCCCAATCAATCTTAAAATTATGATAAGCTATAAGTACGAGTTAACCTAAGTATAAATTTTTAATAAAGCGCTTTCAATCAGTAATATATTATGGTCTGTACACATAAACAACAGATTGCTGCAATATGTTTAAAAACAAAAAGGATTTGGGGTGGTTTGTGTGGTTACGAAGGATATGATAATGGACAGGCGGGTAAGAAGAACGAAAAAATTACTGAAGCATGCGCTGCTTGAATTGATGCAGCAAAAGCATTATGAGCAAATAACAGTGACAGATATCGTTGATTATGCGGATTATAACCGGGCTACTTTTTATCGGCATTATAATCAAAAGGCAGATTTAGTGAAGGAAATAATCACGGACCAGACAAATGGGCTTATTCAAGCCTTCAGCATTCCTTATAAGAAAAATAACTATATTCACTTAAGTTCCTTAGCTCCTTCAGAGATTGTTATTTTTAACCATATTCTCGAAAACAAGCATTTTTATGGGCTTTGGAAGGAATTTGAGGATATTCCAGGATTCTATGAAACTTTTTTGGAATCTATCACGCAATTTTTCAAACAGGATATTAATCTGATTACCCCGTGTCATGATGGGCTGGATAATAATATGTATACCTCGTTTTACGCTTATGGGATTTTAGGCATTATTTTAGATTGGATTAAAAACGATTTTGAACAATCGCCGGATTATATGGCAAATCAGCTTTGTAAAATAATCAATTACTATCCGGCGGAATCATTTATTACTGGGGATTCCTGATGAAATGAGTGAAGCATATCGTTAGACAGCTGGAAAACGGTTATAATATATACAAGTTGAATTAATACTTAGTTACTGGAGGAAAATAGATGTTAGCCATTGTAGAAAAAACAGAAAAAGGCTATTTAGCAACCTTTGAACGAAGATTTAAAAGCTCTGTTGAAGCAGTGTGGAGCACATTAACACAAAATGATAAACTGCAGCAGTGGATGCCGAACTTAGAAGTGGTAGACCTGCGTAAAAACGGAACAATGAAATTCAATATGAATGATGGAACAGGTAACTCCTTTGAGATTGCTATTCTAGATTTTCAGGCGCAGTCCTATTGGCAATTTGAATGGGGAGACGGTTCTGTCCGGTTTGAACTGGAGCCAGTAGAAAATGAATGTGTTCTTTTATTAAAGGAATATGTTCCGGATCTGAACGATCATATCCCGAAGGATTTAGCCGGATGGCAGGTATGTTTAGAGATGTTCCAGGCAGCGCTGGAAGGGAAACCAATGGATTTTCCAAAGGAATCATGGGAAGCACATTATAAAGCATATCAAAAAAAGATTAATCCATTTTTGAATGAAGAGAAATAAAACAACAGTGCCTCAAAACTGAAATTGTCGAGGTACTGTTGTTTTATTTTAATAAGGGTCGGCGTCATGTCCTAACTCTTCTGCGTGCTTCGGAGCCTGCTCGGCATCCGTTGCTCCTAATGGATTTTGACTGGTGCCATGCTTTTTCGCCTGTTCTAATCCTTTTCGCAGGCGGCGTCCATATTCTTCATCTGCATCTTCTGCGAGTGCAATCATTTTATCTTGAATACGCTTGTCACAGGTCGATAAATCGCCAATCAGATTGGACAATAATTCATCTTTTTCCCAGTCTTCAAACTGACGGAAGGTTTCGCCTGCCTGTTTTGTATTATCATTGCGGTCAATGGATTCGCGTACAAGATGACCCTCTACAAAAGGTTTATATTCTTTTCCGGTCTGCTCTGCTTCCTCCAGACCGCCGAGTACAGACGGCTCGTAATTGATATGCGGGTTTTGTCCCGGGGCTTTATCATTTTCCTGACGTAATTGTCCGCCTTCCTGATTGGTTGCCACTCGTTTTTTCGCTGCGTTGATTGGCACTTGCAAATAGTTCGCTCCGACACGATAGCGCTGTGTGTCTGAATAAGAGAAGGTCCGTCCCTGAAGCATTTTATCGTCCGAAAAGTCCAGTCCGTCAACTAATACACCGGTGCCGAATGACGCCTGCTCTACCTCGGTGAAATAATTCTCCGGATTTTTATTTAATACCATTTTCCCGACTGGCAGCCATGGGAATTTATCCTCTGGCCATAGTTTGGTATCATCCAACGGGTCAAAATCAAGCTCCGGGTGATCATCGTCTGACATGATTTGCACCAGCAGCTCCCATTCTGGATAATCTCCATTTTCAATGCTGTCATATAAATCCTGTGTCGCATGGTTGAAATTTTCACCTTGAATTTCCGCTGCTTCTTTGGCGGTTAAATTTTTAATCCCTTGCTTCGGCTCCCAATGATATTTGACCAGCACTGCTTCACCTGCTTCATTGACCCATTTATAGGTGTTTACACCAGATCCCTGCATCATGCGGTAGTTGGCAGGAATGCCCCATGGGGAGTAAATAAAGGTCACCATATGAAAGGACTCTGGAGAATTGGAACAAAAATCAAAGAAACGCTCGGAATCCTGAATATTTGTTACGGGATCTGGACGGAAAGCGTGAATCATATCCGGGAACTTCATTGCATCACGAATAAAGAATATTTTTATATTGTTGCCGACCAGATCCCAGTTGCCATCCTCTGTGTAAAATTTGACTGCAAAACCACGCGGATCACGAACGGTTTCCGGCGAATGATTGCCGTGTACCACTGTTGAAAAGCGGACGAATACAGGGGTCTGCTTCCCTTTATCCTGAAAAACTTTTGCTCTGGTGTACTTGGAAACCGGATCATCACCGACCGTTCCATAGGTTTCAAAATAGCCGTGCGCTCCTGCGCCTCGTGCGTGAACAATACGTTCTGGAACTTTTTCACGGTCAAAATGACTAATTTTTTCAATGAAATCATAGTTTTCCAGCGTTCCAGGACCACGATTGCCGACGGTCCGGATATTTTGGTTGTTGGTTACCGGATGCCCTTGACGGGTAGTTAAGGTTTTATCATTTTCCATGTTGGTTTGGTGCGTGGATTTTTCTTTATCAGCCATAGATTTATCCTCATTTCCATTATAAATTTCTTCTCATTAGCATTGCCAATCCAAATAAAATTAATCGTATCTTTGGAGGATTATTATCTGAGATGGAAAAAATGCAGCGTAAGGGAGTTTGGACTATTTTCAAAAAGAACAAAATGCTCCTCCTGATGTTTTCAAATCCAATTCATTTTTGATTTTCTAAAGGAAAATAAGGGAGAGGACTTGAACTTTTCTTGCCAGCTATTACAATAGAAATAGACGAATAATTTGGAAAAGCTGTACATTCAGTACGGTTATATTCCATATTGATAATAGAACGTTTGAAATAAGTTAAGCTTAAAAAGTGGAGGTCAGACAATGCCGATTAAAATTCCGAGAGAGTTGCCTGCAAAAGAAATTCTGGAAGAGGAAAATATATTTGTGATGGATGAACAGCGCGCGGATGCACAGGAAATTCGTCCGCTTAGTATTCTTATTCTTAATTTAATGCCGGAAAAGCAAAAAACAGAAACGCAATTGTTAAGATATTTAGGAAATACACCGTTACAGGTGCGCATTTCTTTTTTACGAATGGCTTCACATGAATCAAAAACAACAAACCAGAATCATCTGGATACTTTTTATAAGACCTTTGAGGAGGTACGGGATAAAACATTTGACGGTATGATTATTACGGGCTCCCCGGTAGAGCATCTGTCTTTTACCGATGTGGATTATTGGGAGGAACTGCAGGAAATTATGGACTGGACGAATGATCATGTGACATCCACCCTGCATATTTGCTGGGGAGCACAGGCTGCTTTATATCATCATTATGGCATTGATAAGCATCCGCTTCCGAAAAAATGCTTTGGGATTTTTGAACATGATGTGTTAACACCAAAAGAACGCCTGGTAAGAGGGTTTGATGAAGTATTCTTAGCCCCGCATTCCCGCTATACAACGGTTTCTTTGGAAGAAATCGAAAATCATCCTGAACTGCAGCTGATTGCTGTATCCGATGACGCAGGAGTCTTTTTACTTGCTTCTAAGGATGGAAAGCATATTATGGCAACCGGGCATTTAGAATACATGGCAAACACATTGAAGGAAGAATATGAAAGAGACCATGCACGAGGAATCGATACAGCTATGCCGGAAAATTATTATCCCAATAATAATCCGGAAAAACAGCCGAAGCATCGTTGGAAGAGTCACTCCAGCTTGCTGTTTTCCAACTGGCTGAATTATTATGTGTATCAAGAAACCCCTTATGTATGGGGAGAAGAGTAAAAATAGATTGAATGAAGCAGAGAAGGGACTGGATGCGTCTGGTCCTTTTTTAAAACACCAAAAAATAAGGCTGAAGCAGCTGCCAGCCTTATTTTTTGGTGTTTATCCTAATCGTTTTTGATAAAACAGAGGCATGCTCATAAGCATTCATCAATCCCTGCTGCTGAATGGTTGTTTTAGGAATACTTTTATACAGCAAAGTAATTGGAAAGTTTGCTGAGAATGGAAAAGGTTCCATGGTTATTGTCTCCTTATCTTCCCAGCTGACAGAAAAAGCAGATGGAAAGGAGGATGCGGTGTTTGAAACGGATATCCCGTTTTTAAAAAAAGGATGAAGGTCTTTATCCGCGGCTCCCGGCTCATTCATACATGCGAACAGAGATAGATTATCGGAAAACTGTAAAAGCGTATAATCCATTTCAAACGTCGCTTGATTAAAATGATCCATCCTGCTGATCAGCCATTCCTGCCGCTCTGCTTCCTGCTGAACAAACGCTTTTGCTTCAGGGAGCGTGGATGTTACGAGAAAACGCTTATAATGTTCACTGCATAATAATGCGGCATACCTGTCCTTTTCCTGGACCTGCTCAATACCCTGCGTGTACAAGACGGTTTTTGGTATGTCTGGAAAATCGATAAAGGAATAGGGACGATTTGCCTGATCATTCCAAAAAGGCTGCTTGTCAAAGGCCTCCCAGCCGCAGTCATGCTGATAAGCTGCATAGATAACAGAATCTTTATAAGGCGTATGCTCGAAATAACCCGAGGCCAGATTTTTAACTATTTCTCCAGATACAGAAGCATGGTCTACCTGTGTTATAAAAATAAAATGGCCGTTCTGATTTCGGATAATCATTTTACTCATTCCCTTCCTTGTGATTGATTGCATGGAGAACGAAAGAGCCCCAGGAAGCTTTTCATATCATTAAAAAAATTACTTCTCCATTCTTAAAAAAGACGATGGATTACATTCTCCACCGTCTTTTTCTCTGTATTATATCATTTTATCAAAATGTATCCGTTTATATAAAGTATAGAAGATCGGAATGCCGATCAGTAAAACAATCAATTCACTGATTCCGGTTGTAAGCCATGTCAGCAGGAACGGTAATTGTAAAGCTATATTTAGCATAAAGGCAATAATAAACATATTAAAGCTGAAAATCAATGTATTTAGAAATAGCAGTGTCAGCTTGTTTTTAATATATTTTTTTAAGAAAATAATAATTCCTAAAGATATGGCGGTATGTGCTGTCCCGAATAAAAGATCCAATCCGCCTGCCATTGAAAATAAATTAGATGCAAATACACCAATCGTAATGCCGAAAAAGTAACGCTTATCAAAGATAATCAAATGGTTAAACATCTCTGATATTCGAAATTGAATCGCCCCAAATGCAACTGGGGAGACCAGTAGGGATACGGCGACATACAATGCTGCAATAATCCCGTTAATCACAAGTGTCCTTATATTCATATCCTGTTTTCCTCCTAGTTTTTTAGCGTGGGATGGTTACGAACCACGTTGAACCTAGCCTATCATACCAGTATCGAAGAAGGAAAACAATCGTTTTGTATATGTAATGATTTGGAAAACGCGAAGCTTTTAAACATAAAAACAAGTTTAACAGGGAGCGGACAAAATAAATGAAGTGACATCATGGAAAAGAAACGAAACTAAAAACAAACCCCCGGCTGTCAAACCGGGAGTTCGTCGTTATCAGTTTATTCTTCCAGAGCAGCTTCCAAAAATGTCCGATTAACCAATCCTTCAATTTCATCTGACTGCATATACCCTGCTTCGTAGCTGATTGTTGCCATTTGCTGCAGCACTTCTTCGTTGATTTCATACGTTGGATTGAGACGTTCGCTTGCTTCCAGCGTTTCCTCGTAATCCAACTCGTTGCCTGTCGTTTTTTCAATGTGATTGACAAATAATTCAACTGCTTCTTCCTGATTCTCTTCAATAAATTCTACAGCACGGGCATGGGCACGTAAATAGGCCTGTGTTAATTCCTCATTGCTTTCCGTAAATGATTTCCGCGCAGTAACAACAGTTGTTGTTGATTCTGTTCCCCAAGCAAATTCTTCTTCATCAAGGAGAATGTCGGCGTTTGCCTGATTTTCCAAATATACGCCCCAAGGCTCCTGCGTGGCCGCAGCATCGACGTCTCCCTGCAGGAACAGCGTGGATGTGTCAGCAGGAGCCTGCGGTACCAAGCTTACGGTTCCGCCCTCGTCATCTACTTTCAGACCGACATCATCTAATGCTTCTCGCAACATGATGTCCTGCGTGGAACCAATAGTCGGGATGGCTACGCGCATGCCATCAAGATCTTCAACGCTTTCGATACCTGAATCTTCACGAGTGGCAAGGACTGCCCCGCCATTCACCGCTCCGGCAATGATTTCATGCTCCGGATTTCTTAAATAAGTTGTTGTTGCCGGAGACGGGCCAACAGTACCAATGTCGATATCCTGTGTGGACATAGCCTCCATAAAGGCACTGCCATCCGGGAATGTGGAGGTTTCGATATTTACCTCTTCTCCCATTTCTTCTTCAAAGTAACCATTTTCCAGCGCAACTACCGTAGTAATATGTGTAAAATTAGGGAAATATCCAATGTGTATTTCATCGGCAGCTTCTTCTGAACCACAGCCTGCCGCTCCTAATAAAAGAAGCGCACCCAGGCCGAATAATATTTTTTTCATATCCCTCATCCTTTCTATTAAGCTCCAACGCCCCATTTTCTTGCAACAGAGCGTTCCATTCTAAGAAATACCTGATTATCCATAATCGTACCGATGATACCGATCACAATCATAATAGAGAGTACTAAATCCATTGATTGCAAGGAGCGTCCCATATCTAACAGATACCCGAGGCCGCCGTTTCCACCGAGAAGCTCCCCAGCCATGATTGCGCGCCAGGCGAAAGCCCAAGCAACACGAAGACCAGAGATAATATGCGGTACGGATGCCGGAAGAATCACGGTTCGCACAAGATGCGTACCCGACGAACCTAATGTACGTGCAGCATTTAAATAAAGATTGGGCACATTTTTAAATCCGGTGCTTGCATTTACTGTCATTGTCCAGGTTGCTCCAATAGTCACAATAAATAAAATGGCTACATTCCCAAGTCCAAACCAGACAATAGCCAGAGGGAACCAGACAATACTCGGAATGGACTGTAACGCAGTCACAAAAAATCCAAGCGTATCATCCACCCATTTATAACGGGCAATTAAGTACCCAAAAATCAGACCTAAAATTACTGCTATGGAAAAACCGAGCAGCAGTCTCCCGAGCGTCATTCCTGTAGCTCCGAGTATTTGCCCGGAAATCAGACCGTTCACTAATGTGCTTAACACCGTGACTCCGCCGGGATCATTCGGGATAAGCAAAGGGGGAAACATAAAGGTCGGAAACAGGTTGGTTTTAGATATGATCTCCCATATAGTCACGATCACGATCACGAACAGCACTCGTCTTAAGGCGGTAATCATCCCCGAACTCCTCCTTCAACACTTTTTCCATTTCTTCTTCCAATTCCTTCATCACACGTGTTTCTAAATCTACAATTACACTATCTGATGGGTTACGCGGGCGCGCCGCCTGTACTCTGAAAGATTTTTTGATTGCTCCAGGTCTCGTGCTCATAAGCAATACCCGTTCTGAAAGCGTGAGTGCTTCACGAATATTATGCGTGATAAAGAGAATGGTTTTTCCGGTTTTTTGCCAAATTTCTTGCAGCTCCTGATGCAAAATAAGCCGTGTCTGTTCATCAAGGGCTGCAAATGGTTCATCCATCAAAAGAACGTCAGGATCCATCACGAGAGCACGCGCAATTGCTACACGCTGCTGCATGCCGCCCGATAATTCATGGGGAAAAGCATGCGCAAAATTTCCGAGATGCACCATTCGAAGCCCTTCCATTGCTTTTTCTTCCGCTTCTTTTTTGCTCATTTTTTTCAACAGCAGTCCATATGTAACATTATCCATGACATTCATCCATGGAAATAAACCGCCTTGTTGAAAAACAACGACCCGGTCAGTCCCCGGTCCTTTAACTTTTTTATCATTCACATATACTTCTCCAGAAGTCGGGCTGTCCAGACCGGCGATTAAATTCAAAATCGTAGACTTGCCGCAGCCGGAAGGTCCAAGCAAAGAAACAAATTCGCCAGCTTCAATTTGGAGATCGATATCATGCAGGACATGGAGCGAATCCGTTTTGCCTTTGGGGAAGCTTTTATTTACCTGCTCCAGTTTTACCTTCATAAAGAACCTCTCCTTCAAAATAATAAATAAATATAAGTAAACTTATAAGGATTATATATTATGCAAAAAAAAGCGTCAAGGGAACTTGTATTGTGATACGTTTGGTATTTTATTAAATGAATTATAAAATCTTGCCCAAATGACAGGCATAAAGGGAAGGGTTCATGCGTTTTCTCTCAACGGCAGTTTTAAAAAAATGTTTCCGTTTGAAAAAATATTAAAAAAGAAGAATCAACACCAAAATCTATGGTTGGAAAATAGAATTAAATGTGATAAAAGCAACAAGCTAGCGGAGGAAAAACACGGAGACTCCTATGGGAAGGCGCGGGACATAAGTGCGACTATGCTTCTGTCTGCGCCTGCCGGCTTGCCAATCAGCAAGTCTTCTTTTCACCCGCAGGGCATAAGTGCGACTATGCTTCTGTCTGCGCCTGCCGGCTTGCCAATCAGCAAGTCTTCTTTTCACCCGCAGGGCATAAGTGCGACTATGCTTCTGTCTGCGCCTGCCGGCTTGCCAATCAGCAAGTCTTCTTTAAAGGAGATGGGCTCGGGGCCCATGGAAAGCGTAGTGTATTTCCGTAGCGGTCGCTTACAGCAAATATATATCTACTATGTCACCCATAGATTTTGGTGAAGAGCCAAAAAGAAAAACCTGCAAATATTTTGACCATCGTACTTACTTTATTTATAATAAGTTACATAAAGTAAGTTTATTATTTTTAGTTAATTATAAATCAATTAAGAAAGGTGACTAATACTATATGGAAAATAAATTTTTTGAATCTCCGACAATGCATGTATCAGATATAACCATTCAAGTAGCGAATTTACAGCGTTCCCTCGATTTTTATCATACTTTTCTAGGCTTTCAAGTGATGGAGGAGACAGAAAACCAGGCCATCCTTTCTGCTGATGGAAAGAAGGCTTTAATCATACTGGAACAGCCGGAAGGAGCGCTGCCGAAACAAGGCAAAACCACAGGGCTTTATCATTTTGCCATTTTATTGCCTCAAAGAGCGGATTTGGCGGCATTTTTAAAACATCTTCTGCAGGCAGGGAAAGCATACAGCCTGCAATTAGGGGCTGCCGATCATATTGTCAGTGAAGCACTCTATTTTTCTGATCCGGATGGAAATGGAATCGAAGTTGCCAGAGACCGATTGTCTAAAAGCTGGAAGTGGATAGATGAATCCGTGCAAATGAGTACGGATCCGCTTGATGCAGATGGACTACTGGCAGAGGCTGCTGGTGATTGGCAGGGGATGCCTGTGGAAACACGTATTGGACATGTGCATCTCCATGTGAATGATTTGCCGGCAGCAAAGGAATTTTACATTAAGGGAATAGGGTTCCAAGAGGTAACTGGATTTCCTGGAGCATCTTTTTTATCTGACAACGGTTATCATCACCATATTGCGATTAATACATGGAATGGGGAAGGAGCGCCGATTCCAGATTTACAAGCGGCTGGGATGCAGTTTTTTACAATAACGTACCCGAATAAAGAGGAGATAGACAAAGTGGTTCAAAGATTGGCAGCATTAGGTTATCCGGCTGATGAAGGAATGGTAAAGGACCCTGCAGGAAATCATATTTTTCTAACTGCTGCAGCAAAATAAAAAACATCTGCTTGAAAAAAGTGGATAGGTAAATCCAATTGAGGTAGAATAAAAACACAATATACAGCGAGAGATGGGAGCACCTCCATGGAATATATTTTATTAATTATTGGATTTGGATTGTTAGTAAAAGGGGCAGACTGGTTTGTTGACGGCTCCTCTAATGTTGCTCAGCTGCTGCGCGTTCCCCCGATTTTAATCGGATTAACGATTGTTGCCTTAGGGACAAGTGCACCGGAAGCAACGGTAAGTATTATTGCAGCAGTGCAAGGAACAGCCGATGTAGCAGTTGGAAACGTCGTGGGAAGTAATATCTTTAATATTACGCTTGTTATCGGTTTGGCAGCTGCAATTTATCCGCTTCGGGTTCAAAATGAAATGATAGTCAAACAGATTCCTTTTGCATTACTGGCGGCAGTAGCCTTGTTTGCCTTAGGTAGCGATGTGCTGCTGCAAGGTTCGGGAGCAGATATCCTCAGCAGAGGCGATGGAATCGTTTTCTTTCTGTTTTTAGCGATTTTTATGTATTACATCATTGAGGTCGGTTTGAAAAGCAGAAAAGAAACCAAAGCAGTCAGAGATTCCAATGTAAAATGGGGAAAGAGCACCTTCATTACGCTTCTCGGATTGGCTGCCATTATTTTGGGAGGGCAATTCGTTGTAACCAATGCAACAGAAATTGCTCTGTCATGGGGGATGAGTGAGGCGCTGGTCGGTCTGACCATCGTCGCAGTAGGAACCTCCCTGCCCGAATTAGTTACCTCGATATCTGCAGCGCTTAAAAATGAAAGTGAAATTGCCTTAGGAAACGTGGTCGGCAGCTGTATTTTTAATATCTTATTTGTTCTTGGTGCAGCATCGCTGATTACTCCTTTATCCATCAACCCTGTTATCTTCACAGATATTTGGATAATGATTGTGCTGACCATCCTTCTATTGATTTTTTCCAGAACAAGCTTTCGAATTGGAAGAAGAGAAGGGATTATACTTGCTCTTATATATGTAGCATATACCGTCTACATTATTATAAGAAATTAAAAAAGAAGGAGACCCGGTCTCCTTCTTTTACTTTGCATACCAGCTGGCAGCTGCTTTAACTTCGCTCATCGTCAGCTGGTGTCCATTACTCTCCCAATGGATATCAGCTTTAGCCCCGGCATTTGCCAGCAAACGCTGCAATTCCTCCGCTTCTTCCGGAGGGCACATCGGATCATTATTACCCGCAGCAATAAACACGTCTGTACCAGTTAAATCCGGAAGGTCAATGCCCTTTCTCGGTACCATCGGATGATGAAGAATTGCCTTTTGCAGGGAGTCTTTATAATGGAATAAAAGGCTTCCGGCAATATTAGCTCCGTTCGAATAGCCGATTGCTGTAACTTGTTTTCGGTCAAAACCTTCTTTTTGGCTAGCCTCATTTAAAAAATCATGTAATTCTTCTGTGCGTTTGATTAAATCTTCTTCATCAAAAACACCTTCCTCCAAACGGCGGAAAAAACGGGGCATGCCGTTTTCCAACACGTTTCCGCGAACGCTCAAAACATTTGCCTCTGAATCAATGATATTCGCTAAAGGTAATAAATCATTTTCTGTACCGCCTGTTCCATGCAGGAGAAGCAGGGTAGGACCAGTCGGACCCGCTTTTTCTTCATAGATATACTTCATTGATGTTCATCCTTCCCACTTGCGTTATTCTTTTTCAGCGGCTTGATGGCCAACCTTTTTCAATACCTCGATAACAGTCGCTTTATCGCTCTCTGAAATTCCTTGGAACATCTCTTCAATCACCTGCTGATGCTTCGGGAAAATCTCATCCATCATTTGTTTTCCTTTTGCTGTAATTTCTAAATAAACTGCTCTTCTGTCATCAGGACAATTTGTCCGGATTAAGAGCTCTTTTTTTTCAAGCTTATCAATGACGTAGGTTATCGACCCTGTGCTGATCAATACGGATTCCGAAATTTCCCGGATAGTTTGTCTGCCTTTATGATACAATGCTTCTAAAATAGCAAAGTCAGATGCGCGCATGCCGTGATTTTTGATATCTTTTTTTGTTAATTCTTCTAACGCTTTAGAAGCTTTCATGGTAATGACGAAAGCTTTCAATGATAAATTTTCAGCCAAAATAATCACCTCTCTTTTGTGATATAAAAATATATTTAATTAAGATATATGTAATTAAATAATAATGAATGATAACTAATTTGTCAAGTGAGCGAGGGAGAGGTATGTGCTTTGCGGCATCAAAAATCCTCTGGTGTTACAGTCATTACAGCGTTCTTTACAGGGCGGCTGTTTAACCTAAGAAAAAGTGTCGCGGAACACATGGTAGGGAAAACGATAAGAAAGATTGATGATTGAGAAATGAAGGAGAGTTAATGTGAGCAAGAATAAATTTGAAGAACATCTAGATGCAGCAGGAATTGCGTTTGATTTGCTTCTTTTCCTGCCTATATTTGTATCTAACTTAGCAGGAATTTTCAGCAAGGATGTATTTGCTGAAAACCCCTTGTATTTTCCAGCTATTTTATCATCGATATTATAGAGATATAATGACATAACAGTTTTAGAGCTTTAATTTTCTTCATCCGTTTTAATCTTATGCATCTGCATCCGTTCATTAAACAGTGTCGGATAGGAGAGAAAACCAAGCATAATGCTGGTTACAGCAGCTGTTGTCAATAATAGAAAGAGAATTAACAGCTGGAATTGGACTGCTTGGATTGGGTCAGCTCCAGCAATAATCTGCCCGCTCATCATTCCCGGCAGTTGAACGAGACCGATTGTTTTTTGACTTTCAATCGTGGGAATCAAGCTCGCTTTAATAGAATGAATCAAGGGCAAATGGATAGCCTGCTTTGGTGTTCCGCCTAAAGAAAGCAGGAGCTCTGTTTCTTTTTTCTGTGTTTGGATTTCTGATGTGAAACGGTTCAGAAAAAGAATGGCAAGCACCATGGAATTACCGACAACCATTCCGCTGATAGGGATAATGTATTGTGCAGTCGGCGGTGTAATTTGAAATCCCAATAGAATACCCTGTGTCAGCAGCTCAATAAAAACAAATGTCAGAATCAGCTTCCATATGATTCCCTTGATTGATGCGCCTTTTTTCTGTGCATTATGTGTGGCTGCGCCAATCATGAGAGCAACCATTAAGATAATAAAAAGATAACTGTTTGATTCAAAGACAAAGGTTAAAATAAAGCCGACAGCTATAAGCTGAATAATCGATCGAATGGTTGCGATAAACGTATCTTTTTCCAAGCCGAGACGTAACGTTTTAGAAAGGATTAAAGGAATCAGGACGAAAATAAGCGATAAGCTCAAGTTTAGGACGCTCATTGCCATTCCCCCTTCACAAATTCCTGTACCCGGGAGTCAGCCGGATTTTTCAATAAGTCTTTCCTGCCTGCCTCAACGAGTTCGCCGTTCATCATGACCCATGTATCATCGCCGATATGTAAAGCTTGTTCTAAATTATGAGTAATCCAGGCAATGGTCACAGAGAATTTCTGATTAATATGCTGGATTAACTGCTCGATATCTGATGTGGATACCCGGTCGAGGGAGGAGGTAATCTCATCCAGCAGCAAGACCTTTGGACGATTGACAAGCGTACGTGCAATGGACACCTTTTGCCGCTGGCCTCCGGATAAATCTGTAACATCCCGGTGGAGAAAAGAAGCATCCAGTCCAACCTGTGTAAGCAAATGCGCTGCCTCTTCTTTTTCTAATTCTTGGTTTTGAAGTGTTTTTGGCATAGCCAGATTTTTATAAACGCTCCCCCGCAGCATCGTCGCATCTTGAAGTGCAATGCCAACGGTACGCCGTAACGCAGTCGGTTCCATGGTTTGAATGTTTTTTCCAAATAGATAGATGTCCCCTTTGGTTGGAGAAATCAATCCGTTTAATAAGCGGAATATCGTTGTCTTTCCAGCTCCGGAGGGGCCGACAAAGGTGGTGATTTTTCCTTCAGACAGGAAGCCGGATATATCTTTAATAATATCTAAATCTTCATCAGAATAGCTGATATGGTTTAGTTCTATGGCTGCTTTATCGGTTGATTTCATTGTTTGCTCCATGGTGAAGTTCCTTTCTGAAATGGGTATAGAAGAGAAGCAGGAGAGAGAACCTCCTGCTGAACAAATCTTATTCTATCATTCCTCTTGTTGATTTAAAAGCGCACGTTTTTGCTGGAGAAGCTTTTGAAATTCCTGATCCAGTTCATCCGACGGCTCGAGGCTGAGCTTGCTTAATGTTTCTGTTATCTTTGTTTCAATAATCATTAACTGCTGTTCGATTGGATCTTCCTGCGTTTCTTTTTCCGTTGATTCTTCATGAAGCTGCTGGATACTTCCATCAAAAAAGGTAAGCTGCTGCTGGCTTATTTTAATGACCTTGGTTGCGATATTATTGATAAACTGCCGATCATGGGATACAAATAAAACAGTGCCCTCATAGGCTTGAAGCAGATCTTCTAATGCTTCGACCGCCTCGATATCGAGGTAGTTTGTCGGCTCGTCAAGAATCAGCATATTGATATCACTGACAAAAAGCTTTGCAAATGCCACCTTAACCTGCTCTCCGCCACTGAGTACATGGACAGGCTTAAAAACATCATCACCATAGAAATGCAGCCGCGCTAAAACCGTCCGAATCAGAGTTTCATCCTGCTTAGATGTTTCTTTGACATTTTCCAGAATCGACTTTTCCTGGTTTAAGGTAGATAAATCCTGTTGAAAATAACCAATTTTTATAGCCGGATTTAAGGTGATACCGGCATCTTTACGCATTATTTTTTTAATAAACGTGGTTTTGCCTGCTCCATTTGAACCGATGATGCTAACCTTATCTCCATTTTTGATATTTAAACTGGCTTTTTCCCATAGTTGCTTTCCGGGAACAGCACCTTCTACATCCTCTATCCGTAAAATAATTTTCTGCTGTAATTTCTCTTGATGGGGAAGTGTCATTTTCAAGGGAGCAGCTTCTTTTACCTTATCCACTTTTTCCATATTATCTAACCGGCTTTCTAAAGCTTTGGATGTTTTTTGCAGCTTTTTCTGCTTTTTCGCAAAGTAGGGTTTCGCCCCTTTTAAGGATTCTTCCGTAGAGCCAATTTTGCTTTTCGGTGTTTTGGTTGCCCGCTGTGCTTTTTGTTCTTTTTTCTCTATCGCACGCTCAAGCTGCCTTTTTTTCTGCTGATAATGCTCATAATCCAGCCGTTGTTTTTCGAGTTCTTTATCCTTTTGCTCCCGGTATGCTGTATAATTGCCGGAATAAATTTGGATGTGCTCTTCGTCAATTTCCCAAATTTGCTGACATAGTTTATCTAAAAAATTACGATCATGAGAGACGATAATTAATGCCCCCTGCCAATGGGACAGCTGCTTTTCAACCCATTCAATATGAGCAGTATCCAGGTTGGTTGTCGGTTCATCAGCAAGGAGGAGACCGGTTTGTTTCTGTAAAGCTTCTACAATATACGCCTGCGTCACTTCGCCGCCGCTTTTTTGATCACGCTTCTCTTTTAATTGTGGCAATAATTCCACCGAAGTATGCATATGAATCGTACCTTGCTCCGGTGGAATGTTACCGGCAAGCAGGTTGAGCAGCGTTGTTTTGCCCGAGCCATTTTTTCCGACTAAACCAATCCGGTCTTTGGCATGAACAACCAAATGCTCTATCGAAAATAATTCCCGATCTTTGATACTGTGTTTGATATGATGTGCTTCTAAAATTCTCATAAAATCATCTCCGTATCTATGAAGGATGGGAATAGGGGAGTTAATTGCATAAAAAAACCCCTATTCTGCATTCAGAACAGGAGTCGCCAAAAAAGGAAATGGGCATACGTATCGCTCATTTCATACGGGTATTTATCACAAAGGATAAAAGGCTAATCCTGTTCTGAAATCGTTCCATGAGAGCATGAAAAATAATACAGCAAGAGGGCACACGGATTCTGAGTTTCCGATCTGCTGTTATCATCCTCTTATGAAATTCATTCTTTTAAAAAAACAGGATTAGTACTTCATGTTCCCTTTGTTCACCCTTTCGATTATTGTTGATTACAGTATAGCGGAAATAAGAAGTTTTGTCATTAAAAGAAAATGGATACATAAATTGAAATTAATATTAACTTAATATTAAAAGCTACGCTACAGAAAAACACTACGCTTTCCATGGACCCGAGCTCATCTCCTTTAAAGAAGACTTGCTGAATGGCAAGCCGGCAGGCGCAGACAGAAGCATAGTCGCACTTATGCCCTGCGGGTGAAAAGAAGACTTGCTGAATGGCAAGCCGGCAGGCGCAGACAGAAGCATAGTCGCACTTATGCCCCGCGGGTAGAAAAAAAGAAGTACGCTTTTTTTCTGCGGGGTCTTCACACTGGGACTGCGATTACTCGTCCCAGTGTGAAGAGCTTTTGCGATTACTCGCCCCACCGAAAACCATTGCGCTTTCCCATAGGAGTCTCCGTGTTTTTCTTCCGCTGGTTACTGCTTCAATCATCATTCACTTTAATGAGTAATACAAAAATGTAACTTCTTACTTCAATATATACAGCCAGTAATTACTCTTTCTCATTTTTCGATTTATACCATGTGGTTCCAGCCATTAGTAAGATATTTAAGATGGAGGCTAACAAAGCGCAAGCTCCTATAAATAGCAGTCCTAATCCTTGCCAGCCGTCTGTAACAAAAAAGCTTGCCAGGATGAGTAAAAAGCTTAAAAGACAAGTAATCAAAGGAAGAATAATTCTTTTTTCCTTTAGGAGCATACTCAGCAGGAATATAACGATTCCCATTCCGATAACATATACAAAAAATTCTATATATCCTTCCGCTGATCCGTTCATTGTTCTTTCCTCCTTGAACCATGATTCCTTGTATAATAATCATCCCTGCAGGAACAAAGAAAAAACCAGACAAACTTCGATTTTGATAAAATCATTGTCTGGTTTTTCCAGTCTTATTATAAAGCTCTTGGTGTCTTATGGATGGAATTCTCCTGTACAGCATCTTTAATCAAACAGTTTCCGCGTCCATGCGGTATACACATTGGCGTACCAAAAATCGGGTCACATGCAATATTGCACCGCATCCGGAAAACGGCGGAGACAAGCTCAGCGGAAATGGTATCCTCCGGCTTTCCCTGTGCATATACTTTTTTATCTTTAATCGCAATAATATGATGCGCATAGCGGCTTGCCAGATTCAAATCATGCAGTACCATAATAATTGTACGGCCGTCTTTTTCGTTTAATTCAAACAGAAGGTCAAGCACATCGATTTGGTGGGTTAAATCAAGATAAGTAGTCGGTTCATCCAATAAAATAATGTCTGTATCCTGTGCTAACGTTAAGGCAATCCATGCACGCTGACGCTGTCCGCCCGAAAGCGAATCGACAGACTGATCTTTTAAATCGGACATATTTGTATCTTCTAATGCCTTTTGTACCGCGTCTTCATCCTCTTTGGACCATTGCTTCATCACCTTGCGATAAGGGTGCCTGCCTTGTTTGACAAGTTCATAAACCGTCAATCCTTCGGGGCTGGTCGGCGCTTGAGGCAGAATAGCCATATTCTGCGCAACATCTCGTGTACGCATTTTAGCGATATTTTGTCCATTTAATATAACAGATCCCTGCTTTGGCTTTAATAAACGTGCCAAAGAACGTAATAAAGTTGATTTTCCACAGCCGTTTGGGCCAATAAAAACAGTGATTTCCCCTTTAGGGATAGCAATGTCTAATTCATCTATAATAATCCGATCTCCGAACCCAAGTGTTAAGTTGCTTGCTGTTAATGAGTTCAATGAAAACGCCTCCTGACCTAAAAAGGTGCGTATAGCTACTAACTTCATTTTATTGCTAGAAGGGTAAATAGTCAATGATAATAGTTTTCAATTAGGTGACAATTTAATAAAATATATGAGAAAGAGGAGGCGAAGAGAACCTTATATTAACCTGATTAAAAAAAGAAACCCTTATGAAATCAATGAGAATACATTTGATTTCATAAGGGTTCTAAATGATAAAGCATGTTGTTTTATTTAACTTGATGTCTTATTTAAATAAATCAACAAGCATGTCAATGGTTTGTTCTGAAGCAACGAGACCGCTGTTTGTCCAGTTACTTTCGTCTTCAATGTAGTAGACCTGATCATTTTGAACAACGTCGGTATTATTCCAGACGTTGCTGTTTTTCAATGCTTCGATGCCTTCATCGTCTTCGTAGCCTAAAATAATCAGATGATCGGCATCCATTTCAGAAAGCTTTTCTAAAGAAATTGGGTTCCAAGCCTCTTCGCCTTTTCCAAGTTCTTCTACAATCTCAGGAGCTTCTACATCTAATTCATTGTAAATCATATCTGCCGTGTGACGGTTTTCTTCAAACAAGAAATATTTGCCGCCGACAACCCACATCATTGCAACAGATTCATCGCCTAATGTGTCATTAAGCTCTTCCTTTGCCTGGTTTACCTTTTCATCGTAATCTGCCAATGCTTGTTCCGCTTCATCTTCTTTTCCAAGGATTTCTCCAAATTTTTGTAAACGTACTTTCCAATCATTTACTTCTTCTTCGGACAGTACATAGGTTGGAGCGATTGCTGCGTAGTCTTCATAAGAGCCTTCATAGTTATCTAAGGTATGGTCCAATATAATAAGGTCAGGCTCTATGCTTAGTACTTGCTCTAAAGGCAGTGTCCATTCAATGGTTTCTACATCGGCAAGATCTTCTTCCAAATAATCCTGGACACTTTCGCCGATTGCCCATTTTGCGACAGGCGTTTCGTCAAGCGCGATCAACGTGTCCTCATTATAGGAAGCAAGGATTTTTTCGGGATTTGCAGGAATAGTAACTTCCCCCACCTCCGAATCAACAGTAATTTCAGCTGCTTCGTCGGTATCGCCGGATGTATCTGCATCATCAGATTCGCCATCATTACTGTTGCTGCAAGCAGCAAGAAGTAAGAGGGCAGTAAGTATCAATATAAATAAATATCTTTTTTGCATTAATTTGTTCATCTCTTTTTCTCCTTTTATGTTATAATGAACGTCTAACGATAATGATAATCACTTTCAATTAGAAAGTCAATACGTTACAGCACAATAGAGATACATTGTTTTTAGTACGTAGAAATAGGAAAGGACTTTTGTTTTGCACTTTAAAAAGTGATATCATAGCACAATCATATTCTATGAAGAAATAATAGGAGTATACAAGAAATGAGATTGTTTTCACATTCTTCTCAATTAAGAAAAGTATTGATAAATATGATAGGCATTTGTCTCGTTGTTTTTTCGGTTGGCATGTCTATCTCTTATGGTGCAACCACAGTAGATTTACATACGGTTTGGCAGGCTGTTTTCCAGTTTAGTGAAGGAGAGCAGGCGCATCAGGTTATTTGGGAGCTCCGGATTCCTCGGGCTCTGGCTGCAGTGCTGGTAGGGGCGTTTTTAGCTGTATCGGGCTCTGTGATGCAGGGGATGACACGGAATCCGCTTGCCTCTCCATCGATTATGGGGGTAACAGACGGTGCTGCATTTATGCTTGTAATCATTCTTGCTTTTTATCCGGCAGTTTCGAATGTGGGCTTAATGTTTGCTTCATTTATTGGGGCAGGTATCGCAGTAACACTGGTATTTTTAATCGGCTCTTTTTCCAGCAGCGGGTTAACACCGGTTAAATTGGCACTGGCTGGAGTAGCAATTGGTACATTATTACGATCTGTTTCCTCGATACTTTCTCTGCATTTTCAGCTGGAGAGAGATATCGGCTTTTGGCTTGCAGGCGGTTTAGATGGAGCGGGCTGGAATGCGATAAGCCTCCTCCTTGTTGCAGGAGTGATAGGGATTGTACTGGCATTATCCATTGCAAAATCAATTACGGTCTTAAGTCTTGGTGATGATTTATCTACTGGCTTGGGGCAGAATAACACCTTTATTAAAATTGCCGGGATTGCGGTTGTTTTAATATTAACTGGTGCGGCGGTTTCGGTTGCGGGTTCCGTCGGGTTTGTGGGGCTGATTATCCCGCATATCACACGGTTTATTATTGGCACAGATTACCGCTGGATTATTCCGACCTCCGCAGTGTTTGGAGCTTTATTGCTGGTAAATGCAGATTTGATTGCACGAATCATCAATGCCCCTTTTGAAACACCGGTAGGAGCGATTACATCGATTATCGGTGTTCCATTCTTCCTCTATTTAGCCAGAGGCAGCGGGGGTGACAGAAAATGAATACAGTAGAAAAGCAAAAGAGATTTCGGTTTTGGATGATAATAAGCATATTGATTATCGGAACGATTGTTTTTTCCTTTATCAGTTTAAATCTGGGTGCCATTTCGATTTCTCCGGGAGAAGTCATTCAAACGTTAATGGGACAGGGATCAGACAGGCAGGAGCTTGTCTTGTTTCAATTTCGGCTGCCGGGTATTATTTTAGCATTATTAATTGGAGCCGGCTTGGCTGTTTCCGGAACCATTATGCAGGGCATTACCCAAAATGGACTTGCTGATCCGGGGATATTGGGAATTAATTCAGGCGCGGGCTTTGCCATTGTCTTATTCCTTTATTTCTTTCAGGGAGTTATTCCGGCAACCAGTGCGCTCAGCACTTACATGCTTCCTTTTGTTGCGTTAATTGGAGCTTTTACGGCGGCCGTTTTGATTTATGCCATTGCCTGGAAAAAAGGAGTATCACCGATTCGGCTTGTGCTGGTCGGAATCGGGGTAAACGCAGCATTTGGCGCACTTATGACTATTCTACAGCTAAGAATGGATCCACAAAATTATCGTCAGGTAACCATCTGGCTATCTGGCGAGATTTGGAGTGAGAACTGGAGCTTTGTTTTAGCATTATTACCTTGGATGCTGATTCTGATTCCAGTTGCTATAAAAAAAGCAAGAAACTTAAATGTTTTTCATTTAGGAGATGATGTTGCTTCTGGTCTTGGAACGCATGTAGAGAGAGAGCGGGGCGTCTTATTATTAATTGCTGTCGCATTAGCAGGAGCATCCGTTGCGGCAGGCGGAGCGATTGCCTTTTTAGGATTAGTTGTTCCACATATTGTCCGCAAGCTGGTTGGACCGCTGCACCATTATGTGATTCCGATTTCCGCCTTGCTGGGTGCATTTATATTAATGACAGCTGATATGATTGGAAGTAATATTTTAGCACCGACTACGATACCAGTGGGAATTGTGGTATCAATCGTCAGTACACCTTATTTTGTTTATCTACTGATGAAGACAAAATAAAAATGGGGAAAGGACGTAGGTAATCATGAAGGAAGAAATTTATGACGTAACGATTGTTGGCGGCGGACCTGCCGGATTGTTTGCCGCCTTCTATAGCGGAATGCGGGAAATGAAGACCAAAATTATTGAATATCTGCCATACCTTGGCGGAAAAGTGCCTTACTTTTATCCGGAAAAGGTAATTCGCGATATTGGCGGTATTGCGCAGGCTACCGGCGAAGAAGTAACAGAACAGCTGGTAGAACAGGCGATGACATTTGACCCGGCAATTGTTTTAGGAGAACAGGTCGTGGATATGCAGCGAATGGAAGATGGAATTTTTCAGCTTGTAAGCAGCAACGGAAATGTTCATTATTCGAAAACAGTTATGCTGGCAACCGGGTTTGGAACCTTACATTCTGTAAAATTGGACCATCCGGAAGCAGTCTATTACGAAGAGAAAAGCCTGCATTACACGGTAAGAAAGCTGGCAGATTATTATGATAAGCATGTCCTGATTTCCGGTGGCGGCAACAGTGCGGTAGATTGGGCACTGGAGCTTGAAAATATAGCAAAGAGTGTGACGCTCATTCATCGCCGCAATCAGTTTAAAGGGCTGGAGAGCAGTGTGACCAAGCTGAAAAATTCAAGTGTGAATATCATGACACCATATGAAATAAAAGCATTGCATGGCACAGATGGCCAGCTTGAAAAGGCGGTCCTTGGTCATTTAGAGGATGAAGCGGAGGAAAAAGAGCTTCAGGTTGACCGGCTGGTGGTTAATCACGGTTTTCAAATCAATCTGGAACCAATCACGACGTGGGGATTGGAAATGATTGATGGCATGATTGCGGTGGATTCCAGCATGCAGACATCGGTTGAAGGAGTATTTGCAATCGGTGATATCGCGCATTACCCGGATAAGCTTGGATTGATTGCCGGAGCGTTTAATGAAGGACCGATTGCAGTCAATCATGCGAAAAAAATCGCTGACCCGGAAGATCCGATAAAGCATTTATTCTCCACAAATTATGCAGCTTTTACGGAAGAGGAATAATGTAACAAAAAAGCACTCTAACGTTTTCTAACAGGTAATGAAGGTTAAGAAAACAGAAAGAGTGTTTTTTTCAGCCCTTTTCCGGCAGATATTTTTGAAAAAGCTCAAGAAACTTTTGCCGGTCTTCTCCGGTCAATGCTTTAGGGCCCTTAGTGTGCTTCCCGCTCCGTCTCTCTTTCGCACTCAAGTAACGGGACTGCAGCAGCTGATCGATATTATCATTGGTATAGGCGAACCCTTTATGATGCAGTACATAACAGCCCTTCGCAAGTGCAAGCGAAGCCAGTCCATAATCCTGTGTAACGACAATATCATTCTTTTTCGCCAGCTGCATAATCCGGTAATCCGCAGCATCTGCACCTGTGTCTACATAAATGGTTTCCACCCCTTCTGGATACTCCTGTAAAGAAAAATGTGAGATACTCGTTACCAGCACAACAGGAACCTTCTTGTGACCAGCTTCCTCTATAATAATGTTTTTGACAGGGCAGGCATCTGCATCGACATAGACTTTCATTTGATTCACTTCCTTTTTTCAACGTTTCTAATTATTGTAGCAAATAATTATGTAACTTGTCTTATCCACTAGAAATTCATATCAAAAGCCTGTAATATATGAATCACTATCTATCGTGAAAAAGGAGCTTGGATGTATGAGTTTTTTCATTGAACAAATGAAGCCGGAAGACTGGGAACAGGTATTGGAAATATACTATCATGGAATGGAAACACAGAATGCAACGTTTGAAATGAATGAACCTGACTGGAAATCCTGGGATGATTGGGACCGAGATCATTTACCGCAGTGCCGGCTGGTTTTCCGCGAGGGAGAGAAAATTCTTGGCTGGGCATCGCTGCTGCCTATTTCTGCAAGAGAAGCATACCAGGGCGTTGCCGAGGTAAGTATTTACCTGCATAAAGATGCTATGGGAAAAGGCATTGGAACAAAGCTGCTGCAAGCATTGATTGAAGCAAGTGAAGAAGCAGGAATGTGGACACTGCAATCCGAAATCTTTCCGGAAAATACAGGAAGCCTGAAGCTGCATGAAAAGATGGGCTTTCGCAAGGTCGGGTTTCGTGAAAAAATCGGACAAATGGAAGACGGCAGATGGCGCGATGTTGTACTTGTGGAACGTCGAAGCCAACGCGTAGGATGTAAATAGGGAGGAGATTACATGGAAATCAAAATTAATGGGCAATCGTTTAAGGGGAAACAGGTTGAATTGGATGAAACAGCTGACAAAAAGCAGGTTGCATTTTCATTTGATGTAATTAGTGAAACCTATCATGACGTGACATCCTTGCTTTATAAAAATGATTTTGAGGTGGAAATCCCGGAGAAATCCATAGCTTTTTCCGCGACTATCAACGAATATTCTACTTCTATGACAAATTTATATGAAAAAGGTAATACAAGTGAATTTTATTTGAAGCTGCGTGAAAAATAATTTTTATGATGTGGGGGAGAACAATACAATGGAACCAATCTTATTATCCTTTCCAGACCAATTTGAAACAGAGCGTTTAATTATCCGGGCGCCAAAGCCTGAAGATTGGAAGCCTATTTATACTGCAATGCAGGCTTCTATCAATGAATTGAAGCCCTGGCTTCCATTTGCACGTCAGGAGCAGACGGAGCAGGATGTGCAAAAAACAACAAAGGAAGCTTATTTGAACTTTCTTTCGCGAGAAGATTTACGTTTCCATGCTTTTGATAAAGAAACTGGAGAATTTATGATTTCCAGCGGTCTGCATCGCATTAATTGGGATGTAAGAAAATTTGAGATTGGATATTGGGTTGATACAAAGCATAGTGGAAAAGGCTATGTCACAGAGCTGGTAAAAGGACTGACTTCCTTTGCTTTTCGGGAGCTCGCTGCAAATCGGGTAGAAATCCGATGTGATCCTAAAAATAGCAGAAGTAAAACAGTTGCTGAACGATCCGGCTTTGAACTGGAAGGAATTTTGAGAAATGATGTTATAGAAGAAAACGGGGAACTGAGAGATACCTGCATTTTTGCAGTGATTGAAGACCCGAATATAGTTAAGAAATAAGGGTGAAGCAATGAAGCGGGTAACGGTAAAACAAACGCATGTAAAACATATCAAACAGCAAAATCCATTGATTTTAGAAGAAGCTATTCATGGAGCGGATAAGCTTCATGAAGGAGAAATCATTGCCCTTCATACACAGCAGGGAGAATTTTTGGCACAGGCTTATACAGGTCGCCAAAATAAAGGAATGGGCTGGGTGTTAACGTTTAAACAAGAAGACACCATTGACCAAGGCTTCTTTAAACAAAAGCTGCTCACAGCGATAAATAAGCGCCGCTCCTATTATCAGGCAGAAGAAACAACTGCCTTTCGTGTGTTTAACGGAGAAGGAGACGGAATCGGCGGCTTGATTATTGACTATTTTGAAGGCTACTATGTTATCCAATGGTACAGTGAAGGGATTTATGCGTTCAAAGACTGGGTTATACAAGTCTTTGATGAACTGGGTGACTATCAGGGAATCTACGAAAAGAAACGCTTTGACACGAAAGGACAGTATGTAGAGGGTGACGATTTTGTAAAAGGGACAAGAGGCGAATTCCCGCTTATCGTAAAGGAAAATGGCATGAACTATGCGGTTTACCTGAATGATGGAGCGATGGTGGGCATTTTCTTAGACCAGCGCGATGTCCGTAAAGCATTACGCGATAAATACGCAAAAGGAAAGCATGTATTAAACACCTTTTCCTATACCGGCGCTTTCTCCGTAGCCGCTGCACTTGGAGGAGCAGCAAAAACCACCAGCGTAGACTTAGCAAAACGGAGTAAAAGTAAAACCATTGAACAGTTCAGTGTAAATGAGGTTGATTTTGAACAGCAGGATATTATCGTGATGGATGTATTTGATTATTTCAAATATGCGAAGCGGAAGAAGCTGCAATTCGATGTCGTTGTTTTGGATCCGCCAAGCTTTGCGCGTTCTAAGAAAAGAACCTTCCGGACAGCAAAGGACTATCCGGAGCTGATAGAGAATTCCATTGACTTGCTGGAAAAGGACGGTGTGATTATTGCATCCACCAATACTGCTTCTTTTGGAATGAAGAAATTCAAAGAGATGATCCAGCGCGGGTTTCAGGCTAAACAAAAGAAATATACGATTCTGGAAGAATTCTCATTGCCGGGTGATTTTGCGGTGAATAAGCATTTTAAGCAGGGAGATTATCTGAAAGTGATCGTGATTCAAGTAAAAGATTGATGCATAACACTGTAGTTATGCAAAAACAAAAAAAGAGGCTGTTGTATCGTCAAGTAATCGATGATACAACAGTCCTTTTAAAGTATTTGATAGAAGGCTACTCCTTTGGTTCTAAATCTTCAATCGAATCAATATCCATATATTCAGGAACAACAAAACCATTTTGAAGACCATCCAAGTTTGGACCTAAGTCAACAAATTCACCTTCGTAGCGATCATACAAATGCCCTTGTGTTATTGGTAATGCCGGAGCAACGGTTGCATCAACACTGTCGCCGGCAATGCTTTCAAATAAAATGGCAGGGTCGACTTCTGTTACGGTAACATCATAGCCATACTCGGTGAGTACTTGTTCCATAACTGCTGCAGATGCTTGCTCTGCTTCCCAAGGCATAGAACCAATCTCGATTTTTTCTCCATCTGCTTCTTCGATATTTTCAGTCCACTCATCCACTTTATCCGGATTATCTTCCACCCAGTTAGAAGCAGCAGTTTCAACATCTGAATCTTCTGCTTCATACATTACTTGTTCTACGTCATCTAACTCCCAGTTAAATGCATCGAGCAGTTTATAAGCGTCCGGCATGTCTTCTTCTAAGCCTAAGCGTGTGATTGTATGGGCAGATTCGCTCTTTCCCATCGTACCTTCCGGGTCTTCGAGCATTTTTAAATCGTATTGGAGAAATTTATGGTGTGGTATCCAGCCAGTAACAATAATTGGATCTTCATTACTTATTGCATCAGCCAATTGTGCAAGCATTCCTACTGTTGAACTTTCTTCAAGCTCCCAGCCATCAAGATTATCGTAAGTATCAAGCGTATTATTTGCGGTTTCTGTAACACCTGCACCAGGTTCAATACCTGTAATTGTGTAGTCCACTTCTTCACTATAATTAATGTCTCCTCCAGCCTCTGCTGAATCTTCCTCTGTTGAATCATTACCACATGCAGCAAGCAGAAAAATAGAAGCTATACCTACTGCTGACAATGTTTTTAATGCGTTCACAAATGACAACACCTTTCTGAAATTGTTCGTTTGGTACTACGTTTTTAATCGAATCAAAGTCCATATAATCATCCACTATCAGGTATCTTCAAAATTCTCAGAGTCGTTGATATCGGTAAGTAAGCACTTAATGATATGAGCAGCAAAATGTTGAAAAATGGCTGCTGAAATATCTTAAGTCATTTTTAAGTATATATTCAAAATCCGATAATCGTATCATTCACATTCGCTTAGACCCTGATGAATCTGATTCTTTCATTTCATCACCACCGTCCCGCGAGTAATGTAAGTTTTAAGATTGCCCATGGCATAGAACATCTTTAAGGACTTTGAAAAATATCGTACCGTTTCTGAAATATTCTGTTAAGTAAAATTATTTTACTCGCTTCTATACAACCTAACACAAAGTATAAATATAAGCAAAGTACCGTCATATGGCTTTGCATGCTTTAGAGACAATATTATTCAATATTAAAGCGTAGGTAAGAAAAAGAATACAATCTGATTTTATGGATGAAGTTTCCCTTTATAATTATTTCAGAAAAATGCTAATAAAAATCTCAAAAACTATTGAATAAATAAGCATTTTAAGCAGAGGAATTATTTGGTAGTGGTTATGATTCAGGTAAAGGGTGAGTAGTTTTAATTGTGATGAGAACAATGTATCTCATCAAATGTAAATAAAAGCAGCAAGCAATGAATTCATTACTTGCTGCTTTTACAATAGATATCTTTAGGACGATAATAATATCTTCCAATAATCAGAAATATGACTAATTGTTTTATTTGTTTGCTCTTTAATAGAATCTTTTGCTGTTTGTAAATTTGAATCTTTTGATGAGAATCCTTTTGTCACATAATTCACCAATTGTTCTTGTAATTGAAACATAAGCAAATCAACTTCAGAAGCATCTTTCAGTTCATTAAACTGTTTAGTATATTTGTCTACCATATCCATAATTTCTTCAGATGTATATTCTGTGACGCCAAGCTTATTCGTGATAGTTAGATTTTTTCTTTGTTCTGCATCTAATGAAACAGGTGGCAAATTAGTCATTTTTGCACGAGCTTCAAAAAATTTTTCATGAACAGAGCGATGATTCGTAACAGCATCTTTATTATGTGTAGTATATTGGTCGATAAGCTGGTCAAAACCTTCTTTCACCTTAGAATTATCTGTTAGAAATTTATCGCTGAATACGTGAAGTGCAGATACGGAAGAAGCAAATTCCAGCTGTGCTTCAGCTGAACTTAACATTAATTCTCCACCGCCGCGACCTCCACTGCCCATTCTTCCATTAACATGATAGTGTCCTAAACTATCAAGGGCTTCCGTTACTTGCATCAATATATTTTCCATATTCTGAATAGTATCTTTGTCGTGATCCTCATAGAAACCTGTTTCATTTAAATATTGACTAAACACCAAATATTGATGATACGGACGATAAGAAAAAAGGTCAGAAGGATCAGCATTTGGATTTACAATGGAGTTTACCATGATTTCGTGACCTTTATCCATTTGCTCTCTTAAGGTTTTTACTTCATCAGAGAGTAGTAAGGAATCTGACATTTTTAAATGTGCATTGGTTTTCTTGACATTTGCTAAAGAAGTTTCTTTTGATACATATGGGGTGCCGACTCCCGTATAATAACCATCAATTTGCATATTTTCACCTCTTCTTAGTATAAAAATTATGATTGAGAAACATCCACCAAACTTTCTTCCTCCAATAATCTTAGAATGGAAGGATAACGGATGATAATTCTTCGGTATATATAAATTAACGAGGTGAATAGGTAGGAAGCGGTTCTATACCTGCTGCATAATAAAAATTTAAACCGCTAAAAAAATCTATTGTTTTACCTGTGCTGATATCAAAGACTAAAATATGCTCTCCATAATTGAAATCGTGTACATCTAATCTTCGTGGTGTTTTTTTACCTAAGGTGTCAACAAATGAATTATGGTAAATTGGATTTGTACCAGATTGATACTGTGATTCATTGTACATAAACCCAGTGTCTATGTCTAAAGCAAGAAAAAGTACTTGCTGTGAACTTGTATAGTTAGAATTATACGAATAAACATTTGGTAATATATCTTTTACTTGAACATTATAAACCTCATGAGTACGCCGATTATAACCACCGTTGTCTGAAAAATAGAATTCTCTTTTCCAACTTAAATTTGAATTACTACTGCTCCAATTCAATACGTGAGTACCGTTTGCATAAACCGAACTATCTGCATACTCAGCTACTACATGACTAAGTGAACTTGTAAATTCTATGATATTCGTATAGTTAGGTGGAATAGAAGCATTCATTCTCAGATTATAATTATCGCCTACTTCTCCTGTAGACCTTACTTCTAATGCATAATCTCCTGCTGGAAGATTAGGAACAAGTAGCCATTGATCAGTACCTTTTATAATTCCAGTGTTATACATAATCATGCTGTCCCAATCAACAATATACAATTCTACTTCATAATTTGCATTATCAGACGAGAGTCTTGTCAGTAACCCTCTGTCTGAAGTAGGACTAAAGAAAAAAATATCTGTAGGGTCGGCTTGAGATAGATTACTTGTTGCGTTCATAATTAAACCATCTATTTCATAGAGTGCTTGTGGCTGAACTGTATCTGAATCTTGAACTGGCTGGATAGTGTCCTTTGTTTTATTACTCAGGTCATCATTATCCTGCTGAATTTCTTTTGTGTCTCCTGTTTTCTCTAAATTAACAGGTGCATTTTTAATTTCACTTGAATCTAAGTTATTGTCACTATCTGCTTCTTGCAAATTTTTTTGAATTTCTTTAATTTCTTCAAGGTTTTCAGAATCAGTACTTGATGTTTCATCAAATTCATCTGCATATACAATATTCTCCGTACTTATTGTGCTAAAAAATAATAAAATCGCGATGCTTAACATCATTAAAAATCTAATTTTCTTATTGGTCATTGATAATCCTCTCTTTATTATATATGAAAATAAGTATATCTATCCTTTATTTCGGTCGGATTAAGAAATAATGAAGTAAAAATACCTATTTAATTTAAAAATTTTTAAAATTAAGGCTGAACAGTGAAATTACCTTATATCTTAAGGGAGCTCTCTTACTTGTATATAGATTAAAAAGTTAGTAAAGAGTATACAAGATATTAAAAGTAATTAAGCAAGATATGATGGAATAAAAAAAATCTCAAAAACTATTGAATAAATATTCTTTTTATTGCATAATAATTCATAACAACTTATTGAAGAGGTGTACGTGAATGACAACAAATCAAATCCAATTTCAGCAGCAGGAGTTAAAAGGAAGAGACTTTCTGACACTTGCTGATTATACAAAAGATGAAATCGACTATTTGATCGAATTAGCAGATTATCAAAAGAAGCAAAGTAAAGAAGGGATTATTTTTGAACCCTTGAAGGGGAAAACGTTAGGAATGATTTTTGAAAAGGCTTCGACAAGAACGCGTGTATCCTTTGAAACAGGTATCTATCAGCTGGGCGGTTTAGGTATTTTCTTAAGCTCCAAGGATATACAGATTGGCAGGGGAGAAACGATTGCAGATACAGCACAGGTGCTTTCAGGCTATTTGGATGGAATTATGATCCGTACCTATAATCAGGATGATGTGGTGGAGCTGGCGAAGTATGCAAGTATCCCTGTCATCAATGGATTGACAGACCTTTATCACCCATGTCAGGTATTAGCAGATTTACAGACCATCAAAGAGGTGAAAGGTGTGCTGCAGGGACAGAAACTGGTTTATATCGGTGATGGTAATAATATGGCGCATTCTTTAATGATTGGTGCTGCAAAAATGGGCATGCATATTGTTACAGTAACACCAGATGATTATAAGCCGGAGGAGCAGGTTACGGAAAAAGCGAAACAATTTGCTTCTGAACACAGTGCAACGATTGAATGGAGTAATGATCCAGCCGAGGCTGTGAAAAATGCAGATGTCGTTTATACAGATGTATGGGCAAGCATGGGGCAGGAAGCGGAGCAAACAAAGCGTGAGCAGGACTTTCAGCAGTTTCAGGTAAATGAAGCACTTCTTGCCAATGCAAAAGCAGATGTCACCTTTATGCATTGCCTGCCAGCTCATCGGGGAGAAGAGGTATCTGCAGGAGTGATTGACGGGAAGCATTCTGTTGTCTTCCTGCAGTCCGAAAACCGCCTGCATGCACAAAAAGCTTTGATGACAGCGTTAATGGGATAAATATAGAAGAAATAATGAAGCGGGAAAGTCAGTAAGACAGACTTTCCTGTTTTTTTATTTCTAAATACTTTTTGAATATCCTCTTTTAGAAATTTTTCCTCCCTTCGATTACAAGGATGATACGATTAATGGCCGCTTATCTTCGCTGTAAAACCGCTTTTTAAACTACTTGCATCTGCACAGTCTTTGGGTATGGATTCGAAGAAAAATCTACCTTATCTACACTAAGGGAAGTTGTTTTTAAAACAGGTATTATTCACTAATTACATTGGAATTTCAGCATAGCTTGGAACACGGTAATTCTCTATTAATTGCTGTTTTCAAACCGTCTCCCGGGAGGGCTTCTTATAATAAAAGATTTAATAAGAAGGAGATATACAAAGGTTTGATAGTATAGCGACCCGGGGAATAGTTAGAATACTTGTACATAAAAACAAATAAATAGAAGAGGTGTAGGCATGAAAAGTGTAACAAGCGTGTTTTGGTACGCTTTAGCTTTATGTATTATTGTAGTTCTTTGGGGCTCCTTTGCTCCTGTTAATTTAGAAGTGGTTACATTAGAGATTACTACGTTTATCTCTGAAAAATTTGGTTGGTATTACTTATTATTAGTCATGTTAACGCTGGTATTATGTGTGTATCTTATTTTTTCACGATATGGAAATATTAAATTAGGGAAAGAACATGATAAACCTGAGTTTAGTTTATTATCATGGTTTACTATGCTGTTTAGTGCGGGAATGGGGATGGGATTAGTATTTTGGACAACTTCCGAACCAATTTCCCATGCTTTTATCAGTTCTCCTGGAGCAGAGCTGGGCTCAGAGCAAGCGCTTAACGACAGCTTGAAATATGCTTTCTTTCATTGGGGGATGCATGCCTGGGCTGTATATGGCATGGTGGCTCTGGTATTAGCATACTTTAAATTCCATAAAGACACCCCGGGGCTCATTAGCGCTACATTAGTCCCGCTGTTCGGCAAGAAATCAATGCAAGGTCTTCCGGGAAAAATCATAGATACCCTGGCTGTATTTGCTACTGTCGTTGGTGTTGCTGCGACCTTAGGGTTTGGATCTGCGCAAATTAATGGCGGGCTATCCTATTTATTTGGTACACCTGGAACTTTTCCAGTGCAGCTGCTCATTTTAGTCATAGCAACTGTCCTGTTTATTGTTTCAGCCTGGTCCGGGATTGGCAGAGGAATAAAATACTTAAGTAATTTTAATATGGGTCTGGCATTTGTATTATTACTCCTGCTATTTATCATTGGACCTACCTTATACATTCTTAATATGTTCACACATACATTAGGAAGCTATGTATCAGACTTTTTTGAGATGAGTCTGCGAATGGCTCCTCAGAATGCAGAACAGAGAGGCTGGATTGATGATTGGACGATCTTTTATTGGGCATGGTGGATTTCTTGGTCGCCATTTGTGGGCATCTTTATTGCCCGCATTTCTAAAGGGAGAACGATTAAGGAATTTATGCTGGGCGTGTTATTTGTTCCAGCTATTGTCTGTTTTATTTTCTTTACTGTTTTTGGTGCTTCCGCTTTAAACTTGGAACAGAATGGAATTGCTAAAATATCGGAATTTGCATTGGAAACCTCCACGTTTGGAGTTTTAAATGAATATCCATTTGGAATGATGATGTCTATCATTACCATAATTGTAGTAGCCGTCTTCTTTATTACATCTGCTGACTCGGCTACGTTTGTACTGGGAATGTTAAGTACGGGAGGAACTATTAATCCGCGCAATTCTGTTAAAATTATGTGGGGAATGATGCAATCAGCTGTTGCAGCAATTATTGTTTACTTCGGCGGTACGCAAGGTCTGCAAAATATGCTGATTATTGCGGCGCTTCCGTTCTCCATCGTAGTTATCCTCATGGGTGTTTCATTTTTTAAATCGGCCCACCAGGAACAAGTTTACTGGAAAAAGCAAACGAAAAAGAAAGAAGGCTAGGGGTTTTAGATGACTGGATAAAGGAAATAAAAAAGAGGAGGAGGAGATAAAATGACAAGAACATTACAAATCATTGGTCTGCTGTGTATACTATTTATTGTCAGTGCTTGTCAAGCTGATACAGAGCAGGAAGTAAATAATAATGCTGATGAGAATCAAGAGACGACAGAAGAGAATGAATCAGATACCGGCACTTCCGCTGATAATAATACAGACACCTCCTATGAATATGAAGAGCAGGAAGTCATTGGCGGACAGATTGATGAGGGAGACTATGATGTGGTTGTCGAAACAGATAATAAAGGAACGCGTGTAATGTTTTATGAAATCGATGGAGAGAAATACTATAAAACCATCTTTGTCAAAGACGATAACCGCTTAAAAATCATTGATATTCAAAATGATAATGGTCTGATCTATAATGAAACCATATAAAAAATGTGCAAGCGTCTCCCATCCGCGCTTGCACATTTTTACTATTTTAAGAAATCGAAACCCCTTTTGTATCAATCTCTAAAACCTTTACTTGATACCCTTCAAGTTGTTTTGCCATCGTTTCTTTCACTGTTTCCCCATTTCCTTTTGCTACAAAAGAAAGCATGGTTGGTCCGGCGCCGCTTAAAGCTGTACCAAATGCTCCAAGCTCTTTCGCTTTTTCACGAATAGCATCAAAATTAGGTATGAGTGTTTTACGAAAAGGCTCGTGAAATAAATCGTTCTCGAGCATTTTCCCAAACAATGGATAATCCTTGGAATAGAGTGCAGCAACAACCAGGTTGCTCATTGCACTAGCTCTTGCTGCATAGTTACGTTCATATGTATCTGGCAGACAATCTCTGGCAACTTCTGTTTTCAGCTCTACTTCTGGTATATACGCAATTAAATCTAATTCAATATCATGAAGCCGGACAGAAGGAATATCATCATCGAGCATAGTAGAAATCGTTAATCCTCCAAATAAAGCCGGGGCAATATTATCAGGATGCCCTTCGATTTCTGTCCCAAATGCTAATTTCTGTTCATTTGTTAACTGCAGGTTTCCCAGCTGATTAGCCAGTTCAATTCCTGCAACAATCGCAGAAGCACTGCTGCCCAAACCTCTGGCCAGCGGTATTTCACTGACCTCCTGCACCTTGCAGGGAGGCAAGGCAGTCCCGTATCGTGCAGCTACCTGCTCTGTAATGTTCCAAATAAAATGATTTTCTTGGTTTTTTTCAGAGCCGTGTGCGAAAAATGCATGATGATCAGAAGCTTCTACGTCCAAATGAATATACAGACCTAATGCAAGGCCCATGGAATCAAAACCAGGGCCAAGATTAGCACTGCTTGCCGGTACAGAGATGCGAAACGGCATCATGACGTAATCATCTTCTCTAAATATTCAAGGATAGCCGTTTCGTCATTTGGCAGGGATACAGGGTCGATGGTCAGCTGGTCAATAGCTGTTTGCGGATCTTTTAAGCCATTGCCTGTCAATACAGCTACAACCTTGCTTCCCTGTGGAATTTTACCTGCTTTTACCTGTTGGATAACGCCAGCAATGGAAGCCGCTGAGCCCGGTTCTGCAAATACACCTTCTTTACGCGGAAGAAGCTTAAATGCAGATACAATTTCATCATCTGTGACAGAACCAATCATTCCGCCTGATTCTTCTCTTGCCTGAACTGCTAAATCCCAGCTCGCCGGGTTACCAATTCGAATGGCTGTTGCTACCGTTTCCGGATCTTCAACTACTTCATCTCTGACAATAGCTGCTGCACCTTCAGCTTCAAAACCAAACATTTTTGGAAGGGCTGTACCTTTGGATGCATTAAATTCTTTAAAACCTTTCCAGTAGGCACTGATATTTCCAGCGTTGCCGACCGGGATTGCTAAGATGTCAGGAGCTTCTCCAAGCTGCTCACAAACTTCAAAGGCTGCTGTTTTTTGTCCTTCCAAACGATATGGATTCACAGAGTTTACTAGAGTAATAGGCGATTTTTCGCTGATTTTACGAACCAGCTGCAGCGCTTGGTCAAAATTGCCTTCAATTTCTACGATTTCTGCTCCATACATGACAGCCTGAGCCAGCTTTCCAAGCGCAATCTTTCCTTTAGGGATAACGATAATCGCCCGCAGACCTGCACGAGCGGCATAAGCTGCTGCCGATGCAGAGGTATTTCCGGTAGAAGCACAAATAACAGAGTTACTGCCTTCTTCTATGGCTTTGGCAACAGCCATGACCATGCCGCGGTCTTTGAATGAGCCGGTCGGGTTTAAGCCTTCAAACTTCCCGTATAATTCAATTCCCAATTCCTTTGACAGATTTGGAAAATGATAAAGTGGTGTATTTCCTTCTGATAATGATAAAGCGGGTGTTTTATCTGTGACAGGAAGTAAGTCACGATATTCTTCAATTAACCCTTTCCAAGCCATCTTACGCATCTCCTTCTACTTTGTAATAGCTTTTTATCTCGTTTACTGCATCAAATGATTTTAATTGATTCAGTACTTCTTCAAAATGAGAGTATGGTGTATCATGTGTAACCAGCACAATCTCTGCAGAATCTTTTTCATCCACAGGTGTCTGTAAAATACGCTGGAAGCTGATATCCTGTTCATGGAAAATCGATGAGATTTCTGAGAATACCCCCGTTTTGTCCTCCACGCATAGGCGCACATAATATTGACCATGCTGTTTCTCTTTTGGACGTAATGTTTTTGGAAACTGCATGTCATTTAACTGCTTTCCTGACACGCCTAAACGCATCGCTTTGATAGCTGCGATAACATCGGATAGAATAGCAGTCGCTGTCGGGAGGCTGCCGGCGCCCGGGCCATAGAACATGGTCTCCCCAACTGCTTCACCATACACGTATACTGCATTATATTCATTTTTAACGCTTGCCAGCGGATGATTTTTCGCCAGCAGGGTAGGTTCGACACTTACTTCTAATTCATGGTCGAAAAAGTTTGCAAATCCGATAAGCTTCATAGTATATCCCAACTGTGCAGCATAACGAAGATCTTTTAATTCAATGCCATGGATACCTTCTACCTCCACGTCCTGCAAATCAACAGGTGTAGAGAATGCCAGCCGGCCAAGGATAGCCATTTTTCGGGCTGCATCTAAGCCTTCTACATCAGATGTCGGATCTGCTTCAGCAAAACCGAGCTGCTGTGCATCTGCAAGTGCATCCTCATAGCTTACGCCTTCTTCGTCCATTTTTGTCAGGATATAGTTTGTTGTTCCATTGACAATCCCCATAATTTTTTGAATATGATCAGAGGATAAACCCTCGTTAATTCCGCGAAGGATAGGAATGCCACCGGCAACACTGGCTTCATAATAAAAATCACAATTATTTTTTACTGCAGCCGCCTGTAACTCAGGACCATGAACAGCCACTAAGTCTTTGTTAGCTGAAACAACATGTTTTTTATTGGAAAAGGCCTTTAAAATATGTTCCTTTGTATGATCAATACCGCCCATTACTTCAATAACAAGATCGATATTCGGGTTTTCCAGAACATCATCGGGGTTGGTTGTTAAAAGGCTTTGATCCACATCAATATTCCGAGCCTTTTCGATATTACGCACAAGTACTTTATCCACTTCGACTTTACAGCCTAATTGATGGGCTAATTTTTCCTGATGATCTTCAATCAAGTGAATAACTCCTGATCCAACGACACCAAGACCTAATAAACCTACTGAAACCTTCTCTTCCATCTTACCACCTCTACGCTTCCTATTGTATATTGAATTTATTTAAACATGAAAAAGAGAGTAAGGCAATAGCGAATTTTTAGAAGTATGTGTCAAGTTTTTCTCGACATAGTTTTCCCACCAATATTTCAGGTCTTATCAAAATGTACACTTGCCTAGACTAACGCGCTATCGCTTGTTCCCCTTGGTG
>NZ_JBHSFT010000015.1:0-57707 GCF_042654105.1 Oceanobacillus aidingensis | reverse complement strand
CTTTCAGAAGTCAACTTCTGACTTATTTTTTAAGAAAAACGAGGTTGTCTTTCTTCTTTCGTACTGGTTGTTTTGTTCAGTTTTCAAAGAGCAATTTGTTTGTCGCTGTTTCAAATTGGCGACTTTATTAATTTATCATATCTGCAATTCGTTGTCAACAACTTTTTAAATTTATGTTAGCTGAACGATCGCTCGAATTAGCAACGAGATTAAATTTACCATGCTGAAAATAGAAAGTCAACGATTATTTTAAAATATATCCAAATTAAATTAAATTAAATAACTTCATACTATGAATCAATAATTCTATCAAACAGCAAATAACGCAACAAAATGCTGATACGCCAGTCTTTCAGTGGTAGTAACTTATATTTAAAACGTTAGATAAATAATAGTTAGTCAAAAACAATTTCGAACGAAACTTTCTTTCCCCAATTCTATTCGAGCTCTTCTTTGATTTAAAAAAAGGTGCCCGATTCTGCTTTTTGTAATAACGAGTATAAGAATCATGCACATTTTCAACGGCTTTTTTGAGGCTAATACAATCAGCTTCTTTGAGGATGGGATAATGAACTCCCGAACCGTTTTATTCGACGCACAGTTATTAAAAAACTGGCCATTCAATTATATTGAAGGGGCTGTCCGTTTTGCAATATCTCATCCCATATTATTTTTAATTATTTCACTCAACTGAAATATTCCCTTTTCAATTTCATCCAGCGAAGCAAAACCATAGGACAGTCGTACAAATTGTCCTGCTTTTTCCTTATAAATACTTCCTGGATTGATGAGAATCCCTTTGGATAATGCTTTTTCAAATAGCTTTTTCACTTTAAAAGCAGGATTTATTTTCACCCATATAAAGAAGCTGCCTTTTGGAATATCCCAAGTGGCGACAGAACCTAAATATTTTTCCAATGCCTCTAAAGCTCTTTGTCGGCGAATCCTCAGTTGTTTTTGAACTTTTTCGATATGATGTTCATACAAACTGCTGGATAACCATTTCTCTGCTACAAGCTGAGATAATGTACTTGACCCGTAATCTAATTGCATTTTCAAGTCCGCTAACCGGTCAATAACAGGCTCTGGACCGACCAGCCAGCCGATGCGTAATCCAGGACTTAATGTCTTTGATAAGCTTCCAATATATAAGACATTGCCATGACGATCTTTGGCTTTTAATGAATCTGGAGGTGCATTATCCATCCATAAATCACGATACACATCATCTTCAATAACAGGAATCTGTTCTCTAATGCAGTATTCCATTAATTCTTCTCTTCTTCTGTCCTCCATTAAGATACCTGTTGGGTTATGAAAGGAAGGTATGGTATATAAAATATTTCTGCCCGTTTCCTTCGTTTGGTAAATAGAATCGACCTTAACGCCCTTGTTATCCATCGGCAACCCCTCGAGATCCATACCGGCTGACTGAAAAACAGATAACGAATAAAGGTAAGAAGGTTCTTCCAAGAATACCGTTGATTTATCCTTTAAAAGGCCAATGGAGATAAGATAGAGGGCTTGAAGCGCTCCAGAAACCACTAAGATGGATGATGGCGACACATCGATACCTCTTTCTTTCAAATAATTACTAATGGCCTCTCGCAGCTTTATATTCCCTTTTGGCTCTTCATACCCGAACGGGGTCAATTGTTTCGAAACTTTTTGGATGATTTCCTGCATTTCTTCTAAAGGAAATAACTCTGGTGATAATTCCCCTTTACTTAATTGAATGAAACGATTATCTGATTCCGTTTCATTGATTTCTTGTACTGTAGAGACACTTGCCTTATGAATACCCTGCGTGACATTCCCATTCCAGTTTGTGGAAAGATGGTCTCCCATCAATGTCCATGTGTTATTGGTGACAACAGTCCCTTTTCCTGCTTTTCCTTCTATTAATCCATCTGCCATTAATTCCTCTAACGCTATGATAACCGTACTTCGATTGACTCCAAACATTCTTGCCAAATGACGCTGGCTCGGTATTTGGCTTCCAATCGCCCACTCTCCTTTAGAAATTTTCTCTTTTATAAAATCAATAATGATTTGATATTTGGGCTTTTTCATAGATACTCCTTTTCCGACCCTATTTAAACTGGTTGGATTTTTTCTATTTAAGCTGTTGCAGACATTCTAACACACTCATATTACCATAGGAAACACCGTTCGAAACTGGTTGTACTTAAAATAAATGAGGTGTACTTATGATAAAATCTTTCCATGTAAAAATCGCTTTTGCTCATTTGGTAACCATTATTTTATGGGCATCTGCATTTCCCGGAATCCGAGCTGCTCTGACTGCTTACTCCCCAGAGCATATATCCCTTTTACGATTATTAGTTGGATCATTGATGCTGATTCTTGCAGCTTTTATCAAAAGAATTCGTTTGCCGGAAATCAAAGATATACCCATTATTTTATTATTAGGTTTTCTGGGGTTCTCCGTCTATCAAACAGCACTAAATTATGGGGAACAAACGGTTAGTGCAGGGATTGCAAGTTTATTGGTCTCTACAACACCTATATTCGCTGCATTATTGGCTTTATTATTTTTCCGTGAAAAATTTGGCCTGTGGGGATGGATAGGCTCCTTTATCAGTTTTTGCGGGGTAGCTTTTATTGCTTTCGGTGACTCCGCCGGCAGCTTTTCATTTAACGCTGGCATTATCCTTATTTTAATCGCATCCCTTTCAGAAAGTATTTACTTTGTTTTTCAAAATGCTTACTTAAAAAAATATGGTTTTTTCGCATTCACGATATATACGATTTGGGCAGGCACGCTTTTCATGTTGATTTTTATGCCTGGACTTGGAGAGGCAATCATGAACGCGCCAATGGACGCAACACTGGCAGTGGTTTATCTGGGAATTTTTCCAACGGTTATTCCCTACTTCACTTTGGCCTACGTTACGTCCAAAACCGGGGCTTCCGAGGCAACGAGTTCACTTTATTTAACACCAGTGTTTGCTTTCCTTATTGCATGGGGTTGGTTGAATGAGATTCCTCATTTCCTTGCAATCGCGGGAGGCATGATTACTTTATCAGGGGTGTTTATGTCAAATATAAAGAGAGAGGATGAGTTACAGGTTAGCCAGACACCGTTAAAAAATTTATAAAAGCACAAAGAGAGAACCGGAGCTAAACTCAAGTAAACAAGTTTAGCTCCGATTCTCTCTGTTTATTTACAGCCATCCCTCTTGTAAAATCAGACAATGATATAGCGATAAAATCAATGGAGGAATAGCGCCTTATCGATTAGACGGAATTATCTTTTTTCAGACATAGGATATAAAGGATATTCCCATTGGTGCGTACATTCTTCCAGCATATAATATCCGCGTTCCTTGTTTGGCACAATACGCGAGCATTGCTGTGTCGGAATGGCTCCAGCCTCATTCTCATTGGCTATGTCAATCCACTCTTGATTTGCAGCCGCATCATACCGTACTGTTAATGTATTTCCATTCACGGTGATGGTTTGTCCGCCCTCTTTCTTTTCAGCATTATCCATAAACTGCTCTATCGCTTCCTCCAGGTTTTCCGTCTCGTCTGTTTCAGATGAAGGTTGTGTAGAATCTAAATAAACATCCTCCGTCCCTTTCCAAGTATGGAAACGAACAGAATCTGCTGTTAACCACTCTACATTTCCTAACCCCAAAGCATTTTCAGCATTGAAGCTTTCAGACGGATAGTCCCTGCGTCGAGCAACTATGCTAATGGATTGGTCATCCAGTTGTTTGCCGATAAAGCCAAATTTCGTCTTGTAAAAATTATAAGAATAGGTTGTCTCCCCAAGGGTAAAGCTGCGATGCTCGATTACCAGCGACTGCTGATCGTATGGTGAATCGATTTTTGTGTAACTATATTCCATCAACAAGACCATGAAGCCATGAAACAATATGATTGGTATAAAAATAACAAGCCCGGCAATTGTCCATATTTTAGGAAGGTTTGAACGAATAGAGAGCTTTGCACGAAAACCGATTGCAGCAAGAACGATCAGGTTTATAACCATAGGAATAACATATCCAGTTGGTTTTAAAAAAAGAAAATAATAATCGGTATCATGCATCATGATAAGAACCAAATCCATGATTCCTAAAACAAGGAGCGCCCATTTTGTTTTTGTCATAAGATTCCCCGTTCTTAGTTCATTTCTTGTGGAATGGTTTTCTTTTAACCCATTCGCCTTTATCAAAAGATTCTACTGAAACCAATACCCATTTCGCTTATTACGTGATTAATTTAAGCCCGATTACAGAGCATAAAACCATAGCGATAAAAACCATACGCCTCCAGTCTTTTGATTCTCCATAAAATATCATGCCGATAAGTGCGCCGCCGACAACACCAATCCCTGTCCAAATGGCGTAGCCTGTTCCCATAGGGATGAATTGTAAGGAATAACTCAGCAAAGCAAGACTTGAACCAAACCCTAAAATAAGTAGAATGACTGTTTGCCAATTCCGTTTTACAGAGAGCTGATTAATCATGGCAACACCAAATGTCTCCAGTAAGCCTGCGATAATTAAAGTAAACCAAGCCATCAGGATTCAGCTCCTTTCTCTGCCTTATCTGGTGTGACCAATTTCAAACCCATCACTCCAGCTAATAATGTTGCTATGAGAATTACTTTTTCCCATTTAAACGCTTCTCCAAAGAAAAGAAATCCTGCAATAACAGTACCTGCTGTCCCTAACCCTACAAAAATAGCATAAACCGTTCCTGCCGGCAGTACTTGTGCCGCTGTAATCATTAAATAATTACTAACAATAATACATATAACTGTGCCAGTCCATGTCCAAAAATCATATGCATGCGTTAAACCAATCACCCAAAAAATTTCCAAAAAAGCTGCAACGAATACTTTCATCCAATTTCGATTCACTGCAAACACCTCCACTTTTATTATTTCCAAAAAACGAATTAAAAAAAGCCCTGAGAGGCAACTGTACATACAGCTTCTCCCGGGCTTTTATCCCTCCGTGACACAGTAATTCACTGTGTGTTTTCTCTCGGACCAGACCAGCATTTGATGTGCGGAACCCTAGAAAACATTTTTTTCAACGTAATTTCTTATCATAATAGACGTTTTTTTTCTGCCATAAAAGCTTTCATTTAAAAAACCATATCAAAAAGAAGAAATTGATGCAACATTTTTACATACGTCAACTTTCCCCATCAACAAAGCGCAGCATCCCTCTATCAACCGATATAACATCCTCCTGATTAAAAATAATACAGGCTTTTCCACCAACATATTTATCAGACTCGAACTCCCCAAGAACAGTTACATAGCCTTTTTCAAAAAGATAAACAAGCTGTTTGTCATTTTCCTCCGATTCAAAAGCCGTTAAATCATTATGTAAATACGCTGTTACCGGTTTATCATATAACCGCATGTATCTCTCTTCCTTCCCCTCATTTTGTCCCTTTCTTCCATCGCTTTCTAACACATTTATTCCCCTATTTTGCTGCTTTGTCCCGATATACAAATATAGTAATAGCATTTAATAGGATGGTAACGATAAGCAGAACCGCTGCGGCAGAAACAACAGCACCTGCTGTATCCATCAGAGCAATCCAATCCTCTATTTTTACTAAATGATAGTTATAAGCTAACTGAAAACATAACGAAATAGCACAAGCACTCATGCTCGCAAGGGAAAACGCAGCCCAATTCTTTGGATTGTTTTTATCATATCTTGTGAGAATAATAACAGGAAGTATCCACGCAACGAGTCCAAGCAGAAGACTGCCTATATTAAGTAAACCGATCATAGCTGGTTCCTCTTTTCATTTTTCAAATGGGAGACGGGGCTTCCGTCTTGATATATGGAATAAGTCCACTCGCCATTTTATTACTTCATGTATAAAACATTGATAATCTTTTATTCATAACCGCCCTTAGCATCAGGTAACGCTTTATACGCATCCTTTTCCTTAACAATGCTAAATACATCATCGCGTAATCCGATAAATTCCTTTGTATCTTCAGTCGGTTCACAGTAAGCTCCAGAAACAGAATGTGTTATTGTTTCTCCGTTGACGATAATTTCCCACGCATCCTCTTCATGTGGTTCTACACTGCAAATCGTTCCGTCGACGGGTTCTGGAGTAAACTCTTTTGGTTCTTTTATATTGATTTCTTTCATTTTTTCATAAATTTGGTTCATTTCTTCCTCTGTTAAGCTGATTTCTGCAGTTGCTGTACCATTTTCTATTAAATCCTTCGTCACTGTGCCTTCGAAAGTGTTAATCTCATTATTTTTGCCCACACCAAACTGGATGGAAAAATCAAAGTCATCCGGCATACTTTCCGGCATATTGGCAACCGAATCAACGGGAGTCGTTTCAGGTTCGGGTTCATTTGTTTCCGGTTGACTGCACGCGTATAGAGAAAGCGTAAGCAGCATAAAAAGGAATAACTTCTTCATTAGATATACCCGCCTTTACTAAAGAATAGTATGGTATGCTCACTTATTTCAGTTCCAAAGCAATATTTCCCAAAGCTCCCGATCTTCTATGACTAAGTCATACGGATTTTTTATGTCCAGACAATGAATACTCCTCTTTTTAAAAAGAGCTAAATCTTCTTCGCCATTCCAAGATGTAAAATACTCAACAACTTGACTATTTTGAATTGCTTCGTCCATATAATTGTATAGTATAGTTAAACATTTCTCTTCTTCTGCAGTTCCTTTAATTTGATTGTTCAAAGGAATTTGATTAGCATATGCAGCTGCTTGATGCTTGTATGAAAAATGAGAACTATACGAAAACCTGCGTTTAATTGTGCTATCATAATTATTTTCAATTAAATAATCTTGGCTCATTGAAGTAAAGTCATTTAATTAATAATAGCCTATCAAAGATATAGATTAATAATCTGACATTTTAATATCCTTATTCGAACATTCACTGCAAATCACAGGAACGTTCTCCCACTCAAATCTTTTTCTAGGCATTGTTTGCGTCTTCAAATGGCTGGGAGGGAAATTCCACTTTATCCAGCACTTTTCACCTGTTTCTATGATTTTATCGCAATGATCACAATGGAATTTTTTATCTTTATTATTATACATAATGAAGCCGCTCCTCTCTATGGCGTCCTTTGGTTAAGAAAAATGATCCGCATTTATTTTCATCCTTTAGAAACTCCAAGGTGCTTCTATTGGTGTCTTGCTTAGAAGTCTTCCTGCGTATTATCGTATTCATTGCATTCGCTTCTCAACAAATAACAAAATTAATGTTGCTATCGGGCCTAATACAAGGGAAAGCAAGAACCAATTTAACCCTGTCCGATTCTTTCCCTGTGCAAGTCCGGCATTTATCAATGCCAGTGTGCCCCATCCTACAAAATATTGGTTATCCATCATTGATCCTCCCCTCTAAAATAATCAGCACATCAGCTGCCAACAACACACCACACTTTATTATTGTCATCACGTTCTCCTAAAATCCTATTAATGCATCCCATCCTATGACGGCCTCTTTCCCTCTATGTTAACTGTAGTCATGCTTTGCCTGTCAACTTCATAAGAAGCTGTCCAAGTACCTGATTCCCTCCCCTTTTTCCAGTGTTCTGTAAAGGTGACAATATACGTTTCATCCCCAATTTCTTCTGCATCTGTTTCCTTTGTAATGTGATAGCCTTCCACTGTACCTTCCCATTGTCCAATATTGTCAGGGAAGTCATCTGTTAACGTTCCTTCACCATAAGTTGCAAAATCAACCGCATCTTCTTTGGTAAATGGGGGCATAGGCGGAGAGGTTACTTCTAAATAACCCCAGCTTATTCCAAGGCAAGCGATTGGGATAATCCAAAAAGGGTTAACGCTCTTTTTCTTCCTCTTTCTTCTGTCTAGCCACTTATCAAACATCCCATAGATGATGGCGGCTGGCATTCCGTATAAGGCAGCCATTCCATCTTGAAAGATGATGCCATTAGCCAGTCCGAAAAAGCCGAGAATCAACACATACAGCCAGTCATGTTGACGAAACCACTTACTTTGCAAATATTCTATTGCTATTGCCACCGCGTTTCCATAAATCAGGATAATCATCCCAATATACAGGGCATAAACGGTAAACCAGCCCATGAATTGATTTCCGCGATGGTATGCAGATTCAAACCCATTTATAAAATGAATAACAATAAACAATGCCGATAGAAAGATGGTGGTCACAAAGGTTGCGCTTAGCTTTCTTAGAAAGAGGCTTTCTAAATTATTTTCCATATGTATTTACTCCTGACGCTTCGTAATTCATTTGAGTTTCACACTGTAAAACCGCATTGCTTTGGGAACACCTTTTATTTCAAAAACGCCCTTCAAAATTAAACGTCTTACGCTATACTCCACAAACACATCGCTAATATATTGATCTAAATAGCCGATCACCTCGCCAATAAGACGTGCTGATAGGATGAATTCCGTATTCTTTTGCTCCTGATGCAGCATTTTTGCTTTGTTGATTATCACGTCGTCATAATAGCTTTCATCTACACTTTTTATATCTCTATTTTCCCATATCCTCAGAGCTTCTTGTGTAGCAGCTAATGCTTGCCATTTCTGCTCGAATTTTTCCCGCTGCTCTTTGCTTAAAGCAGGTGTCTTACTGCTATTTTGATAAATCAACTGCAGCTTTTCAGACATGATTTCCCCGGTGTGCAACGGATAATTATCCTTTTCTGGAATATTGAATTGTTTTTTATACTGTTTCGTTGTGTTTATAGCGGTTATATCATTCCTTTTATCTCTCAATAAATACAGAACATAGCTTAAAGCAGTCTGTTCATGAGCGTTTTCCCCAGTCCAAATGATAATAGACGCCGTTTCAGGGATAGCACTTATCATGGAGAGTGTACGATTGAAATGATGTCGGTATTCATCTAGACAATCATCATCCAGAATAAGATGATTTTTTAACCATTCCTCCCTGTAGTCAAGTCCCGCTTGATCATGCAATTGCCAAATCGGGCCGATTGAAAAGGCATCTGAAAAGGAGATAACCATTTCTTCATCTTGTAATCCCATTTCTTTTAATACCCATTTCAAGCTTCCAGCCGCGGAATCATCAAAGAGGATATGCACAACTTTATCATTGGTACTATTTTTTATTTTTGTTTGATCTCTTTTGACACTCAAAAAATCATGGTATGTTTTCTTCAAATCTGCTACAAACTGCTCCTCCGTATACTGGTCTGATTCTTCAAGCATATGGATTCGAAAAAAGGTTTGAAATAAAAGGGACCTCACTTCCTCTTCCGCAGCATGATTAAGGGTTCCTTTTAATTCATCGATCAATGTATCTCCCACCTTTATAGGTTTTATTACGATAGCGCCTATTAGCTCTTAATTAAACGAAACTGCTCGATCACATAAGAATTTTTTTATAATCCTCCATCATTTATTTCAACTATCTCCATAAATTCACGTTACACGAAATTACTTATTGATGTAAATACTTATTAAGAGATAACCTCATACTCCCTTTTCTAACTAATAAAAAATCTTTATATAACGGATCTGTTTCTATCAATATCAGTGCCTATTTTGCTTGTCTTTTTTGAACCAGCAAAAATTACCCGGCATGCTTTATCCGAGCATACCGGGTAATTTTCTACTATGTGTTCAAAAAGCAGCCAACGGTTATTACTCATCTCTTTTCAATAAAACTTCTCCCGATAATTCGCCAGAGCAAGCAACGGAAACAAATATTCATAGCTATGGTAGTGAATATAAAATCCTCCAGGAAGCCCCTGCCCCTTCGGATAGGCTGTTGTCCAATCCGCTTTCACCGACGCATCCAGCAAATACGCAATACCCCGCTTGATTTCCGGTGTTGCTTTTCCTTCTGCAGCAATCAGCGCATCTAATGCCCAGGCGGTATGTGTACGCGTGCTTTCCTTGAGCGGGACATATTTTTTCTCTATATCGCTTTTGCACGACTCTCCCCAGCCGCCGTCCTGATTTTGAATGGCGTATAACCATTGGATCGCTTTTTGAACCTGCGGATGGTTGCTGCGTGTTTTAACCGCTGCTAACCCTGTAATCGCCGACCAGGTTCCGTAGATATAACAAATCCCCCATCTGCCATACCAGGATCCATCCTTTTCCTGATTTTGCAGAAGCCACTTCACACCGCGTTTTATAAAGGGCTGATACGTATCTGTATGCGTGTCATTTCCGAAGAATTCCAATGTCCTCCCAGTTAAATCAGCCGTTGATGGATCCAGCAGCATCGATCCTCCCCCTTCAATCGGCAGCCAGGAAAGCAATGTATTATCTACATTCTTCTCAAAGGCCGGCCAGCCGCCATCATCATTCTGCATGGAGACTGCCCACTGAATTCCGCGGTCCCAGGCTTGTCGATAGACGGGGGTGTTACGGGCAAAGGAACGAATAGACCTCAACGCAGCTGTTGTATCGTCCAGATCAGGATTGAACGTATTGATATGAGAGAACCCCCATCCGCCCGGTGTCACATCTTGGTTATGGATGCTCCAATCGCCGTACTTCATCTGTTGTCTCCCAAGTAAATACTGATTTGCCTTCTTAATTACCGTGGCAGAGGAGGGTACACCAGCCTTTTGCAAAGCATGGCTGATCAAAGCCGTATTCCAGACGTTTGCCGTCGTATACTGCATGTGCGTTTGTTTTCCAATACTGGTTTGAAAAGCTTTTAGTCCCTCTACTGCCTTGATAATAATCGGATCCTTTTTCGAATAGCCTCTGGCCATCAGAGCAAATATCATCAAAAACGTTGCACTGAAATAGCTGTAAAATGTCCCGTCTGATTCCCTTCGATTCAGCATATACTCCTCTGCACGCTGCAAGGCTAATTCATGGAGCTGTTCCGGGTTCCCTATCAGACTGCTAATTCCTCGTTGAAAAGGGGTTTGAAAGGAGCGCCAATCGTTTAACTCCGCTTCCCAATCGCCGTCATCTCCCCGTTGTAAAAATAGATCGGACAAATCAGGCGAACGCTTTGTCTTCCGGCTGAATTTATAATCTGCAGTAATTAATATAGGAACCAAATTGGACCGTGCATATAATGATAAGTCAAATAGATTAAGTGGAAAAGAAACCGGAAAAAGAATGAATTTAACCGGAACAGGAAGATAGCGCGGCCACTTGTACTGCCCTGTCAGAGCTAACATAACCTTTGCAAACATATTGATTTCCTTTAAGCCGCCATGCCGCTGGATAAACCTTGTTGCCAGATGAATCTCCCGGTCCTCCTTTTTTCGGTGACCGGAGTAAAGGAGCGCATAACAAGCCTCCACCGTTGCCGTGAGGTTCCCTTCCTCTTCATCGTGGAATATTTTCCAGGCACCATTCTTCCCTTGTTTACGAAGGATTCTGCTTACCAGCGCATCGATAAGATTCTCATCATCCATTTCCAAAGTACGTAAGAGGATAATCATATAACAATCTGTGGAAATCCCCGTTTCAAAGGGATACGCCCAGGAACCATCATGCTTTTGTTCTTTTGTAAGCCTGTCAACCAGACGATTTATCTCTACATCTACCTTTTCCTTCATTAGAAAACCTCTCTTATAAGAACCATTTTTCCTATACATATGACACACCGTGTAAGCATATTCCTTAGAGAAGGAGGAGACTGGATGACAATTGGCTGTTTCAAAAAAAGGAAAGTGTATGAAAAGTCTGCTCTTGAGATAAAAAAAGAACTGAAGAATATAAGGAATCCAAAAGCAAACGGCCTATCCGTATCCATGCTTCCTAAAAGAGAGCAGGTATTCATTCAACGCATTCATCAACTGACAATTAAATGGAATAAAAATAATGTCACCCGGACACAAGCCTACTTCGATTTTTATATGCAGCACCCAGAAATCCATTGGGCTTTATTAGGGCATATGGTATCACGCAACGGCGGTTGGAACATGACTGATTTGAAAGGCGACCTCCTATCGCGTTTGTTATCCGAAAAAGAACAAAAAAACTTTTATTTATTTTTAGAACGGGGCAATTGGTTAATATTCCAGGATGTTTATCCGCAATTATTGCTGTATCAGCAAAGTGTAAGAATGCATCAAAATCTTTTTCACCTTCTTCCTTTCTTGAATGTCTCTAGATTTATGGAAGTGGTATGGAATCATTTTTGGGAGCATGGTGACCGTTATCTGTTAGCCATCGCAACCATTATTAATGAACAAAGCTATTTAGAAAAAAGAGTGGTGCATCATCCTCATTTTAAAGAAACGGTTTTAGATACATTGGGTTTTAAGCTGTATGATTTTTTACGCTTTAACCATGTTATTTTCCCGCATTATCACCTTGGAAAAATAGAAAAGAAGCCCGTATTAATCGGTGATACCCTGCACCATTTCGGCTCTCTCCATGAGCGGATTATGCTGGGGAAACGTTTATATGCCATCCTTTTTCAACAGAAATCTGTCTTAAAAGATATTCTGCTATGGGTAGGGAAGCATCCGCATACAGGCTCCCGAGCCGATTATTGGAAAGATTTGTTTCATTCTGTGAATGAATCTGCACCGGGTACGGTCTATCGGCGAAGAACAAGGCATTGTGAACGCAGAAAAGGAGCTCCCCGAATCTATAGCCCTCCATTGAAATATGCTTGGAAAAACGTTAACCACTCCCCGGCTGAAAGAGGAGACTGGTTTAACGATGTAAGTGTGATTGATTATTTCGTAGAAGAAGAAAAAAATACAGGTGGGGAAATTCATGAAAAATACTGCAAGGCAATGGAAAAAATCGAGCTTATCATCATTGCAAAAAAGGCGATCTTCCTCAGACAGGAGTAAAGAACAGCAGGCGTATGTCATCGCAGCTCTCTTTTCTTCCATCGTCGGGACCTATTTAGATTTATTTTTTGTCGGCATCGGCATGTATCACTTTCCTATGCGGCTTTTCCCAGAAATATTTACAGTCAATATTGCCTTTACACTGCTGATTCTTCCTGTTTCCGTCATTTTATTCTTGTACCTGGCCAATCGGATGAGGACCCTTCCGCGGTGCATAATGATTCTTACGATTAGTACAGCGGTCATTTTTATCGAAAAAACCGCTGAAAAGCTGGGAGGATTTATGCCTCATCCAGATTGGAATCATGCCTATTCCTTTTTCGGGTATATGCTTTTCCTCATGATTGTTTGGATAATTTTTCGGTTTTTTCAGGTGAAAATTTGAAAAGCTGGTATTTACTCGTCCTCCTAATCATAGAAATGATGAGGAGGTGGCGTGATGCGGAATCGAAAAATTTCTATATTGCTGTTAGCAGCTACATATGTTGGAACGGTTATTGGAGCAGGCTTTTCTTCAGGGAAAGAAATTGTTACGTTTTTTAGTGTCTATGGAGCTTTAGGGACCGTCGGCATTGCAATCAGCGGAATCTTGTTTATTTGGATAGGAACCAAAATAATGATTATATCTGTCCGAATTGGAGCCTATTCTTATCAGGATTTAAATGAATACCTCTTTGGAAGAAAGATTGCCAAAGTGATTAATCTGTTTATCTTTTTCGTCGTTATCGGCGTTACTTCCGTCATGCTTTCCGGGGCAGGCGCTGTATTTCATGAACAGCTTGGCCTTCCGTTTCAAATGGGAGTGATCCTTACACTCATTCTCTCTTATATCGTTGTCATGAAAGGATTAAATGGATTATTTGCCATCAACTCCTATATTGTGCCATTAATGCTTCTTTTCGTCCTGTTTGTAGCAGGCTCTATCGCGGGAGAGCATCCGCATCTGCTGGCAGAAAAACTCCTACCTGTTCAGTTATCGGACAACCTTTCTTGGGCAGGCTCTCCTTTTGCCTATGCAGCATTTAATCTGATGACAGCACAGGTTGTTCTTGTACCATTGGGAAAGGAAATTCAGGATGAACACGTTTTACGCTGGGGCGGATTTTTGGGTGGAATGGCTTTATTTTTCATCCTATTATTAATCCATTTTTCATTGTCCGTCTTTCCGCAAACATTTCCTTATGAAATACCGATGGCCGAGATTGTCCAACATTTTGGAGCCCTTATTCATATTCTGTTCTTAATCGTTATTTACGGCGAGATTTTCAATACAGTGGTCGGGAATGTGTTTGGAATCACACGACAGCTGCAGTCGGCATTTCGTCTTCGTTATCAACATGCTGTCCTGGTAATTCTGTTTGTTGTCTTTTTAATCAGCCAGGTGGGATATGGAAAATTACTGTCGGTATTGTACCCGTTGTTTGGTTATCTGGGGTTGTTCTTTCTGTTGTGGTTATTGATTAAAAGAATGCCTGAGAAATAAATAGACTCTTTTATTGGGAGATAATAAAGTAAATAGGTGCTTCATTTTATTTTTAATAAGAATTCGCTTATAATTCAAATAAGGCTAGTGATTGAATTGCGTTTAACAGATAAAAATTTCAACACCCATAAAGAATTGGAAGTGAAACAACAAACCGATGAAGTATTAGTATATATCGATGGAATTATTTACACTTCTCCGCCTCTAAGTATAAAACATCAGAGGATATCGTCTTTTCTCTACGTAGAACTTCATAATGCATTAAAAAACAGCGGTTGTGACGCATTTTCTGCACCAACAGCTGTCTTGTTTGAACCAAACGAGAATAATCATAATAAAAATAAAAGGGTTGTCCCTGACTTATTTGTGACATGCCATCCCGAAAACTTCACTGAAAATGAAAATCTGTTTTTTGATTAAATAATAAAAGATGCCGAAATAACAGCAAATATCTCGCTGTTGTTTTTTTAATTGTGCTTATATACGATTAACATTTCCCCATTTATATGAAACTGTACGCAACCGTAGCCATACCAATAAAAATCCATATTCTGAGGTGCGGAAAATCATTTATTGCAATGACCATCACGATTAAATTTACCAGGTAGAGTATTCTCTCCCCATATTTATGTAGTCTGTTCACATATTTCCTACCTAAATCAGCTATTTGTATCTCCCATTTTTTCATGAGATATCGGTTGACAAAGTGATTTAAAATAAGAATGGCAATTACAAATGAACTAAAGAGATACATTAGCCTTCTAAAACATATAGCAGAAACCACTTAATTTTTACTAAAGTTAATATTTCATTCAAGTTCATTCAATTTATATAATATTTTCAAATTTTTTATTGCCTTCAAGCGCACTTCAAGGTTTATACTCTAACTGAATTATATTAAGGAGGTAATGAGCATGGCAAAATTTAATACATTGAAAGATAAAATAGTGGTTATTGCAGGCGGCGGAAAAAACCTTGGCGCTTTGATAAGCAAGGATTATGCAAATGACGGAGCAAAAGTAGTCGTGCATTATCACAGTTCTTCCTCTAAGGAAGAAGCAAAGCAAACCGTTGAATCAATTAAAGATAATGGCGGAGAAGCTGCATTATTTCAAGGTGATTTAACAAGTGCAACTAAAATAGAAGAACTGTTTGATTTTGCCGTAAGTCAGTATGGCAACATTGATATTGCTGTTAATACAACCGGCAAGGTTCTTCGCAAACCGATTGTAGAAACGTCTGAAGAAGAATATGATAGTATGCAGCAGATTAATGCAAAAACAGCCTACTTTTTTATCAAAGAAGCTGCGAAGCATATGAACGACAATGGGAAAATCGTTACGATTGTTACAGCATTATTAGCTGCTTATACGGAGGGATACTCTACTTATGCGGGCGAAAAGGCACCTGTTGAACACTATACACGAGCTGCTTCGGCAGAATTAATGAGCCGGGGAATTTCCGTCAATAATATTGCTCCTGGTCCAATGGATACGCCTTTCTTTTATCCGCAAGAAACGGAGGAAAGAGTAGCATTTCATAAGTCGCAAGCGCTTCATAATCAATTAACTCAAATTGAAGATATCGCTCCAGTAGTTAAATTTTTGACTACAGACGGATGGTGGATTAATGGACAAACTATATTCGCAAATGGAGGGTATACAACCCGCTAATCAAAAGGAGGAGATTTCTATGCATTGTTTTTTAGCCGAATATGCTCCAATAGAAACGACGATATCTATTCTGGCTTCTAATGGGGATGTAAACGCAAGTAGAAAAGTTTCCATCTCTAAAGAATCTTTCATTAACGATTTAACGAAAAAAATGATTGAACTGTCACATGAACAAGGTCTTTACCACCATGATATCTTTGCAATTGGTGTCGTAGTGGATGCGAAAGAAATGCTTGGACGCGGGTCGGAACAGCTCCAAAAAGAACTAGCATCTTCATTTGGTTTTACATCCGTTGTTGATTCGGACGAAAATATTGTTCGTAAAAAGCTACTGCAAAATGCCAAATAAACCATACGAAAACCTCTCAGGAATCTAAATCTGAGAGGTTTTTTTGGGTGACTTCTCTTCTTCTAGTATCTTCATTTTCTTGGTCAGCTTGTCCAATGCTATATCAATCTCCATTTTCTGTTTCTGCAATTTTTCCTGATGGTCACGAAAAATTTGTGTTCTTTCTTCTAAAGTGCTATCCCCTTTCATGTATAAGTGTGCCACATGCCTTAATATTTCAATAGACATTCCCGTTGCACGCATACACCCTATTAACTCCAGCCAAAATAAATCTTCTTCTTTAAACATCCTGTAACCATTTTCACTGCGCTCAAGAAATGGCAAAAGTCCTTCATTATCATAATAACGAATGGTTGATGCCGGGACTTCTGTTTTCTCGGAAGCCTCTTTAATTGTCAGCATATTTCCACACCACCTGTTTCTCATTTTCCTTTGTGTGTCATTTCAGCAAAACGATAAAATAAAACTTGTTAAATCTCCCACTAAAAAATATAATTTTTCATTCATTTCTTTAAATATACTATTATTATAAACATTCAAGTGATCTTGAATGCAACCAGAAGAGCAGCGAACATACATCTTCCCCTTTACATGTACTGAAATAATCTTCATTTTGCAATGAAACTTATGCTGGAGTCACCCTACTCGGCAGCGACGTTAAGCAATATGACCACTGGATTATGTACAATATAACATTCGAATGAATTCTGTACTGATACAGTTGGATTGCCAGGATTAGAATCAGCAGATGCAATGGCGGCTTTCAACCATGCCAAAATAATTTTATAAACTATTCTTATACGTTCTCTCGATTTGGCATCATAAAATTTATAATCTGGTTCAAACTCATAGTTCTTTGTGAGAGCGACCTCACATTAGTAAGGAACAGTCCTTCTATAGTAACCAGGTCAGGAATAATTCTAAAATAAAATACACGTCTTAACAGTGAATAGTTACTATTATTCATTGATTAGCTTAATTGAATTCGTTACCATTTAGTTATTAACATGAAATAAAAAGGTGGCGAAGTTATGAAAAAATTTAAATTGATGTGGATGGCAGTATTTTTATCAATTACACTATTAACTGCATGCTCCGGAAACACTGCAACTGAAGAGGGTTCTGCAGAAAAAAGTGTTGATGAAGCCGAAGAAGAAACTCACTCTGTAGAAGAGATAGAATGGTCCTATACAGGTGACACTGGTCCTGATTATTGGGATACACTGCATCCAGAATATCTCACTTGTGCTGAAGGACAGGAGCAATCACCAATTGATATTGATTTAGCAAAAGTTAAACTAGATGAAACATTAAACGATATCGAAATTAACTATCAGCCTACTGCATTTACATTAGAGAATAATGGCCATACAATTCAACTGAATGACCCAACTGGAAGTAACTCTATTATTGTTGAAGGTGAAGAATATAGCGTACAACAATTACACTTCCACATTCCAAGCGAAAATACCATTGATGGACGATTCTTTGATATGGAAGGACATATTGTACATAGTAATGAAAATGGAGATCTTGCTGTACTTGGGTTCATGATTGAAGCTGGAGAAGAAAACGAAATTCTAGCAGAAGCCTGGTCAAAATTGCCTGAAACAGAAACTAACAAGGATTTAGAACTAGATAATTTGATTAACTTACGTGATTTATTACCGGAAGACCTTACTACTTTTAGATTTAACGGTTCGTTAACAACACCACCGTGTACAGAAGATGTTAGCTGGCTTTTACTAGAAGAACCAATTCAATATTCTCAAGAACAGATTGATGCATTTGGTGAGCTTTTCTCACCGCATAATCATCGTAAACCGCAATCATTAAATGATAGAGATATTCACACGCATTAATTCTTTATCTAGTTTATAGTCCATACACAAGCCGTGGTCCTATTTTTAAGGATGGTTTAAAGCAGGGATTAATTTTGGATTTCCTACCTAATTTGAATATAAAAACCCGAAGGTTTGGTGGGAATATACCGAGAAGACCTTCGGGTTTGAGAACGTTACTTTTTTATAAGGAACGTTTTTATTATTTAAGCCGCTTTATTTTTATATAGGGACACTTTTTGTCATTAAGACTCTTAATTACTCCACCGTAACACTCTTCGCCAAATTCCGTGGTTTATCCACGTCACAGTCACGATGCAATGCTGCATAATAAGCCAGAAGCTGCATTGGAATCACACTTACCAATGGAGTCAATAGCTCATGCACTGCCGGCAGTACAAAAGCATCCTCATCCTGCTCTAAGCCTTTTGAGCTGATAATAAGTGCATTTGCCCCGCGTGCAACCACTTCCTGCACGTTTCCACGAATAGAATAGTTTACATTTTCTTGTGTAGTTAAAGCAATAACTGGCGTACCATCCTCAATCAATGCGATGGTACCATGCTTCAACTCTCCTCCAGCAAAGCCTTCTGCTTGGATATAGGAGATTTCTTTCAGCTTCAATGCTGCTTCTTGCGCAACATGATAATCTGTACTGCGGCCAATAAAGAAAGCATTGCGTGTTGTCGCAAAATAATCTCTTGCTAACTGCTCCAGCTCTTCTTTTTGGTTCGTAATGATTTCCATTGCATTCGCTACGATAGCCAACTCTTGTAATGGATCAAAATCTAATTTAATACCTTTTACCCTTGCTGTATCTACTGCAAGAACCGCTAAAACAGCAATTTGTGCTGTATATGCTTTTGTGGAAGCAACAGCGATTTCTGGTCCAGCATGTAAAGGCAAGGTATAATCTGCTTCACGAGAAAGGGTTGATCCAGGCACATTTGTTAATGTCAGTGCTGGATGTCCTAATTCTTTTACTTTAACTAATACAGCACGGCTATCTGCAGTTTCCCCACTTTGGGAAATAAAGATAAATAAAGGTTTTTCAGATAGCAGTGGCATGTTATAGGAAAATTCACTTGCAACATGTACTTCTACAGGGATATTAGAAAGCTTTTCTAGAAACTCTTTTCCAACTAATCCGGCATGATAGCTCGTTCCTGCTGCAATAATATATATGCGATCTGCTTTTTGCATGGCTTTACGAATATTTTTTTCTAGCTTTAATTCGCCTTTTTCATTCTGATATTCACGAATAATATTGCGCATCACAATTGGCTGTTCATCGATCTCTTTCAGCATGAAATGAGGATACGTTCCTTTTTCTGTATCACTTGCATCGATTTCCGCTGTAAACGGCTCGCGGTTGATAACTTCTCCATCTAATGTCTGCACTTCTACAAAGCTTCGATTGACAAGAACAATTTCTTTATCATAGATTTCCAAGTACTCGTTTGTTTCTTTCAACGTCGCCATAGCATCGCTGGCAATCAGGTTAAAACCTTCGCCTAAACCAACCAATAGCGGACTTTTATTTTTGGATACATATAAAGTTTCCTGATCTTCTGCATCAATCAGACCAATAGCATAAGAACCTTTCAGCAGGCTCATTGCTTCACCAAATGCTTTTTTGGTATTTTTATGTTTTTCATAAAGTTTTTCAATAAGCTGTACGATAACCTCTGTGTCTGTTTCACTTACAAAGTCAACATCTTCCAGATATTCCTTCTTCAGGTCTACATAGTTTTCAATAACCCCATTATGCACAATGGTAAAACGTTCTGTTGAGCTCTGATGTGGATGTGCGTTTTGCACACTTGGCACACCATGCGTCGCCCAACGCGTATGACCGATACCAATAGTCGCATCCTTGCTGTTATCTACTTCTTTGCGTAACGCTGCGATACGTCCTTTTACCTTTGTTACGTGTACGCCATCTTCCCCTAAAGTCGCAATACCTGCAGAGTCATATCCGCGATATTCTAATTTTTCCAAGCCTGTTAATAAAATTTCTTTCGTATCATTTTGTCCAATGTAACCGACGATTCCGCACATGTCGATGTCCTCCTTGTTTGAAGGGGCAGAGACAAAAGACCGATTCGAAGCGAAGGGGCCTTGTTCTGCCCCTTTCTCGTGTTAGTTTTTATAGACATCATTCTTTATCTCTTTGTTCATCAAGTCACCCTGATGGTTTAAAGATAAAGCAGCAGCTGCGATGGACAGCTGGGAGGCACCCGCCGAATAATTCGATAACCCCCGACCTCGTCAACTATTCTTCCTGACCGTCCGTAGAATAGTCCTGGCGCTTGTTATTATAGTTTCCTTTCGTGTTTCTCTGCTCCTCTCTCCTTTTATTTGCTCTTGTTAAACGGACTTCTTTCATTTGGAAAACAAGAACTTTCTATATTCTATCGGAAAGTCGTATTCAAGGTCAACCTTTTTCTTGCTTTCCGATAAGATAGTTTATGAAATCCTTCTAAAATGTTGCAGAATATCCATAAGTGTCGGGAGGTATCCGCCTTACAGAAGTGGATGGGAGAAGGTTTGAAGAGGGGTGAAGCAGAGTGATATAATGAAAAATAAATGAAAAGACTTTAAAGAAAATTTTAAAACCTCACCTGACAAAAGGAGCTTCCCCATGACAAAAATTATTTGGATCAACGGTGCTTTTGGAGCAGGAAAAACACAAACAGCATATGAGCTTCACAGAAGACTGGAAAACTCCTTCGTGTACGACCCAGAAAATATTGGTTTCTTCCTAAATCAGAATTTGCCTGACACGTTGAGAAAGAATGACTTTCAAGATTATGAAATGTGGAGAGAATTTAATTGCAAGACCATAAAGTATATCGCTGAAAACGATAAAGAGCCAATTATTATTCCAATGACAATCACAGATAAGCTTTATTTTAAAGAAATTACCGGAAGTTTGGAATCAGAAGAAATCCAATTATATCCGTTCGTTTTATCCGCATCAAAAGAAGTCATTGAACGCCGGTTAAAGAAACGGCTGGAAAGAAAGAATTCATGGAGCTTCAGACAAATGGACCGATGTATAACACGTTTAGCTGATGACGCATTTGGAGAAAAAATACAGACAGACCATTTATCCATTGACGGCGTTGTAGAAATCCTTGCAGCAAAAGCCAATTTAGTATTACAAGAAGATAACCGCTCCAATCTAAAAAAGCGATTGGACCGGATAACAACACAGATAAAACATATTCGATAATTTATAAACAAAAAACATCAGCAAAGCTATCCCATTCGCAGCTTCACTGATGTTTTTTCTACTTATGCTTTTCCATAAAATCTAACATCCGCTTATACACTTTAATCTCATTCTCTTTTTTAGAGAATCCGTGCCCCTCATCCTCCAGCACCAGGTACTCCACATCGCGGCCTTTATCCTGCAGCTTTTGGACAATTTGATCTGATTCTTCCTTCACCACACGCGGATCTTTTGCACCTTGGATAACCAGCATCGGCTTTGTCATGGTTTCCAAATAAGTCACTGGAGAATCATTTACAAAGCGCTCCTTATCACGCTCTGAATCACCTAGCCATCTTTCCATAATCGGCTTCCAATCCGCCGGTACAGAATTGACAAAGGTAAATAAGTCGGACGGGCCAAAGATATCAATCACTGCTTTAAAATATTCTGGATGACGTCCATGCAGGAGCAGCGCCATATAACCGCCGTAGCTTCCTCCTACTAAGAATAGATGATCCGGGTCCGTAATCTTTTGATCAAACAGCCATTTGATGCCTTCCACATTATCGAGGCGCGGTCCATGCCCCCAATCCTGCTCGACGAGTTTCACAAAAGAGGAACCATAGCCTGTACTCCCGCGAAAGTTTGGTGCGAAAATATGATAGCCGCGATTGAGGATGCTTTGGAACATCGCACGGAAAAATTTCCGTTCTGCTGCCTGCGGTCCGCCATGCGGCCAAAAAACGGTATACCCATTGGCATTTTCCGGTTTTGCCCTGAACAGAAGTGATTCGATTTCCATCCCGTCAAATGAAGCATAGGTCACAATTTCAGGATCCACGAGCTCCTCTTCCGATACACCCAGAACACGATTATCTGTGAGCTGCTCCCATTTCTCACCATTTGTCAGACGATAAATGTTATCCGGCTTTACTGCGGATCCTCCAAGGAGATATACTGCCCCTGATTCTGTTACAGTCACCTGATCAATCAAATCAAAAGGCTTTGTGATTTCTTTCAGCTCTCCTGATTTTATTTTATACTGATAAAGCTTATCGACAACACCCTTTTCTGTCACTACATACAATGAATCGGATGATTTATCATATTTTACGGTTTCAATCGATTCTTCCTCCAGCTCAAGAACTTTTGAAAACGTCTCTTGCTTCATGTCATACTTGGCTAAATACATATATTCGCCTTCATAATCCGTCGGGAAATAAATGCTGTGATTATCCGTAAAAACTGGATCATAGGATACATGCACTTTTTTCGGATCAGGAGTAAGATAGATTTTCTCTTCCTCTTTTTCGATGAATATATTATTATACGTGTTCGCAAACACGCTTTCGTATATTAGTGTCTCTTCATCTTCCGATACACCTGCCAGTGTAGTCGGCGCTCCTTCTCCCTCTGCTATCAGCTCATCTTTATCTGTATCCAGATGGCGCACATGTGTGTTTAAAAAGCTCGGATTATTTTTAGAGGTATTATAATAAATTCGTTTTCCGTCCTTGCTCAGGTGTGCAAACAAGTATTTTTCGTCCTCTGCTCCCGTAATCAGCGGCTGCGGTAATCCGCCCTCTGGAGGCAGGGCGTAAATGTGATAATTTTCATCCCCATCTGCATCAAAGCTTGTTAAAACATACTTCCCATTTGGATCAAACTGAATAAATGAGGAGGATTCATCCTTTTGAGAAAACTGAAATGGATACGCATGCTCTTTACTCAAGTCTAATGCCCATAAATTACGTTTACCGCTCAAGTTCGTTGAAAATACCAGCTTTTGTTCATCTTTGCTCACTTGGAAATGATCGATACTATACGTATAAAAGAACTGTTCTACTTTCGGTTTTGGAAATTTTATCATTCTGCCCGCACTCCCTTTTATCTGTATTTTCTATATTATACCACTATTTATAAAATACACCATACACTCTGGCCTTTCCGTGCGGAACAGCAAAACTATCTTTAATTCAAGCTACTTTGATTGTCATTTTATCATTTGAATAGTAAAGTGATATAGAGAGGAGAATTTGAGACGATACATGCAGAAAATAACACGCCATTTTCCTATCTGCCTGTAGCTCACTTCCTCCCCAAAGCAATTTACTTCAAATACATTTTTTAATAGATAGGTTTAACCTTAAAATCTAAAACAATGGAGGAGCATAGGTATGGAACAATATCGCATTGACCAAAAGAAAGGATTAGAATTTGGGCTCTATACACTGGGAGACCATCTGGCCAACCCTTTCACCGGAAAACGGATTTCGGCACAGCAGCGTCTTCAGGAAATTATCGAATTAGCAAAGCTGGCAGAACAAGCAGGGTTAGATTTTTTCAGTGTCGGAGAAAGTCATCAGGATTATTTCACTACGCAGGCACACAGCGTGGTATTGGCGGCGATTGCGCAGGCGACAGAAACCATCAAGCTGGGCAGCTCGTCAACGATTATCAGCACTTCTGACCCCGTTCGGGTTTATGAAGATTTTGCTACGATTGATTTAATTTCGAATGGACGTGCCGAAATTATTGCCGGAAGAGCTTCCCGAATCGGGCTATTTGAATTATTAGGATATGACGTACAGGATTATGAAGCGTTATATGAAGAAAAATTTGATTTGCTGCTGCAAATTAATGAGAAGGAAAGGCTCAGCTGGGAAGGGGACTATCGTGCACCCTTAAAAGATGCCCATGTGCTGCCCCGCCCGAAAGATAATACACTGCCCATCTGGCGTGCAGTTGGCGGAACCCCGGCCAGTGCAATGAAGGCAGGCTATACCGGGGTACCGATGATGCTGGCAACACTTGGCGGACCGGCCAGCGCTTTTAAAAATGTTATTGATGCGTATCGGGAAACAGCTGAAAGAAGCGGACATCATACTGACGATCTTCCTGTCGGCGTCACCGGTTTTTTCCATGTGGCAGAAACAAGCCAGGAGGCACTGCAGCAAATGTACCCTTATATCAATGAAGGAATGAAGCTGACGAATGGACAAGGATTTCCAAAGCAGGCATTTGCACAAGCAAAGGATAAGCGCAGTGTCATCAATGTCGGCAGTCCGCAGGAGGTTATTGAAAAAATTCTCTATCAGCATGAGCTGTTTGGACATCAGCGCTACTTAGCGCAAATGGACTTTGGTGGCGTTCCATTTGAACAATTGGCTAAGAATATTGAAATGATTGGCACGAAAATTTTGCCTGCCATTCGTAAGCACACTGGCATGAATCAGGAGGATTAGCACATGAAGATCATTGGTTTATCCGGCTCCATTGTCGGTTCAAAAACACGGACAGTCATGGATGCTGTAGCAAAAGAAATTGCTGAAAAATATCCAGAAGCAGATTTTCAGCTGATTGATTTAAAAGATTATGATTTGCAATTTAGTGACGGCCGGAACTATCTCGATTATTCCGGAGACACCGCCTGGGTCACCAGGCAGGTGATGGAGGCAGATGTGATGATTATCGGCACGCCTGTCTTCCAGGCATCGATTCCGGCAAGCTTAAAGAATATTTTTGATTTGCTTCCTGTCGGGCATTTCAGAATAAGACCGTAAGCTTTTTCGTAACCGCAGGCTCTTCCAAGCATTATTTAGTTGCTGATCATCAATTAAAACCAACTTTATCCTATATGAAAGCACAAATAGTACAAACCTTTGTTTATGTTGAGGAAAAGAGCTTTCAACAAAAGAAAATCGTCGATGACGATGTCTTCATTCGATTAGAGCGTTTGATTGAGGATACCATGGACACGTATGAAGCCAACGAAATCATCCGGAAAAAGAAAGAGGATTCCTATGGATTCTAGAAGTTAAAAAAACGCATGGATGGGTACATCCATGCGTTTTTTACTTTAGGTACATGATATTATTAAGCACCTAAATGATTTTCAATGACTTTTACGATTCGTTCTGCATAGGTCTGGCAATCTTCCTCTGTCTTCGCCTCTACCATGACACGCACAAGCGGTTCTGTTCCAGATGGGCGGACTAAAACGCGTCCATTCTCTCCCAGTTCTTCTTCCACAGCTTGTACTTCATCTAAGATGATTGGACTGGTCAATGCTTCATTCTTATCTGTAACCCGAACATTAATCAATGTCTGCGGGAAAATAGTCATTTCGTCTGCCAGTTCTGACAAGGTCTTGCCTGATTCACGCATTACATTCACAAGCTGCAATGCAGATAACAGACCGTCTCCTGTCGTAATATAATCTAAAAAGATAATATGGCCGGATTGTTCCCCGCCTAGGTTATAGTCGTTTTTACGCATTTCTTCCATAACATATCGGTCACCGACTGCCGTCTTATCGCTTTTCAGACCAGCTTCTTCTAATGCCTTATAAAAGCCTAAGTTACTCATGACAGTGGATACGACAGTGTCCTTACGAAGCATCCCAATTTCTTTCAGGTATTTTGCGCAGATGAACATGATTTTATCGCCGTCCACGATGTTTCCTTTTTCATCCACAGCAATCAAGCGATCACCGTCTCCATCAAAAGCCAGTCCGACATCCGCTTCTTTATCCAGCACATATTGCTGTAGTCCTTCCGGATGTGTAGAACCGACACCATCATTAATATTCAGGCCGTTCGGTGTAGAGCCCATGGAATGAATGTCAGCCTCCAAATCTGCGAATAGATGTGTAGCCAGGCTGGATGTTGCTCCATGTGCACAATCTACAGCGATACGTATTCCGTCAAAATCGTTATCAATCGTATCTTTTAAGAAGGACAGGTATTTCTGTCTGCCTTCAAAATAATCACTCACTGATCCGATACCAGCGCCTGTCGGGCGAGGCAGATCATCCTCTTCTTGTTCTAATAAAGCTTCAATTTCCGCTTCCTGAGCATCTGTCAGCTTAAATCCATCTGAGCCGAAGAATTTAATCCCGTTATCTTCTACAGGATTATGGGATGCAGAAATCATCACCCCTGCCTGCGCGCTCATTGCTTTTGTTAAGTAAGCGACCCCCGGCGTTGAAATAACACCCAGCCGCATTGCTTCTACGCCTGTTGACAGAAGTCCTGCAATCAACGCGCCTTCCAGCATATGTCCAGAAATACGTGTATCTCTGCCGATTAAAACGCGTGGCTTTTCACTGCCTTTTGTTAACGTATATCCGCCAAAACGACCGAGCTTAAATGCCATTTCAGGAGTCAGCCCTTCATTTGCTACTCCCCTGACACCGTCTGTTCCAAAAAATTTACCCATTATTATATCTCTCCTTTGACCATACAATATACAACTATTCTTCTGCTGTTTCAGCCGGATCGATTATTTCCACCGTGACCTCTTCCACATTTCCTGTGGCAGTGACATCCTCAGGAGCTTCAATGTCAATAGGCACTTCATGCTCTCCTGATTCTAAATCAGATAAATCCAGTACGGCGTTGATATCATCTGCCGTTAAACCATTTACCACCGAGGCATCCCCTGTCACTTCTACTTCTAATGCAGGGTCTGCATAAGATGCTTCCAATCCATTTGCTAAGCCTTCTTCTTCTAAAGCTACATTCTCGATTACATTTGTTCCTTCTACTTCTACCGTAACTTCTACCTCTTCCGTCTCCGGTGCTTGCACGTTTTCAGGCAAATCAAGCGGTACTTCAACTGTGCCGGATTCTTCAATCTCGGATAAGTCCAGCGGCTCGGTAGTCACTTCTGAAATATCCTCCAGCACGTCACTTTGAGAGTAAATCTCCACTTCCTCTTCATTTGGAGAAATAGAGTCCAGCTCAAGGTCTTCTTCCAGCTCACCTGTTGTCTCTACAGACAGTGGTACAGACTTGCTTGGATTGTCGACTTCTACGGAGACCTGAACACTTTCAGGGTCTAATCCGACATTCAATTCATTTCCTTGTATATCATATACACTAATCGGAAGCTCCCGATTGTTAATTGACTCATCGACACCTTCCATATTCACATAAGCCCTTACAGAGCCAATCGATTCAATGACGCTCGCTGAGCTTGTTATCGTTATCGTTTCCGGATCGACACTATAATCGACCACTTCGTAACCATCTGCCATCAGGTCTTGATTAATCAGATCAGCAGTTACAGTAAACTCTTGAGATGCCCGTTCTTCAATGGTGACTTCTGCTGTTTTCGGCTCAATAAATACTTCCACATCTCCTGCTATATTATGCTGCAGTTCAACAACATGCGTTCCTTCTTCTAAGCCTTCTAAGTCGACGTATACATCAAAATTACGTTGAAGTATATACGGTGTCATACTGCCTCGATTCCCTTGTAAAGTAACATCGACCTCTTCTGGAACATCACTGACAACATAGCTGTCGCGGTCAATACGGATATCTACTGGAATTTGTTCCAAGGTTTCTGTGGAAGTGGTTGAACCAGAAAATGTTGAATCGGAATTTGGTGTTTCGGACACATTGACAAAAGCATAGAGTGTTACCGCAAAAGCTAAGGAAAGGATACGGACAAACCACTTACTCTTAAACCAATTATCCACGCTTACCAGTCCTCCGTTTCCATGATTTTTTGTCAGAGGCTTTCGGGACGATTGATAAATGCGTTAAAAGCATTTCTCTTAATTTTTCTTCATCGATATCACGATGCAGCTCTCCATTTTTTGTACAAGAGACGGCACCTGTTTCCTCAGAAACAACAATCGTTAACGCATCTGTTACTTCACTTATTCCCATTGCGGCACGATGCCTTGTTCCTAATTCCTTGGAGATAAATGGACTCTCGGATAAAGGCAGGTAACAAGCCGCAGCTGTGATCTCTTCATTTTTTATAATTACTGCCCCATCATGAAGCGGTGTATTTGGTGTAAATATGTTTGTCAGAAGCTGGTGAGTAAGCTTTCCGTTGATTGGAATCCCGGTTTCCGCATAATCCCCAATTCCTGTTTCTCTTTCAATGGAGATAAGCGCACCAATTCTTCTTTTACCCATATAATTACAAGATGTAACAATAGCCTCAATTTCATTTTGAATAATTTCTTCAGCAGAGCTTCCCGATCTGGCGAAGATATTCCCTCGCCCCAGCTGTTCCAGTGCTCTTCGTAATTCCGGCTGGAATAAAATAACAATTACAATAACTCCCCAATTAATAACTTGGCCTGTGATAAATTGGATGGTTTGTAAGTTTAACAGCATACTTACTCCCCACACAACCATTACAACTGCTATTCCTTTTAATAGCTGAATAGCCTTTGTACCTCTGATCAGCATGATTAATTTATATAATACATACCAGACGAGAGCGATATCAACGCCAATTCGCAGCAGATCTAAAAAGTCAAATCCCCCATCAAGCATGTGCACACATCCTTTACCCAATAGAATTACCTGTTTGTTTTAAACATTATCTTAAAAGCAATTATTTCTCTCGGAGAACCGGCCGTAAAATTCCCGCCTTTAAATAGAGAATGAAACTCGATTTATTTAAGCAGAAGATAACGTGATGCAGCTCTCTGAATCCTTCAGCGGAGGGAAAGAATAAATTCCCGCTGAATGAAGTTTCGTTTTATATTATCATGAACTATTATGAATTACAGTCGATAATTATTATATCATAAATTTGTAAAAACAGACCTGTCTGTAGTTTTTTATTTTCTTTAGAAAATGGAACACCATTAAAATGTGTGTGTAGAAATCCTGCCAAATTTGACCACTTCAATACCCTGAACCAGCTGTTTTTTCATAATTGATGGAGCAGCTATGTTTTACTCCATTATGACAGTTTCTTTCGCCCAAAAAAAGAGAGCGACATCATCTCGCTCCTTTTTTCATTGTTTTATCTTAAAATGCGAATAATCCTTTAAAGAAATTCTTTATATGATACCATATCCACTCAAACGTTTGGTCTACGGTTTCCAGTTCTCCGTTGACTCCTCCTGCAGAGGCCATCAGGCCGCCGCCTTCCAGCTCCGATTCGCCGTCTAAAAGCTCTCCATTAAACAAGGTAACATTGCCGTCCACCGTTCCAAGCACTAATAAATCACCGTTTTTCACGTAGACATCTCCGGAAACAGTGACACCCTCGGGCACAATCACGGTGTCTCCATCAACGACAAGCTCTTCCTGTGCAGAAACAACAAGCTGATCCGTTCCTTGATTAAAAGTGGAGGAAAGACTGCCTATCATCAACAAGAAGAAAATAGCTGCTGCAACAAGGATTGGATGATGTTTAAACCAGCGCTTATACTTTACCGATTTCTTTTCTGTCGGCAATTTATTCATAACATTTTCTGTAAAACCAACCGGGGCTTCCATCCGTTCCGCACTTTTTATTAAAGCAATGGTTCGATGAAGCTCATGAAAATGCTTCTGACAATCTTCACAATCCTCCAGATGCCTTCTTAGTAAGCTTTCTTCTTCTGCGGAAATATCCCCATCTAAATAGTCATGCATTTTTTTTATATACTCTTTATTGCAGCTCACATCAAGCACGCTCCTTTACACATGTCGAAGCCTCTTTCTCAAGGCCTCTCTTCCACGATGAATCCGCGTTTTTACCGTACCAAGAGGAACATCAAGAATTTCACTGATTTCCTTTAGTGAAAATTCTTCCAGATACCTGAGCATGATAATACTCCGGTATTTAGAAGGAAGCTGAGAAATCTCATGATGAATATACCGCTGCAGTTCTCTGCTTTCCACTTCTTCTCCAGGCAGACGTTCCGTACTGGCAAGCTGAGAATACATATCCAAACCTTCTGTCCCTTTTACTTCTGCATCAAGATGAAAGTCCGGTTTACGCTTGCGCATGCGGTCAATGGTTAAATTCGTAGCTATGCGGTATAACCATGTAGAGAATTTTCTGCTCTCATCAAATGAATCAATATTCACATATGCACGTATAAACGCTTCTTGTGCAATATCTTCCGCTTCGTGCTTATTACCCAGCATACGGTAGCAGTGCTGGTATATTTTATCTTGATAAAAGGATACGACATCCGAAAAAGCAGATTGGTCTCCTTTTTTAACTTCTATAATCTTTTTCTTTATAAATTGGTCCATCTAATTACCTCCGCACTATGCGGTACTCTCTATACGAAACAACCGCTTGTAAGGTTTCACATTTTAAAAAAGAATGTTTATTTTTTTTCCGACAGGGTATATCTAACGATAAGTATACTAAAAAAGGAGTGAAATTTGTGGATAAAAAATCGTTATTCATGGAGATTGAACAGTGCAGGCAAGAAATGCTGGCATTGTCTGAGGAGCATGGATTAGACTCAGAACCTGTTCTGTCCACAAGCGAAAAATTGGATGCATTAATTTTTGCTTATTTAAAAAAAACCTCTTAAATCATCCTTACTCAATTTTCAAAGACATGTCCTGTGTATGTCTTTTTTTGTTACATTTCCTATCCACAAACATCTCTATGTAATCTTCCCCTCACCAACTATATCTCTATGAATAATAATATCTTATTTTGTCCTTCACTTCATTAAACATTTTTTATTTTTTATAAGAAACTTGAAAATATTTGAAGATGGTATCAGAATTCCTTTGATTTAAATGCAAAAATAAAAGAACCGATTTACAATGCATCGAATTGCAAAACGGCTCTCCTTTATCTTTTCTAATATTTCTTAAACAGAATGATTCTCTTCCATCACCGTCTCTCCGCCGGTAGAAGGAGATAACGTCAAAGCTTTGATTCCTGCTTCTTCCCACGCATGCGCTAGTTGTTCCGCAGCTTCCTGCGAAGGCATAAAAGCAATCCCGCAATCTCCGCCTCCAGCGCCAGAAGGCTTTCCTGCGCCACCCAAATCCTCTGCCAAGTTACATAAGACGGTTAAATCGGGTGTCTCAATATTTGTATCTGCTGCTTTCCCAACTTGATTCAACGCTTTTCGGTTAGCTGTTATCCCAGCAAATAATTGATTGATATCATTGTCTTTTGAGCCAGTTAAAAACTGAGATACGGCATGTTCACTGTCTTTCAGAAATGAAGTATAAGCTTTCGCATTGTTTATTTTCAATAAGCGCACCTGGTTCACTAAATCTTTCGTAGATGCAGCACTGCCTGTCCAGCCTACACAAAAGTAAACATTTTCTGGCAGCGTAATCGGCTTCGTTTTATAATATTTCCAATCCTTCTCTACGACTTCTGTGACAGACCCCGCTTCCTGGTACGCTTCGAGAAGCCAATCTGCCTGAAAAGAAGAGAATTGAAGCAGCCCGCCATAAGTGGATGCAGCGATATCTGCTCCCGATCCGTTTCCTTGCGTAATCACATGCGATATCGCAGCCAGACGGAAAATGGTATCTTTTTCAGCCAATTGCGGAGCCTGAAAACGTAATACTCCCGCTACGATAGAAGTAACAATCGCTGCACTGGAGCCCAATCCATATTTCACGCCAGAGGCATCATCCAGCTCACTGCGTGTAGAAACATGCATCGGAAGAACTGGCAGTCCTTGTTCTTCTAAATAACGATATGTAATCCGGAGTGCATTCTTAACAAAAGACAGCCTGGGATCGTCTGAATCAATATGTATGTCTGTCTCTCGCCAAGACCATGGAACCTTATGAAGAGAAAAGTCCGAAAGAGTCAGCTGGTGGCTATCCGCTTCCGCTACCGTCGCATAGACAAAACGGTTCACAGCCATCACTGCCAGATTCTGATAAGGCTCTAATACGGCAAATTCTCCCGCAATCATTAATTTCCCTGGTACTTTGACCGTGATTGATTTTGCCACCATATTATCCTCCTATCTATAGCTTATTCCGCTTCCGGGTTTGCTGATTATAATATCCTCCACGCCTTCTGTTGCCTGCAGGCGTTTTTTCACCTTAGCTTCGTTTTCTGGTAAATATAAAACTTTTACATTCGGGCCGGCATCAATCGTAAAAAAGGCAGGAATCCCTTGTTCTCTTAAGGTTTGTACCGTCTGCATCACTCGCATCGTGGTATCCTGCCAGTATGTAAACGGAGGATTCGCTCCCAAAGTTGTAGCATGCATGCGCATGCAGTTCGCTTCTGCAACGCTTCCCATCTTCTCAAAATCCTTCACTTTAATGGCTTGTTTTATTTCTTGCAGATCCTTTGCTGTCTGCTCCAGCCAGCCTGCATAAAAAGGAGAGGTTTCTACGGTACGGCGCATCCCCTCCCTGCTTGAGACCTTTTTCTCTGTTTTTGACAAAACCACAGCAGCAATGCGAATATCCCAGTGTGACTTGTCAGCAATTTGCACGGCAAACGAATCGGATCCATCTTCCCGTTTCCCCATCTGCCATTCAACAAAACCGCCGAAAATCGAACGGGAAGCAGAACCAGAGCCTTGACGAGCCAGCTTCGATAATTCCGTATCATTTAGAGAAAGTCCGATTGCTTTGGAGCTTGCTGCAGCTAATGCTGCAAGACCAGATGCAGAAGAAGCAAATCCGGCAGCAGTAGGAACATGATTCACAGATTGAACCTGTGCATAGATTTCCTTTCCAGAAAGAGCACGCACCTTATCTAAAAATATCGCTACCTTTCCAAGCGCATCTCCTTCTACATTCTGTTCATTCAAATGAAAGGAATCTTTTTTTAACCCTTCCTGAAAATGAACGGTTGTCTCTGTAGAAAAACCATCTAATGTCACGGAAAGGTTACTGTTGGCAGGAAGAATCAATGATTCATTCCGCTTCCCCCAATACTTGATTAAAGCAATATTCGTATGCGCTCTTGCTGTTGCCTTCATATTATTTGAATCTCCTTTTCTACAATCCCTGTCAAATCATTCTTTTCATGCGGCTTCATTCAGCCGGGGAAAAGCCCCGCCGAATGAGGCATCGCTTTATTTCTTCAAAACAAACGGCCAGACTGCTGCTGCACCAAAACGGCGTAATTTCTCTGCCAGCTGCTTTGAATGAACTTCATTTTGCGCAAGCGCAATGATACAACCGCCATTTCCTCCGCCTGTCAATTTCGCACCTAAAGCCCCTTCTTCCCGGGCAAAGCGAATCAATTTATTTAAACCGGCATCACTGACTCCTAATGCTTCCAGTTCTTTTTGTGCTTCATTTAACAGTTGACCTAAAAACTGTTTACTAGCTTTTTCCAATGCATCTTTTGCATGATGCGTTAACGCCCCGATCCGTTCTATTTTGGAATGGATACGCTGCGGAGCTGCTTTTAACAGACTTGCTACCGATTCAACTGATGTACGTGTATCCCCAAATCTGCCGGAGTCTGCAACAATAAAATGCAGGTCTTCTCCTAATTCAATGTGCTCAACAGGACTTCCTTTTTTATACCACACTGGTTTATCGGAAGTGATCGTTAAGGTATCCAGCCCGCTTGGTGCTCCATGCGCATAGGTTTCTGCCACATTCGCTAATTGCAGCAAATCTTCTGTCGAGCATTCCTTATCGCAATAATGGAATAAAGAGCGAATAATAGAAATAGCGACAGATGCACTTGAACCAAGACCCTTTCCTGGCGGTACCGAGGAATTAATCCGTATTAACAAATCCTTATAAGGAATCCCAAGATATTCACAAGAACTAGAGACACATTCCACAATTCCTTCCAGCTCTTTCGGGGCATGCCGCAATGGGCCATGATAAAAGGTACTGTCCATTTTCACCGCTCCAGGAACATACTCAATTACCGTCTCTACGCCAATTAAAGGAAATGGAATAGCAATTGCCGGCTGCCCGTGTACAACCGAATGCTCTCCAATTAAAATGACCTTACTATGAGCTACGCCAATAGCTGTTTTTTCCGATGCTGTTACTTTTTCTGCACTCATTGTTTATACTGTTCCACCAATTCTTTAGCTTTTCCCACACGGATTTCTTGTTGTTCTACTAATTGTTTTGCTATCACATCAATCATCTCCCCAGTTGCTCCGCCAGCTATCGCAACAGAACGTGAATGAAGCGCCATATGCCCTTTTTGAATCCCATCGGTCGCCAACGCTTTGAGCGCTCCAAGATTTTGAGCAAGACCAACTGCTACAATTACCTGCGCAAGCTCTTCTGCTGATTCAATTTGCATAACGGATAAAGAAAAATCAGCTAATGGGTGCACGCGAGTCGCTCCCCCGACAGTTCCTATCGACATTGGCAACTCAATTTCACCAACGAGATTACCTTCTTCATCCTTTGACCACGTAGTCATGGAGCCATAATGACCATTTCTGGCAGCATAAGCATGTGCCCCCGCCTCTACTGCCCGCCAATCATTTCCTGTCGCAATCACAACAGGGTCAATGCCGTTCATAATCCCTTTATTATGCGTTACTGCACGATACGGGTCAGAGGCAGCAAATTCATACGCATGGATGACACCATCTCTGACCTCTTCTCCAGCAAACGAACCTGTTTTTAGCAGATGCGGAGGTATTACACATTTTGCTGTAGCCAGGCTGCGATCGGCATAGTTCGATAAAATACGCAAATGCACTTTTCCTTTGGTTATTTCTTCCACGATTGGCGCAATCGATTCCACCATGGTATTAATCATATTCGCTCCCATGGCGTCACAGGTGTCTACATAGATATGCATGACCAGCATTTTGCTATAAGACGATGCATCGTTCTCATTCAAAACCCGTACATCTAAGTCTCTCACACCGCCTCCGCGGCTGACAATGCTTGGATAGGCATCATCGGCAGCTTTCATTAATATATCTTTTTGACGAAGGATTTGCTGCTTTGCTTCTTGAAAATCCGGACATCCAACCACTTGAATCTGCCCAATCATCAGTCTTTCTTTTGATTCTGTCCGAAAACCGCCAGCCTCTCTGACTATCTTCGCAATATGACTGGCAGAAGCAACAACAGAAGCTTCTTCAATAGCCATCGGTACTACATATTCTTTCCCGTTTATTAAAAAGTTTAATCCCAATCCGAATGGTAATTGATAGGTGCCAATGACGTTTTCAATCATATTATCTGCTTTTCCTACCGTAAGCGCATCGGCGTTAGACAAATTTTGCGTTTCTGCATCTGTTAAAGTAAAGGCCTCACGTAATAATGCCCGCCTTTCTTCTACCGTCATATTATAAAAACCTGGTATTCTTGAAGAGGTCATGCCTAGCTCATCCTTTTTATTTATCATATCTGAAATATGCTTTTTTATTACAATGTACTAAAATAAACTATTTTGATTATAACACGAATTCTATCGTTTTTTCATTCAGAAGATACTTATTTCGTGACTGAAACTATGTTTGCAGCATTACCGTAATGCATTGGTATTTCCAGCTTCTAACATATACCAAAAACGCTGGACTGCTCAGACTATGGCAGGCTCTTTACTAACGTTGAACTGTTGTTCAAATAATATGAGATTTTTATGCTGATAAAGAAAAAAACGAGATAAGATTATCCCGTTTTTCTGTGTTTTATACTTGTCATGCTTGTAGTGAGCCATGAAGGATTCGAACCTTCGACCCTCTGATTAAAAGTCAGATGCTCTACCGACTGAGCTAATGGCTCCTATGATAAGACAGGTTATTATATATAGCCCTGTCCATAAAAAAATACTATTATCAGTAATAGTATTATCATGTATTTCTTCTAAAAAATAAAAATGGCTGGGCCACCAGGATTCGAACCTGGGGTACACGGGATCAAAACCCGATGCCTTACCGCTTGGCTATGGCCCAACAAAAACATGGTGGAGGGGGGCAGATTCGAACTGCCGAACCCTGAGGGAGCGGATTTACAGTCCGCCGCGTTTAGCCACTTCGCTACCCCTCCATATTATTGTTAACCATATTATCAATTATATACATGAAAAAATGGTGCCGGCCAGAGGACTTGAACCCCCAACCTACTGATTACAAGTCAGTTGCTCTACCAGTTGAGCTAGGCCGGCGTGATGGTGGAGGATGCAGGGCTCGAACCTGCGACCCCCTGCTTGTAAGGCAGGTGCTCTCCCAGCTGAGCTAATCCTCCATTTGGTGACCCGTACGGGATTCGAACCCGTGTTACCGCCGTGAAAGGGCGGTGTCTTAACCGCTTGACCAACGGGCCATAATGCGTTTCTGAGAGGCTTTTTGAAAGCTTCTCTCGCAAACTGACGAATTTTATTATATCGAGGAACCAACCGTTTGTAAAGGGAAAAATGAAAAAAACTTTATTTTATTTTTCAAAAGTCGATAAATCACTCCACCAAACCCGTTATGACACTATTTCCAAGGCTTCTCATTTCTTATTTCCTCTCTTTTCTTCTATAAATATAAAACCAGCGTGAGTATCTTTTTTGACAACAAGAATTCTCCGGCAGGAAAGTACCGTATATTTTCCCGACTGCGATTACCTGGGTTCTGAATCGGCAAAGCGGTCCAACTGAACTGCTTTTTTACTTATCACACATACTTCTTATAGAAAAGAAAAACAGTTTATAACTTTATCACCTGGTACTAATCCGTTATAATAGATGCTAAGTTAAATGTTGAATGGAGGATACGTATGACAAAATTATTAGAAGGTAAAAACATTGTTGTAATGGGCGTCGCTAACGAAAGAAGTATTGCTTGGGGTATTACAAAATCTCTACATAATGCCGGAGCGAACCTTATTTTCACCAATAGACAGGAAAGATCCTACAAAAAATTAGTAAAACTTTTAGAGAAGCATGAAATTGAACCAAAAGCAATCATCTCTTGCGATGTTGAATCCGATGAAAGTATTCAGGGAGCCTTTCATGAAATAAAAGAAAAAATCGGCGTGATTCACGGCTTGGTTCACTCTGTTGCCTTTGCTAAACGGGAAGACCTGCAGGGTGAATTTGTCACTACTTCCCGCGATGGTTTCCTGCTTGCTCAAGAAATCAGCGCTTATTCCTTAGTAACCATAACAAATGCTGCGAAGGAACTGATGACTGAAGGCGGTTCGATCGTGACACAAACTTACATCGGAGCAGAACAAGTCGTTCCTGGCTATAACGTGATGGGTGTTGCTAAAGCTTCTCTGGAAGCAAGCGTCCGCTACCTAGCTGAAGATGTGGGCAAAGATGGCATTCGTGTGAACGCTGTGTCAGCCGGCCCAATCCGTACACTCTCTGCAAAAGGAGTAGCTAATTTCAACGAAAAATCTCAAGTTGTGGAAGAAAAAGCTCCGCTGCGCCGCAACATCGATCAAGACGAAGTTGGAGATGCAACATTATTCCTTCTTAGCGAACTGGCACGTGGAATCACCGGCGAAGTATTGCATGTAGATGCCGGATTCAATATTATTGGCGGCTAATCTCTCAAAAACTGTCTCTCTTCATTATTTAAGAAGAGACAGTTTTTTTATTGGCTAAATCCATGTTCTCTACTACGTTTAATCACTTTTTATTGCGGGAACAAGTAGTAATGGATATTCAAAAAGGCTGATAACGTATTATTGAATATTCTTTATTGAAAAACAAGCAAAGGGGTGGAGAAAATGTATAACTATATACAGCATTATATTAACGGTCAGTGGGTTGATTCCACTGGAAACGAAACAATTGATGTAATCAACCCTGCAACCGAAGAAAAAATTGGTGAAATCAGCTCTGGTACCAAAGAGGATCTTGATAAAGCAGTTCAAGCTGCACGGGATGCTTTCCCGGCGTTTTCACAAACAACCAAAGAAGAACGTGCTGATTTATTAGACCGAATCGCAGATGAATATGAAAAACGAAAAGATCAATTTATTGAAGTTATCATGGCAGAGCTTGGCTCTCCAGTAACATTTACAACCAACGTACAATATCAGATGGGATTAAATCATTTCCGGACAGCGGCAAAACTGGTACGTGATTTTGACTTTACTGAAAACCGGGAAAACTCCTTTATCCAAAAGGATGCGATTGGCGTCGCTGGTTTAATCACGCCTTGGAATTTCCCGACAAATCAGGCGTCTACAAAGCTGGCTAGTGCGTTTGCAGCGGGCAGCACCGTCGTATTAAAACCATCAACAGAAACACCTTTCGCGGCTGTCTTATTAAAAGAAGTGTTCGAAGCTGCCGGTGTTCCAAAAGGCGTATTCAATCTGGTAAACGGAACAGGCTCTACCATCGGTAACGGCATCAGCTCTCATCCAGATATCGACTTTGTATCCTTTACAGGATCCGGCGGCGTAGGTACGAAAATTATGGAAAACGCCGCTCAAGATATTAAAAAGGTTTCCTTAGAGCTTGGCGGCAAATCGCCAATTGTCGTATTGGATGATGCAGATGTGGATTATGCTGCAAAAACAGCTATTTCCCATATCGCTGGCAATACAGGTCAAGTATGTACAGCAGGAACGCGAGCATTGGTCCCAGAATCCATGCATGATGATTTTATCCAAGCGATTAAAAACCATATTTCCGAATATCCTGTCGGCGATCCAAAAGACAAGTCTACTTTCACCGGACCACAGGTATCGGAGGATCAATGGAAAACCGTTCAAGACTATATCCAAAAAGGAATCGACAGTAACGCAACTCTAGTTACCGGCGGAACAGGTAAACCAGAAGGCTTGGAAACCGGATATTATTCTAAACTGACTGTATTTACTAATGTAAAACCTGAAGATACGATTGCCCAGGAAGAGATTTTCGGTCCTGTACTTTCCGTTATCACCTATAACGATTTAGATGAAGCAATTGAAATTGCCAATGGTACAATTTATGGGTTAGCAGGCTATGTTGTCGGTAATGATCCGGAGGCGCTGACCAAAACAGCAAAAAGCCTTCGCTCCGGCAGAATTGTAGTCAATAATGAACAAGCTGACTTTACCGCTCCATTTGGCGGTTTCGACCAGTCTGGTATTGGACGCGAATGGGGAGATTACGGCATCGAAGAATTCTTAGAACCAAAAACGATTGTCGGCTTACCTTAATAAATACCACATCCATTGTCAGCAGCAAATGAGCTGCTGACAATTTTTTTGTAAAAAACTCCTTGACAACCCCTCTAAAAACCTGTAAATTTTAAATCGTAACGATTACGAATAATAAGAATTACAGGTTCATTGTTTGTTTTTTACGAAGCAAACCATAATAGTAAGGATTACTTATTTTTCTTTTTTATAAGAAATTCAAACGCACTATATAAATTAATGGAGGTTCAATTCAATGAAAAAACGGGTCATTCTCTTTTTCGGTTTATTCCTTCTTTTCCTTGCAGGCTGTCAATCCGCAGAGGACAGTCAGGATGGAGATCAGGAACAGCTTGAAATTTCTACTACTATTTTCGCATTAGAAGATTTTATTTCCAAAATCGGCGGCGATTATGTCGATGTAGAAAGCATCTACCCGCCAAATGCGGATGCACACACATACGAACCAAGCTCACGTGAGATGGTCGATTTAGCTAAGAAGGATTTATTTATTTATTCCGGTGTCGGCATGGAGCCTTTTGCTTCCAAAGCGGGGGATATTTTAGAAGGAGAAAATGTAGAGGTTTCTGCCATCGGTGAAGATATCCCTCTTCGCGGAGAAGCGGAGCACGCTCATGAGAATGAAGAAGAACATTACAACGAGGAAGAAGCAGAGGACAACGGCGACATTATCATTGACGGCATCAATGACCATTACCACAGCGGCGATACAGCTTCCATAGAAGCAGAAGCAAATGTCGATGAAGACATCGCGGGATGGAACTGGTATTTCCGCACAGAGGGTTCAGAGGAATGGGAATTGGATGAAGAAGCGGACGATGCTTCCTTTGAAACACAAATCAACGATACGTTAGAAGTAAAACTGGAGCTTGAAGATGCAGATGGAGAAGTAATTGCCGAATCAGGCGTCGTTGAATTATTGATCGATAATCATGACGGCGAAAGCGGTGTGGGTGATCCGCATGTTTTCCTTGACCCTGTCATCAGCATTCAATTAGCTGAAAATATTACCGATCTTCTTATCGAAAAAATGCCAGAACATGAAGCATATTTCACGGAGAACTTAGAGGAATTAGAAGGACAATTGGAACAGGTGGATCAGGAATTAGCACAAACGATTGAGAACGCAGACCATCCGCAAATGATTGTCTCCCATGCAGCATATGGCTATTGGGAAGATCGATACGGCTTAGAACAAATCAGCATCCATGGACTCTCCTCTTCGCAGGAGCCTTCTCAGTCTGCTTTGGTGGAAATAGTGGATACTGCCCGCGAATATGATTTAAAGTATGTTGTCTTTGAACGAAATATCAGCAGCAGAATTAGTGAAATTATCCAAGACGAAATTGGCGCTGACAGTGCTGTACTGAGCAATATGGAGACTATTACCGAAGAGGATATAGAAAACGGCGAAGATTACTTCAGTCTAATGGAAAAAAATATTGAAACGTTAAAAACCGTACTAAATGATTAAAAAGAAGCTTTCAGCCAGATATGATTTATCAGGTTGAAAGCTCCTTTTTTGTTCTATTATTCAGAAACCGGATAAGCATAGGCAACAAAACGATCCGGCGCACTGCCCACAAAGTGGAATGGATAACAGGTAGTGACAACTAATACCTCTTCCCCCATCTCACCGATGACAGAAGTGTCATCCTCAGGCACAATTTCCGTTTCTCTTATTTCATACGTATACTCACCATAAGGCATCTGCACCACAAATGTATCCCCTATCTCCAATTCACCAAAATCACGAAAAACCGTATCCCGATGCCCGGATAAGAGGATTTGCTCCCCCTGCCCAGGAAAAACGGAATTGGATAAGTGTCCGACTCCTTTTTGCAATGAATCTGGGTCTGTCCCCTCCACAATAGGCAACGTTTTTCCCAATTTAGGTATCTCTAATGTAGCAAATGCTTCGTCCTGGTCCGCATCGAACGCTTCTATTGATTTTTCTGTATCCTCCCCGCCTGCTTCACCCTGCTCATTGGCGCCTTGTTTGATTCTTTCCTCCGCCTGAATCAAAGACTGCTTTTGCGATTGTTCGTGTCCTATAATTTGATAGCCAAAAACACCAATACAAATGACACCTGCTATTATAAAAAGGATTCCTATCCGTTTCATTGAAGCCGCTCCTTCATCAACCAAAATATGTATCTCCAACACTGAATCTATAACAATTATACTATACTTTCGCTTTTCTATCCAAACCTCGCCAGAAGTTATTTTTCACCGTTTTCATATGTTATAATTAATTTCTAAAATAGAAATAAAGAGGTGCGCAATGAATACCGGTCAACGAATCATTCAATTACGGTCGCAACGAAATTGGACACAAAAAGAGCTGGCTAAACAAGTAAATATGAACGTCAGTGTCATGAATCGGATCGAATCTGGCGAACGCCCAATTAAAGGAGAAGAATTAACCGCTATTGCCGATACATTGAAGGTTACTGCAGACTATTTATTAGGCAGAGCAGAAGAAGCTCCTTCTAGTGCAGCTGACCACGAGAATGAATTGGTCCAGCACATTCAAAAGATAAGTCCCGATGCCGAAGCGATGCTCCGTGATATGGCAGCTCTCACTCCCGAGGAAATGCAGGATGTGTATGATTATATGCTATTTAAAAAAAGCAGAAGAAAGGATTGAGAATCCTGTTTCTATCTGATTTGCCCCATGACGTTGGCACGATGATTTAAAATGCACCCAAGCTGTTGAACAGCCATTCTTTTAAACTTCTACCTGAAAGGGGTGATGTATTGCCAAAACCCGAATTCGCCTGCCCTCCGGCGAATGTACAGTTTCTTTGTAAAAGGTACAATGAAATACCTATACGATAGAGGGAAAAATACAATCATAAATGGAAACGCACTCAAAAAGCAGAAAGCGAGGATAATAATATGAGAAAACCAGTCGTTGGAATCAGCTATAAAACATATGTTAACACAATCGACAAAGCAACGGAATTAGTAAAAGCCTTAGCAGAAGTGGCCAAAAACGAAAACGAAGTAGAAAAATTCGCCTTCCCATCTTTAGGTGTCCTCTACCCAGCAGCACAAGCCTTAAAAGGGTCTGAAATTGCCTTTGGCGCACAAAATATTTCACCCTATGAAAATGGCGCTTATACCGGAGAGGTTTCAATTGAATCTATTATCGACATAGGCGCAACCTATGTGGAAATTGGCCATGCAGAAAGACAACGTATTTTCCACGAAACACTGGATATGATTCATTTGAAAACAAAACTTACGCTGGAAAAAGGACTGACCCCCGTTCTATGCATTGGTGAAGAGGAATACTTAGAGAATAAATTGGAACGTAAACAGGTGTTGAAGGAACAAATCCTTACTTCCTTTGGTGAAGTCGACGTAAAACATATTGGAAGGACCATCTTAGCTTATGAGCCAGTCTGGGCAATCGGAAAGACAGAAGCAGCCGATGCAGCATATGTGCATCAGACACATGAACTGATCCGCGAAATTGTTAAAGAAGCATATTATGCAGAAACAGCGGAAGCCATCCGTATCATTTACGGCGGCTCGGTGAGCAAAGACAATGTCTATGAAATTACCGCCCATGACGATGTAGACGGGGTTTTCATCGGCCGATTCGGACATGACCCTGCAAATTACAAACAAATTCTTCATACAGTGAAACAAGTAAAAATAAAATAAAAGCAAATGAAATAAAATAATAATTGATATAAAAAATGATTGAAACCTTCAACGTCCTCTCGTATATCTAAAATATATACTTTGAATCAAAAGAATCTTTTTCTGTAGAATTGTACACAGTCGAAAAAAATGCTTCCATAAAGTACGCAATTTTATTTTCATTTTTTATCAAATTGATTAAAAACGAAAATAAAAGTTGATAAAAGAAAATTAGAAGTATATAATGAAAGTAGATTAAATATACGAGAGGAGTTTGCAGAATGAAAATTGGTATTGGTGCAGACCATAACGGATATGAATTAAAAGAAACGTTAAAGAAATTTATTGAAGAATCAACCGATCATGAAGTGGTGGACTTCGGAGCACATTCCGGCGATGCTGTGGACTATCCTGGGGTTTCCTTCAATGTAGCAGAAGCCATCAGCGAGAAGAAAATAGAACGCGGTGTGCTTATTTGCGGAACTGGTCTCGGCGTTGCAATTGCAGCTAATAAATACCCGGGAATCCGCGCAGCGACAGCGCATGACACGTACTCTGCAGAACGCGCTCAATTAAGTAATAACGCCCAAATCATCGCAATGGGAGCCCAAGTCATCGGACCAGAGTCCGCTAAAAAAGTAGTGGAAGCCTATCTGAATGTAGCATGGTCCGGCGGATCTCAACGCAAAGTAGATCAAATCACTGACAGAGAAAGCCAATTTCTTGATCAGAACTTCAAAGATGCAGCAAAAAGTTCTTGTTAATGTTTTCGATATTATCATAAGGAAAAGCACTGTACGCAAGAAAATTCTTGTACAGTGCTTTTCCTTAAAGTATATATATATAAACAAAAAATTACTCGCTTTACAGCGCCGAAATCACTTGAATATTATGATTCACAAGAATCCGCTCTGTATCCGAATCGATGGAATCATTGGTAATAAGTACATCTATCTGATCTGTACTTGCAAATGGCGCACTAGAAGTCACCCCAATTTTAGAATGATCAATAACAGCCACAATTTTCTGCGCTTTCTTCACCATATGTTGTTTTAATTCAACCTCATACAAATTAAAATCGGTCATTCCATTTTCTACAGAAAACCCATTGGCAGAAGTAAAAAGAATATCAATATTAAGCTTGTTTAATAACTCCACCCCTAATGTGCCTTCCATTGTCGTAGAACCCTTCGTCACCACACCGCCAATTAAAATAACCGTAATATTCGGGTTATCCTTTAACTCCAGCGCTGTTTGAATCCCGCTCGTTACTACTGTCAGCCGGATCATTTGTTCATTAAGATAACGTGCTAACTCAAGTGCTGTCGAACTGGCATCGAGCAAGATACATTGCTTTTCTTCAATGAACTGAAAAGCTTCCTTAGCAATCAATGATTTTTCTTTACGGTTTTGTTTTTCACGCACAGAAAAACTGGTATCATAATCAACCTCGCTCTGTTGATTTAACATTGCCCCGCCATGTGTACGAGTTAAAAGACCGTTTTTCTCCATTTTGTTTAAATCTGTACGCAAGGTTGCTTCAGACACACCGATTTGCTCCGACAATTCTTTCACGGTCAGCCGCTGCTTATCATGCAAGAGTTCCATTATCTTGTTTCTTCTTTCCGTAACAAACATTTTCATCATCCGTCATCCTCGCAAAAAAAGTATCTATTCCTATTCCTGATTAGTCCATAGTTGTCTATGGTGTATTATACCATAAAATGAATGAATAAAATAATAAATGAAAGCGATTGATAATTTTACTTTAAATAATGAATTTTTTTATTAAAAGTTATGTATCCATGCTCCCTTAGCAGAAACAAAGGAAATGAAATATCCTCCATCTATCGGATTCGGTTTGCTCCCGATTCTTAATAGATGAGGATATTATGAGTTTGGCAGAACCAAAATTGGGTTCACCAAAAAATTAAATCTCTGCGGATTCTAAACAAATAAACGCTCCACTTGCGCCACAATATTATCAACACAGAATCCATATTCTTCGGTTAACTTATTTCCATTCCCAGAAGCCCCAAACGTATCTATACCAATCATTACTCCATCATTCCCAAGATAACGGTCCCAGCCAAATGAAGAGGCCATTTCAATAGCAACCCGCTTCTTCACGTTAGGCAACAAAACACTCTCTTTATACGATGCCGTTTGTGCTTCAAAACGATCCCAAGATGGCATACTTACGACAGAAGCATCTATATTTTTCTCCCGCAATACTTTTTGAGCCTCGACAGCCAGCTGAACTTCAGAACCGGTTGCCAAAAGAATAGCATCAGGCTCACCTTGAGAAGAATCACTCACCACATAAGCACCTTTCTTCACGCCTTCATAAGCACTTTCCTTTGTTCCTGGTAAAGTCGGCAGATTCTGCCTCGATAATACAATAGCTGTGGGCTGATCCGTTGATTCCACAGCAAGTCTCCATGCTGCCTGCGTTTCATTTCCATCCGCAGGTCTGATAAGAGACAAACCAGGCATTGCACGGAAAGAAGCTAGATGCTCCACTGGTTCATGAGTCGGTCCGTCTTCCCCGACCGCAATAGAATCATGTGTCCAAACATAGGTGACTGGCAATTTCATTAAAGAAGACAATCTTACTGCCGGACGTAAATAATCACTGAATACAAAGAAGGTGCCGCCAAATACGTTTAATCCGCCATGAAGGGCCATTCCATTAAGCGCTGCCGCCATTGCAAATTCACGCACTCCAAACCAAATATTTTTCCCGGCGTAATCAGCCTTTGAAAAATCAGATACATCCTTTATCGTTGTTTTATTAGATCCCGCCAAATCCGCACTGCCACCGATGAAATTAGGTACATTCTTCGCGATGGCATTTAGCACTTCTCCAGACGAGGCTCGCGTTGCCAGAGAAGAACCAGCTTCATAGACCGGGAGATTTTTATCCCAATTAGCCGGTAATTCTCCTTTCAACACTGATTGCAATTGTTTCCCCTCTTCTGGATACTTATCAGCATAAGCTTCTACCAGTTCATTCCAATCACTTTCTGCCTTGGCACCTTTTTCTGCAACTTTATTTTTAAAATCGTCATATACTTCAACGGGGACGTGAAAAGCACCATATTCCCAGTTATAGTTTTGTTTCGTAAGTTTCGCTTCCTCTTCACCAAGAGGCGCTCCATGCGAAGAAGAAGATCCTGATTTATTGGGCGACCCATACCCAATTACCGTTTTCACTTCAATTAGTGTCGGCTGTTCCGTATTTTGTTTCGCTGCTTTCATTGCTTTTCTCAAAGCATCGACATCATTTCCATCTTCCACCCGAATGACTTCCCAGCCATAGCTTTGAAAACGCTCCTGCACATTCTCTGAAAAAGATCTATCTAAATCACCATCTAGTGAAATATCATTTGAATCATACAAGACAACTAATTTCCCTAAACCAAGATGACCGGCTAAGGAGGCAGTTTCATGAGAAATTCCTTCCATTAAATCTCCGTCACCCACAAGTGCAAAGGTATGATGATCGACTACATTAAAACCTTCCTTATTATAAGTAGCAGCCAGGTGCGTTTCCGCTATCGCCATTCCAACAGCTGTCGCAATTCCTTGTCCGAGCGGGCCAGTTGTGGTTTCTACCCCATCCGTATGATGCACTTCCGGATGCCCTGGAGTTTTAGATCCATATTGACGAAAATTTTTAATATCATTTAATGATACGTCATAGCCTGATAAATGCAGCAAACTGTACAAAAGCATCGAACCATGACCAGCCGAAAGGACAAAACGGTCACGGTTAAACCATTTTGAACTTTTCGGATGATGCCTCATAAATTCCGTCCATAGCGTGTAAGCCATTGGTGCTGCCCCCATCGGCAGACCGGGATGTCCTGAATTTGCTTTTTCAATGGCATCAATGGATAATGTTCGAATTGTATTAATAGATAATTGTTCTGTTGATACGTTTGTAGTACTTGTCATTTTAAATCACCTTCTCCTTACTTTATATAAGCTGCTGTTTTTAATCGCCTCAATAATATAGAGGCACTCCTTAGAAATGCCTCTATATTAACCTCGTATCTATTTATTTAATTGCTCTACCCATTCTCTCATGGATTTAAAGATGATCCATACACTTGTAGCACCAGCATCTTGATTACCAAGCGCTCTTTCCCCTAAAGATTTTGCTCTTCCAAATTTCGCAATATAATTCTTAGAATTCTCTACTCCATCAGCAGCATTTTCTTCTGCTTTTTTCAAAGCTTCTAATAGTGTTGCAGAGTCAGTTACACTCTCTTTCAACCCATTAACAGCCGGCTCCAGAGCGTCAATCATTGTTTTATCTCCTAAACTGGCTTTACCCCGCTGCTTAATCGCATCTAAGGATGCACTAAAAATTTCCGAAAGTACAGGTACATCTAATTCACTTTTAGAATCCAGATCTTTTACACCGCCAAGAAACATCGTGCCGAAAATAACGCCAGAAGCTCCTCCCATAGATTGCACCATGGACATACCCGTCTTTTTAAAAATATCATTAATCGTTGTAAATTCTTGATCTTTTAGATTTTCTTCCACTTTTTCAAAGCCTACTGACATACCAATTCCATGGTCGCCATCACCAATCGCGCTATCGACTTTGGTTAACAATGGCTTATTTTCTCTTATTTTTTCTCCTGCATAGAGAATCATTGCTTTTGTTTGCGCAGCATCCAATTTTTTTACGTCCGTTGCCGTCATTGTAAATCCCTCCAACTCCATTATTTCTTGTAGTATGGTGCATTTGCCGGGGCATCATAATATGCTTTTAATTCATCATCCAATTTCAGTAAAGAAATCGAAAATCCACCCATTTCCTGGGTTGTACAATAATTATTTACATCGATATCATGAATGCCAATTCCTTTTTCATCGAGAATTTGCGCTACTTTGCGATTAACAATAAATAATTCCATTAATGTTGTTGAACCAAGGCCATTGATTAAAACACTCACTTCATCACCCGATGTCAATTGACTTTCATCTAATAACTTTTCCATTAATTGATTGGTCAGTTCATCAGCCGGCATTAGTTTGGTCCGTTCCATCCCCGGCTCCCCGTGAATACCCATCCCTAACTCTATTTCATCATCAGCTAATGTAAACGTAGGTTCCCCAGAATCAGGAATGGTTCCAGGCGATAATGCTACCCCAATAGAGTAAGTATATTCATTCGCTTTTTGTGATACCGCTGTTACTTCTTCTAAAGAAAGACCTTTCTCAGCAGCTGCTCCTGCCACTTTAATAACGAAAATATCTCCCGCAATTCCACGGCGATCTTCTTTTCTTTCTAACGGTGCAGAAACCACATCGTCCGTCACTTTAACAGTGGTCGTCTGCACATCTTCAAATTCAAGGAGCTCTGCTGCCATATCAAAGTTAAGAACATCCCCTGCATAGTTCCCGTATATAAATAAAACCCCTTTGCCAGAGTCCACTGTTTTTGCTACCTCTTGAACCGTATTCGGCGTAGGAGCAGCAAAAACGTTTCCAATCGCAACTCCGTCAGCCAACCCATCCCCAACTACACCAAAGAAAAGAGGTTCATGACCGCTACCGCCACCAGTAACAACAGCTACTTTATCTTTTAATTCTTTTTTAACGATTCCATTTACTCCATCTATTTTTTGGAAGCTACCATGATGTGCGCGCATAATTCCTTCTAGCATTTCTTCAACTACATCACCTGGATTGTTAATGACTTTTTTCATGAGAGGAACCTCCTCGGTTATTTATGTATTGTTCTGTAGAGTTCTCTCCTTTCTCTTTAAAGGAGAGAACTCTACAAGTTATAATCGTTTTACTTATATCCGTTATTGATTAATTTCACACACAATTTTAATGATTCTTCCAGTGCGTTCGAATCCGCGATTCCCTTACCTGCAATATCAAATGCTGTCCCATGAGCTGGAGTTGTAATTACAATTGGCAGTCCTCCACTAATCGTAATTCCTTTGCTAAATCCTAATGTTTTCATTCCTATTTGAGCTTGGTCATGGTACATTGCGAGCAGGGTGTTAAATGATTCTTTTTCTAACCTAAGGAACATTGTATCTGCCGGGAATGGTCCATGAGCATCCACACCATTCTTTTTCGCTTCTTCAATTGCCGGGATGATAATATCATTTTCTTCATCACCTAATAATCCATTATCTCCTGCATGTGGATTCAGTCCAGCAATTGCTATTTTGGGTTTAATACCCGCTTTAGAAACAATCTCATTAGCAAAATAGATACTTTCTAGTACACTTTCTTTAGTAATATTTTCTGCGACTTCTTTTAAAGGAACATGAGATGTCACACGCGTAAACCATACATCATTCATTACATTCACTTCACTAAATCCTGATTCTAATTCAAATACAGAAGCTACTAAATGAATATCATCCTTAAATTCATACCCTCCCTGATACAGGGCACTTTTATTCATAGAACCATAAGTTAAACCGTCCAACTTTCCTTCTTTTGCCAAATTAAGCGCATATACTAAATTGTCTCCTGCAGCTTTTCCTGAAGCAGCAGATAAAGTACCATATTCGACATCATTAGGATCAGTAGATTTTACATCAATAAGCCATAAGCTGCCCTTCGCAGGATCAACATCGTCTATTGTATCTACCTTTTGATACTTCATTTCATTACCCGCTACCTCAGCACCTCTTTGAAAGATTCTTTCGTCTCCTATTAAAACCCATGTTGCTTGTTCTAAAATTTCTTCCTTTATCATTGCTCTCGCAACAATTTCCGGTCCTACCCCTGCCGCATCTCCATATAATAACCCAACTCGTGGTTTACTCATTTAAACTCCTCCTCAATAAATAATTTCACATTCTTTGATGATGATATTTCTCTTGCCTTTCATTTTAATGAGAGCAAATATAAATCATTAATTTTCTTTATCTATTAGGTTAGCCCTCTTGCTCTTGATTTTTTCTCTTTTTAAATAATCCGCTAATTAATGGGAAAAACAACATTAATGCTGAAATAATCAATAAAGTTAAGCTAATAGGTCTTGTGAAGAAAATAGAAAAGTCTCCGCTAGACATCTCAACAGCTCTTCTAAATTGACTTTCCGTTAACGGACCTAACACGACACCCAGAATAATTGTCGCCAAAGGAAAACGGTATTTTTCAAGGATAAAACCAATAATCCCAAACACAACCATAATCAAAATATCAACATAACTATTCCGGACTGTGTAAGTACCAATAACACAAAACACAACAATAAGCGGACCTAAAATAGAATAAGGAACATTAACTATTTTTTGAAATATTTTTATAAATGGTTTTGATACAATCAGCATAACTAAATTCGCAATCAGCAATGCTGCAAATATGGTATACATCAATTCTGGCTCCGTACTGAATAGTGTCGGGCCCGGCTGCATTCCATGAAGAACAAAAGCACCTAATAAAACTGCTGCAGTTGCGCCGCCCGGAATCCCCAATGATAATAACGGAACAAGCGTCCCCATTGCTGCAGCATTATTTGCTGTTTCCGATGCAGCAATCCCCTTTGGATTACCTTTACCATAAGAATCTTTTTCTTTTTCTTTAGACCACCTTACCGTTTCACTGTAACTAAGCATAGAGGCGGTAGTTGCACCTATCCCCGGTAAAATGCCGACAAATATACCAATAATAGTAGATCTGGCCATTGTACCTTTTATTTTTTTAAATATTTCTATTTCAAATAACTTTGTTTTAACATTTGATATTACCTCTTGCACAGCATGGCTCTCTGTCGTTTTTTTAAGGAATTCCGATAAAGCAAAAAGTCCAATAATTACCGGAATCAAATCAATTCCTGATAATAAAGCTGAAGATCCAAAAGTATAACGCAATGTTCCTGTCAACGGATCCATACCTATTGTACTAATCATTAACCCGATTAATACTCCTATCAACCCTTTTGCCAAAGCCTTTCCACTAAGCGAAGCTACTACCGTCAATCCCATTACTGCTAAAGCAAAATACTCTGGAGCTGAAAAAGAGAGGGCTACGTTCGCCAACGCTGGGGAAATTAGTATCAAACAGAGTGTACCAATAACTCCTCCTACAACGGAGCAGAAAATTGCTATCCCCAGAGCTCTTCCAGGCTGCCCTTTCTGCGCCATAGGATAGCCGTCAAACGTGGTTACTACCGCTTCTGGAGTTCCTGGTGTTCTAAGTAAAATAGCACTAATAGCACCTGAAAATGCAGTTATTGCATATATCCCAGTAAGTAAAATAAAAGCCGAATCTGGTTCAAATGAATAAGTAACCGGAACCATTATTACCACCAGCATTGTTCCACTAACCCCCGGAATAGCTCCGCCCAAATATCCAATAAATATTGCAGCAATTAGCATAATTAGGTTTATTGGGTCAGTGACTACATTTAATAGTCCCGATATTAAATAATCCAACATTGTGTTGCCCCCTTACAACTTAGTAAAAAAACAGGCTGAGTTCTCTAAAAACACCTATACCCCTTGGTAATGGGATTTGTAATAAAACAGAAAACAGAATAACAAAAACTACCATTGTTATAATTGAAAATAAAATAGCCGTTAATTGTTTTTTTGTACCAAGTAAAAGCGTAATGCCATATAAGAACAAAACGGTAGAGAAAATAAAACCAATTACATTCAGCAATAATACATAAATAATTACTACCAATAAAGAAACAACCGGAATGGACAAATGAAATATTTTCTTTACTGGTGCTGCTTCTTCTTTAGCTATTAATTCCTCTGACTTCATTACCTTTGCTTTAATTAATGTGCTAACAATCCCGTACAGTCCCAAAAAAATCATTAAAATCAGAAGAATATATGGCCATGTCGCTGGTCCAATAATAAAAGATTGATTTGTACTCTGGATTTGAGGAGTAGAAGCAAGAAAAAAAATAGCAAAGATCATGACAATACTATAGAAAATATAGTCTTTTTTTGCTTGATTCATTTTCGTCCCACCTTTATATCGTAATGCTTAAGAAAGGAGGGTTCTTCCCTCCCTTTCTCAATTAATTTCCTTGCAATTCATCAGCAACTTCTGTATATCGTTCAATTAACTCCTCTGTCCGCTGTGTAAACTCTTCTGAATCCATCCATCCTTCACGTAAGTGCAGATAATTTTCCTCTTCATACGCTTTATATTCTTCAGAATCATAGACTTCTTTCATAGCCTCTTCTAATACACTAATAATTTCAGGGTCAGCATCGCTTTTTATATAAAAACCACGCTCATTCCCATCTGTTAAGTCCCAACCATTCTCAACCGTTGTGGGTAAATCTGGAAATTCATCTAATCTCTCTTCTGAAAAAACTACAAGAGGTTCAACTGAACCATCATCATAAAGCGCTTTTGCCGGACCGAATTCTTCAACCATTGCATCTAAATGTCCTCCAATAACTCCAGCGTGCATATCACCTGCACCTTCCATCGCTATAAAACTCAAATCTACTTCTGCTTCTTGTCCTAGAAGAAATACTGTAAATTCATCCATCCCCATAGAACCTGTTCCACCTACAGTAATTTCACCTGGGTTGTCCTCTGCAGCTTGGATAAAATCTTCAATGCTGCTATATTTATCAGGGTCTACCCAAAGCGCATATGTATCACTTTGAAAACGGGCAATTGGGGTAAAATCATCTAACCCATGCTGATTCGTACCCGCAGCTACTGTAAGCGGGAAAGCAGCATCCCCCACTAAAGTATATCCGTCTGATGGAGCATTATAAGCATTCTGAGCCGCAACAACCCCAGCTCCTCCTTCTTGATTAACAACATTAATATTTACTCCTAAAATATCTTCTAACTCCGAAGTCACAGCACGTGCAAATAAGTCTGTTCCTCCTCCTGCACCATGCCCTACTAAAACTTCAATGTTTCTTTCCGGATAATTATTTGCCGCATTACCCTCTTCACTGTTTCCCCCACATCCTGCCAATAACATCATCACGGATAATAAAACAAGACCTATTTTAAACTTCATAATAATCCTCCCTCATCCTTTATAAATATTGAAAATCAACTAGCGTTAAATTAAAAACCTAAAAATATTACTGTAAAACGGAAATTAGTTATCCTGGTTAACACCATCTGTAATCGGTCTCAATTTTTCCTCAACATATTTCCCAACATTTAAAATCACCTGATTCGGGTCTTCCGCAGCCTCTTCTGTTTCCTCTTCAATCATTATCCATCCCTGGTAACCGCTATCTTTTAAAGTCTGTACGATATAAGGGAAATCAATATCTCCAGTGCCCATTTCCTTCCACTCAAAATTATTAGAACAATCTTTAAAATGTACATGTTTGATAATAGAAAGATTCTCTTTAATAATTTCTTCTGGGCGCATTCCTCCAGCTTTTATATGACCAGCATCAGGAGTATAACTCATATATGTTTTATCTAGCAGTTCAAACAAAACATCATAGTCTTGCTTTGTTCTGAAATAAGACGTTTTTGGTGAAGCAGGATGAAAAGAAGCTTGTACTCCTTTTTCATATGCTCTTTTTCCTACGGCATTTGCACAAGCGATAATCTGCTTTTGACGCTTTAATAAATTATCTCTATTAGGACCGACACGAGACGGGAGATTCATAACTGCTCCAGGAAAATTTATCAGATAATCAATATAATAGTCCGCACGTTCCTTTTCTTTTTCTGTTTCTTCATCATTTTCCCAAGTAAAAGGTACTGTTAAAGCTGCTAAATATATACCTCTTTCATCTAATGCTCTTTTTAGTTTTTCAGGATTATTTTGATATCTTCCTAACATCGCAACCTGTACGTCTACCCCTTTAAATCCTGCATCCTTCACTGTGTTCATTACATTGTCTAAATAGTCTGTCTCTTTATCGTAATCTAGTTCCCAAGTTGATGTATGACAACCAAATTTAATACTCATTTGTAACCTCCCTATTTGTATAAAGGATAAAACTTTAAAAGTGACTTGAAATCGGTTTCAAAATCCTTAGATTAATATTATCATTTATTTTCGATTTGTCAATAATATTTTTGTTTTTTTGTGATAAATTTAGTTAATATTTTTTTTCGTTGTTGATTATGTTTATAATATTATTTCTATCACTTTTATTTTTCCAATTAATACAGAGAAAAGGCCTATTTCATTTTGATATGTCTTTTTTATTAAGTTAAATTGCTTAACTCTTACTACCTTATTTAACTTATTAGTAATGCTCGAGTATACTTATTGAAGCTATTTTTGTTAGTTACAGTATGTGTCAGAAATTATGAAGTAATCAGGTTTTTAATATAAATCATTAAATATTGTTTTCAACTCTAAAAGAATTACAGTTTGTTAATCTATAAAACATTATGTTAAACGAAAACAATTGAAAATAATCAAAAGGGGAGAAATTCATAAGTGGAATTAAGATATGTTGGAAAAAGCTACTTCGAAATAATTACATCATTGAAGATAAATCAGAACAATAGTTGAAGAATTTTAAACACTCACCGAGGAAAACATTCTGAGGGTTTCATTGTCTCATGAAGAAATCTATTACTTACGCGCATAAAAATAAGGGGTGTCAGTTTATGTAGTTTCGTAACTGAATACCCCTTATTAGATTATTCTTTATCAACAAGATAAGGTGAAATACTTTCTAATAGATCATCGCAGCTGTCTGCATGAATTCTTAATTTTAAAGGTTCTGTCAAATCCAGGCTGAATATCCCCATAATTGATTTTGCACTTAATATATATGTGTCAGAAATAACCTCTGCCTTGTATTCAAACCTTGATACCCTTTCCACAAAATCTTTAACGTCATTGATTTTATCTAATTTAACATAACGCTCAATCATCGAACTCCTCCTCCAATACTTTTCTTTGTCATCTATCTCTTCTATAATAGATTATAATGCATTTATTCTATCAAGATATATACTTTTTATTTTCTCATTCATCCCGCACTTTGTAAACTTTTTTCAAATCTATTATATCTATCTGAATAGAAAATAATCAGGAAAAGTCTAGGTAATTACTGCTTTCAGGGAGGCGTTCCTTTGACCCATGGTCTAATTCATCATATTGAAATTTATGTTTCTGATTTAAATAGAACAATCCATTTTTGGGACTGGTTTTTAGGCGAATTAGGATATACACCTTTTCAAAAATGGGAAGGCGGACAAAGCTGGAAACTAGGTGAAACATATCTTGTTTTTGTACAAGCGGAAGAAAGATTTCTGGATATCCCCTATCATCGATGCCGAGTTGGCTTAAATCACTTAGCTTTCCATGCAGACTCCCGGAAATTTGTAGATGACATGACGAAAAAGATCCAGCAAAGAGGGCTAACTATTCTTTATGCTGAGCAACATCCATTTGCGGGCGGAGACAACCATTATGCCGTTTATTTTGAAGATCCAGACAGAATAAAAGTAGAGCTGGTTGCGCCTTAATATCTAGCTATTTGCTGTACAACGGATGTAGTATAGTTAATGTCTATATAAAAAAGCAAATCCTGTTGTCAGTGGATTTGCTTTTTTATATAATGGGCATTTTTCAAATTTGAAAAGCGTAGAGAATTTAAAATGGATTACACATGTTTTATTTACTCTTTTCCTCTATCGGATGCTAGCCTGAGAGAAGAAGACACATTAGGTACATAATGCTTTTATTTCTACTTTTTAAGCTCTTTCAATTCAATTATTAACTATCTTAAATTTAATCCTTTCTAATATTATATGTTTTTTAACCACTTCATTTCTTATGATCTAAGTGCTCCAAGCTAAGACTGTACTCTTGAAAATTATTTGCTAAATTCCTACCACCCTATACTTCCAATACATAAACTTCTAACTAAAATTCGAAAGCAACATGTAATACAGAGATAGACGCAGTAAAAGGCTGCTCTTTTACAGAAACCTATGTTTAATCCGCTTTTAACAACTTATTTATGCAGAAACAACTATTTTTAGCGTTTGAATTAAAAACCTAATAAGTATAGCATTGATTCTGCCGGCTCATAACAAACTCTGTGTATTATAAAGTAATTGGTAACGTTATTAGAAAAGCAGTACATAAAATTGGAGGGTATTTTTACATATGATGAAATTTAAGAAATTCACTTGGAAAAGTCTCGGTATAATTACTGGTTTATCTTTATCACTCATTGTTGCAGGCTGCAATTCCAATGATGGGGACGTACACGCTGAAGCAAATATTAGTGACGAACTAGATTATACAATCACTGGAACAGAACCTGGTGCCGGGCAAACTCTAAAAAATGAAGAAGTTTTAGATTCCTACAATAATCTTGCTGGTTGGGAGCAGGAGCTGTCTTCCGCAGGAGCAATGTTAACGCAATTAAGTGATGCTATTGAAAATGAAGAACCAATCGTTTTCAGTGCTTGGTCTCCTCACTATAAGTTTGCTCAGTGGGATTTAAAATACTTAGATGATCCACAGGGAATCCATGGAGATGAAGAACAAATCACAACGATAGCAAGAGAGGGCCTGAAGGATGAAATGCCTGAAGCTTATACAATTCTTGATCGTATCGAGTTAGAGCTTCCAGACGTAGAAGAAGCGCTATTAGAAGCTCAAGAAAAGGATTTTGAAACAGTAGCGCAGGACTGGGCAGATGCTAATCAGGAAATTGTTACAGAGTGGACAGATGGCGTAGATTCTGTAGATGGCACTTCCATTGAGTTGGCTCTTTTACCCTGGGATGATGCTATTTTCACAGCAAATGTTGCTAAAATTGCATTAGAACAACAAGGGTTTCAGGTAACATTGACACAAGTTGACCCAGCTATTATGTTTGAATCCATCGCTACTGGAAGTGCTGATGCATCCTTAGCTGTATGGATGCCCGTGACACATGCCGAATTATATGAGCAATACGAAAGCGATTTTGATGATTTGGGACCAAACTTAGATGGTGCTAAGACTGGTTTGGCAGTACCAGCTTATATGGATATTGATTCACTTGAGGATTTAGAACCAAAGGATTAATTCTTAGCTCTAATCATTGTTATATAATTAAAAGGTTTCCATTCAATAAATATATCTATTGAATGGAAACCTTTTTTAAGTCTGATATCCACACATCTACATGAGAATCTTTTATTCCTAATAACTCTGTGATAAAATGATGATGCACTCTTTTCCTCTCCCATTCCTTTTGTCTCGACAACTCAAGGGTATCAGAGAGAGGAAAAGGAGTGTATTTTTTTGCCTTCTTTCCATCTGACGATGGAACGGAGGACACCACCACATTCAGTATAGAGCCTTATAAACACAAAAAAACGCCCTACCCTTTATAGGATAAGCGTTTAACACTAAGCTTCCAAGCGGACTCGAACCGCTGACCCCCACCTTACCATGGTGGTGCTCTACCAGCTGAGCTATGGAAGCAAAAGGCTCCACAGGTAGGATTCGAACCTACGACCGATCGGTTAACAGCCGATTGCTCTACCACTGAGCTACTGTGGAATATAAATTAAATATGTAAAAAAATAAGCCTGGCGGCGTCCTACTCTCGCAGGGGGAAGCCCCCAACTACCATCGGCGCTGAAGAACTTAACTTCTGTGTTCGGCATGAGAACAGGTGTGACCTCTTCGCTATCGCTACCAGACTTACTTAATATAGGGATTTGCACCCTGAAAACTAAATAAGAGTAACGCGACATGAAAAAACTTAGATAAGTCCTCAATCGATTAGTATCCGCCAGCTGCACGTGTCGCCACGCTTCCACCTCGGACCTATCAACCTCATCGTCTCTGAGGGATTTTACTCACTTAAAGTGATGGGAAGTTTCATCTTGAGGGGGGCTTCATGCTTAGATGCTTTCAGCACTTATCCTTACCACACGTAGCTACCCAGCAATGCTCCTGGCGGAACAACTG
>NZ_JBHSFT010000014.1:0-281046 GCF_042654105.1 Oceanobacillus aidingensis | reverse complement strand
CACCAAGGGGAACAAGCGATAGCGCGTTAGTCTAGGCAAGTGTACATTTTGATAAGACCTGAAATATTGGTGGGAAAACTATGTCGAGAAAAACTTGACACATACGGCTTTGTTCATTGATTTGCGTTATTCGTTTATTTTGTGTAGAATCCATACTAGAAGTCCTCCTTCGGTACTTAATTCGAGGTCATGCATGACACTCTCTATCGTACCAGGAGGGCTTTTTTTATGCATTTGGCAGATTCGTTGATTTTCCTTCCTATTTTCTTATTACAGGAATGCTCCTATTATTTTTTAGCTAACATCAAAAAAGCCATCTGTCGGTTAATACCGATCAAATGACGTTTTAAGTGTATTTATTGGTTTTGTAATAAAGGTTTATAATTCTATAAAAACATGTAGTCTGTTTTGATTACTATTGTTTTTCCAATAATGAATTTCTATAATTAGTTGGCGAGACTCCCTGATGTCTTTTAAACTTTACAGAGAATTGAGTACTGTCACTATACCCAACTTCTAAGGCAATATCTGTTATTGATAATTCTTTAAAGAAAAATAACCTTTTGGCTTCTTCCATTCTTAGTTCGTGTATATAATTTAAGGGAGTTTTTCCCTTTATTTCTTTAAAACTACGTTGTATATAGTAGGGATTTTTATTCAAAATATTACCTAGCAATTTTAAAGTTATCTTTTCTTTATAGTGTTCTTGTATATATTTCAGTACATCTTTTGTGATTTCCTCTTTATATCCTAGCCAATCCATTTGATTTGACTTACATCTAGTACAAGGTCTGAATCCTTCGTTAATAGCTGAATTTAAATCTTTATAGATAATGACATGTTTTGGGTTAGGAGTTCTAGCTGTACAAGAAGGACGACACACTGTTTTGGTTGTCGATAAGGCATAATAAAACATACCATCATATTTTTCATCGTTATTTTTGATTGCTTTCCATTGTTCCTTGTTCAATTCAATCTCTCCTTCTAAATTCGGAGTCAATATCTATAATGCTATATTTTAAAAGTTCATGTACAGTTAAAACAAAAGGTCGGTTGTGCACATCTACCTCCATTATGTGAAGGAGATTATTATATGAATTTTATTGAAAAATTTCAATCCGTAGTGATTTTGATAGCTGTAGGAGTAGGACTATTTTTAGGACAGTATAGTATCTTTGAAAAGAATGCAGAAACTTTTATTCTTCCATTTTTATTATTCATGCTGTATGGGTTATTTTTAACTATTCCATTACAAAACCTTAAAGCTGCTTTAAAAAACGTAAAATTCTTAGGTACAAGTACTGTACTTAATTTTGTATGGACACCAATGTTAGCATGGGGATTAGGAGCAATTTTTTTATCTGATCATCCAGCTTTATGGCTCGGTTTTATTTTATTTCTTGTTACTCCATGTACAGATTGGTATTTAATCTTTACATCCATTGCGAGAGGGAATATGTCTCTTTCCACATCGGTATTACCAGTTAACTTAATTTTGCAAGTTATGTTGCTGCCGGCTTATTTATTCATTTTTGCAGGCACAATGGAGACAGTTGGGTTATCCACTATAATAGAAAGTGTCATCTTTGTCTTATTTGTCCCATTTTTACTAGCCAATATAACACGTTATTTATTTAATAAGAAGAAGGCATTCTTAGAAAAGAAATTAATTCCATTTTTTTCCTTATCACAAATTGTATTTTTGTGTTTAGCTATTGTAGCAATGTTTGCCTCGCAAGGCTATTATTTAATAAATAATTTGGAAGTGATCTTTTTAATCCTTATTCCACTTTTACTATTTTTCATAATAAACTTTTTTGTTGCTCAAACGGTAGGAAAAGTATTTAAGTTTAGCTATGAAGATACAGTAAGTTTAAATATGACAACTATTGCAAGAAATTCACCTGTTGCTTTAGCAATAGTAGTAACAGCTTTCCCAGACCAACCACTAATTGCTCTTGCACTTATAATTGGTCCCTTAATAGAATTACCAGTATTGGCGATAGTATCTCAAAGTTTATTGAGAATTAGAAAACTAGTAAAGTAAATGTTCTTTAGTTTAATGTAAGAATAATCTCCTTTCGAGGTTCTATATTTTCTTATCTCATCTTTCTATTTATTAAATTGCATAAAAAGAGAGAACCGATAGCAAAGAAAGTTCACATTAAATCACTTGATTTCTCATTAGATAATCACACTTAAAACGTCATTTGAACGGTATTTACCGACAGATGACGTTTTAGGTGTGATTATAGATATATGTAATTTTCTTTACATCTATTCAAATCTATAGCTTTTACTGACCTTAAGTTACTGCCTATATATACATGTTATAATTAATAGCAAATTTAACTATAATGAAAGTTTCCTTAATTTGCTCATAATAATATCTCGATAGTTTTTGCTTTTACATTTCTTGCTGCTGAATTTTTTCAGCTATATATTTTGCATCATCACTAACACCATATAGAAGGGCTGAGCTTCTTTTACTCTGCCAGCTTAGCCCTATGAAATACAATCCAACTACATTAGTAACACCAAAACAGTGTAACGGTCTCCCGTGACTACTTAAAGCTCCTTCGATTTGTATCCATGAATAATCATTGCGATAACCAGTTGCCCATATCACATTTTGAACCTGTTTAGATATACCATTATTAAAGCATGCCTTACCTTCTTTAATTTCTATTAGCCTGCCTACGATTTCTACATTTTTTTTAACCGTTTTATAGTCATTTCCTATTAACGGCTCTCTTTCCCTTAATATTTTTCCTATAAAAGAATTTGGCTTTGCCCGACCAATTCGGAATTTTTCTAACCACCAAAAGAGACTTCTTCCAGCAATAACCTGAGGAACACTTTTCATTGGTTTACTTTGGGACAATGTAACCTGATGTGTTTTATTTAATTCCGCCGCAATTTGAACGCCTGTATTACCTGCACCTATGATTAAAACATTACCTTTAGGTATTTGGGAAGGGTTACGATATTTAGAAGCATGGATATCAAAACTTGCTGTACCATCATGAATGTTTGGAACAAAAGGATTGTAAAAAGCTCCAGTGGCAACAACTATTTGTTTAGCTTTATACGTTTTACTTTGAGTGATTACTGAGAACTTTTTCTCCCCATTTTTTGATAGTTTTATGACTTTTTCATTATGAACTATCGGCAAGTCATTCTTTATTCTAAATACGTTTAAGTAATCTGCCATTTCATTTTTATCTGGAAAGCCTTTTGGATCTCCTCGAACATGAAACCCATGTAATTGGCTGTAATTCCTAGGAGTAAATAAGCGTAATGAATCATAACGTTTTCGCCAAGAAATGCCCGTTTGCTCATTCTCATCAATAATTATAAAACTTACATTTTTCTGTTTTAGCGAATATCCCATAGCTAACCCTGCTTGCCCTCCACCAATTACAATAACTTCATATTCCATTGAATATCTCCCTATAAGAAATATTTTTATCTTCTAATTTGAGAAAATCGAAAATAATGCGCTGAAGGTGCCATTCTCCATCATAATATAAATCCCTAAACCTATGAAAACAATCGGGACAATCCAGCGTTCATATTTCTCAATTTTCTCTGAGATATATTTCATAGATGCCATTTGATAGCTGACATAACATAAGACCCCCACCATGATGAAAAAGACGAGACTGACAACTGCAATTTCAACTATATTTAATGTTGTAAAATACGGAATATAAATGGAAAAGTCATCAGCACTAGAAGCTAATACAATAAAGGTGACAGTTAGAAATAGTTGATTAAATCGTTCAGATGATAAAAGAGATAAAATGTTGCTCTCATCTGAATCTTCCTCACCCTTAAGCCATACTTTTATACCTAAATATATTGGTAATAGTCCAAGCAAGCCTATAACCCACTGTTGTGGAATAAAGTTTGCACCGAAAGCTGCCAACAAACTTATCAATATAATGATTGCTGTACCTAAATATTGCCCTACAATGATATGCTTTGTTTGCTTTTGTTTAACTGACTGCGTAAACAAAAGCATTAAAATAATTAAATAATCAATTCCTGTCGCTATATAAACTACAATAGCAGATAAGACTGTTGTACCCATTAGCATGCACCCGCTTAATTTTAAATATAATCTTGAAGGGCTCCCGATGTATAGAGAGCTCTGTTCATTTTATTCTTTTACCCTCATAAGCCTCAATCCATTTAAAGCAACTAAAAGGGTTGCTCCCATATCAGATAGAATGGCAATCCACAGAGTTAACCAACCCGGAATAACCAACAGTAAGGCCACTATTTTAATAGCAATAGCAAAGGTAATGTTCGCTTTGATGATATTTAGTGTTTTACGACTGAGTTTAACAGTAAACGGAAGCTTTCTTAAATCATCACCCATAAGAGCAACATCTGCCGTTTCAAGTGCTGTATCTGTACCAGCACCGCCCATTGCTATTCCAACTGAAGAAGCTGCTAATGCTGGGGCATCATTGACACCATCACCAACCATGGCTACATTACCATACTCCGCTCTCAATTGTTTAATATAGTCCAATTTATCCTGCGGCATTAATTCTGCTTGAATATCAGATACGCCTACGTGTGTACCGATTGCATCAGCAGTACCTTTATTATCACCAGTCAACATAATTGTCTTTTTGAGACCTAACTGATGTAACTTTTGAATCACATGTTTGCTGGTTTCACGTACTTCATCAGCAACTGCAATAACGGCAAGTATATTTTCTTCCGTTCCAATAATCATGGCCGTTTTCCCTTGATTTTGAAGATTTTTAACCTTATCTTCAAAATCTTGGCTAAAATCAGGAACAAATAATTCCTTGAAGAGTTTTGGGCTTCCTATATAATAGGTTGTTCCTTTTACAATTCCTTTTATACCCCGGCCTGTAATAGAAGAAAAGTCTGTTACACTTATATCTGAGTACGGGATATTTTCTTGCTCTGCTTTTTTCATAATTGCTGAAGCAAGAGGGTGTTGCGAACGGTATTCAAGCGCTGTAATGATGGAAAGCAGCTCTTTCTCTTCTACCTGTTTATTTAATAAGTTAAAATCTGTTACAACGGGAACGCCTTTCGTGAGTGTTCCTGTTTTATCAAATGCAATGGCTTTTAATCCGCCTATTTCTTCTAAGTAGACACCGCCTTTGACCAGAACACCTTTTTTTGCAGCATTGCCGATTGCTGAAACAATCGAAATGGGAGTCGAAATAACCAACGCACAAGGACATCCAACAACCAGCGTGGCTAGACCTAGGTACACCCAGTTCCCCCAACTTCCATCAAAGAATAAAGGCGGCACGATAGCTACTAATGCTGCAATAACCATAATGCTTGGCGTATAATATTTAGCAAATTTATCCACAAAAGCTTGAGACGGCGCACGTTCTCCTTGCGCTTCCTCCACTAAATGGATAATTTTTGATATCGTTGTGTCTTCAACAAGCTTTGTAATTTTGACCTCAAGCAGCCCTTCTTCATTAAGCGTTCCTGCAAATACTTCATCGTCAACGGCTTTTTCAACAGGAACCGATTCGCCTGTTATCGCTGCTTGGTTAATAGACGAATATCCATTTACAATGACACCATCCATAGCAATTTTTTGCCCTGGTTTAACAAGCATAATATCCCCAATTGCAATATCATTTACATGAATAGTTATTTCTTGTCCATTCCGTCTGACAATAGCTTCCTTTGGTGCAATATCCATTAATGAATGGATGGATTGCCTTGCTCTATCCATGGAAAACCGTTCCAGCGCTTCACTAATAGCAAAGAGTATAACGACAATGGCAACCTCCGCCCATTCCCCAATAATGACACCACCGATTACAGCAACTGTCATGAGGGTTCTCATGTCAAACTGGAATCGAATTAAGTTTTGCAAACCCACTCTAAACAGCGATAATCCGCCTACTAACATAGATGTGATAAATAACAATGCTGTAACGATATTTTCATTTCCGTTTACAAACATAGAAAGGAAACCGAAAGCCATAAATAAGGTCGAGTACAGTAATGTACTATGTTTTTTATAAAATGGAATTTTTTCCTCCTTATCAAGCTCTTCACTTTTTGGGTCTTTCCCTCCATATTCAGCAGTCACCTTAAGATTTTCAAAAGCTCCTGCTTTTTCTAGATCCTCTGTTGTTGCTTCCCCGTAAACGGAAATTTTAGAGGCTCCAAAGTTTACTTTGGCCTCTTGTACACCTTCTAATGCTTTTACGTTATCTTCAAAGGTTTGGGCACAGCTTGCACAACTAAACCCTTGCACACGATAAGTGCTCATTGTTTCTTTCGGTAATGATTCAGACATTTGCTTCCACTTCCTTCTTCTGAACCAGCGTAATGGCCATTAATTGTTTAATTTGTTCATTCTCCAATGAATAAAATGCTAATTTTCCTTCCTTGCGATATGTCACAATTTCTTGTTTATGAAGAGTTCGTAAATGATGAGAAGCTGTAGCTATCGAAGAACCAATAATGTTGGCGATGTCACATACACATAACTCGTCCTCTTGACATAGAGCATAGGAAATCTTTGCTCTATTTTCATCTGCAAGTATTTTAAATAATCGAGAAATACTATAAATATCATGTTGTAGCAAATCTTCTTGTATTCGATTGACTTTTTCTTCGTCATAACAAAAAATTTCACACATATCTTTATTACTCATTTTCTTCACTCCATTACATTCAAATGTTTATTTGATTATAGTATAGTCCTTTTCTTCTAATCATTCAAGTATTTATTTGAATATCATGAAGGATAAATTTCTTTCAATTATTAAATCTTGGAATATGAGTTTCCTACCCAACCAAAATAAGTATTGATAATTTGCTTTATGACTCCTCACAAATGGCATATTTATTTACATTAGAATAAATCATTGATTTTAAGTAATTAAGATGTTAAGAAAATATATGAAATTTGGTTGTATAAAGCGATCACCACTTGTCTAGTACCAAACAGAGCAAGTGATGATCGCTTATACATTTTTTCATACTCTTTATACAAAATTTCTTTTATTTCTATATTACTATGCTCGACCATCAGAATCCTCTAATCGTCCAATTTCATTCATTATTGCCCGTTTTTCTAGTTCTAATTGGTCAATTATCTTAATTAATTCAGGAATAGCATGATCTACCGTATATAGATCATCTGCCATTAGGCAATAGGTGACTTTAATTAATTTTTCTTCTATTTCTGCAAAATATAACTTTCGATTTAACTGATGAGCAAGTAGATTCCTTTCTGTTTTTTTAAATAACATCAAATCCTTACTATTTTTTAATCATACATTGTGAAAAAATGTTTAATCAATTATACTGTGCCCTCTAGTATAAAGTCAGCACTTAAGGAGATTTTGATATAACCACACTCTATAATCTATAGACAACAATTTAGTGTTAAAAAACTATCCATTCACTAAACTTCATGGTGAGCATTTAAATCTGATAATAACAAATGGCAATCATCACCTATTTATTGTAGATTGAACAGGTAGTGATTCTTTATACTTTCCGGCTAAAAATCTTCTTATTCAACAACCATCCAGTTAGAATCTTTCTCTAATGTGAGGTCATATTGTGAAAGTTGTGTTGCTTTTGTGGTATTATCCAAATACTTTACAGTAACCCATACTTTAATTTGATTATCTTGTTCTTGAAATACTGGATTTACAAGCTCAGAAAACGTATAATCTTTTTCAATGGCTGGTAAGGCATTGTTCTTCACATAATAAGCAAGTTCTTGATTCGTTGCTGTTGGGTAAGAGGAAAAGAACGTCACTAAAAACTCCATGACTTCTTCTGCCGTTTCTGATTCTACCGTTCCATCACTTTCCACTTGTTCTGGTGTAAAATTAGATTTTTCGGGCTTATTCCACAGAGTAGGGTTTTGCGTAATGACCAGATTCTTTTGTTCATCTTGATAGAGTACAATACGATAAGTTGAACTTGTTAATGAGCTGTCTTTATCTTCCATGATTTCTTGCTGTACGGAATAAATGACGGAAAACGTATTTTCTGTTTCTTCCGTTATTGACCACATATTTATATCTTTTACAGTAGAACTAGTAGGAATATCCTCTCGAATCATATCACTATTTAAAGCTTGCAATTCTTCGGTTAAATAATCTTTCAATTTTTCGGTTCGTTCTTCCAATGCTTCAGTTTCATTTTCCCAAGAATAGTAGTCTGTTACAAAGTTTCTTGTAAAACTTTCAATGGCAGTTGTATCTTGAATACGGCTTTCTATAATTTCTCTTTCATGGATCGTATGCTGGTCAATCGCTGTAAAGTTTTTGTAGATCCCAAACGCAAGACTACTAAGAAGCAATATCCATAAAAACAACACGGATTTTTTTCGTTTCCCAATCGTTCTTACTTTTATCTTTTTCGTTTTCTTCGGGTTTTTTTGCTTTTCTTTTATACTAAAAGGCAGCTTCATGTTATCCCAACCTTTCCTTAGTTTTTGATACGTCCAGCACCTACTAGATGTTCTTGCCAGTAAGAAGATGTTAAATCCGCATAACCGATCGGATTCCCCGCATGGAACATTTGATTGTTTCCAACATAAATTCCATTATGCGTAATGTAGTTGGCGGTGTTGTAAGTCGAATGGAAAAATACTAAATCTCCTGGCTTTGCTTCTGATAGAGGGATGTGTTCTGTAGCTTCATACTGTTCTTGAGCGGTACGAGGTAAATTAATTCCTGCTTCACGGAAAATCCATTGTATAAGTCCACTACAATCAAATGAAGTATCAGGATGAGCCCCACCAAAAACATATGGGAAACCCTCATATTTTAAGGCTTCTTCCATCACCAGTCGAAAGGTATCATCATCAAAGGACGGCGTTTCACGAAGATAAGGTTGAAGTAAATCTAAATAAAACATATTGCCATAGCCGTACCTCCAACCACCGTTTTTCTCTATCGCAATGGGGTTAGAGTAGCTGACTTTCTTTCCTCCTGATCGCTCTTTCGCAAAGCTTTCAGCTAGATCAAAAGTGTAAGAGTTTCCTCGTCCTGCCACATAATCAATAAAAGCCCCGCCATAGTTATAAGCTTGAAGTACGGTCGAATCATCGACACCTTTTGTATCTGCTGACTGCAATAAGTTCGCAAGGTATTTCGTTCCCTGTTTAATAGAAGCTTCCGTATCTAACGTGTTCGGTGGTAATCCTAATGATTCACTTGATTGCATAACATCCTCGGCATTACCACCACTTTCAACAGCAATAATCGCAAGTAAAATCGGCACATAGTCGCTGATTCCATATTCATTTGCGTATTTTTCCACCATTGGTTGATGAGCCAGCACATCTTTGGATAGAGATACATTTTGCCAATCATTTGGTGAACCTAAATCCATGGAAGAATCAAAATCTCCTGCTTCATCGGAAATAAAGATAGCAACAAAGGCAAGTAATCCTAAGAATGCCAAGAAACCTATCCCACCGATAATCAGCATGATTTTAAGCTTTAAGAATGTCATGATTTTTTCCTCCTAACGGTTTGTCTCTGGCGTGGAGGTTTCACTTTTTGACGTGTTCGTTTTCTAGGAAGGACAGGTCGCTTAATCACCTGTTGTTCTTTTCCTTTCGATGTTTGTTTCGGCAGTCGGGTAGGGTGTGTTCTTTGACTTTGCTTCTTTCTTTTTGTGGATACTTGATAAGGCTGATTCACTTTTCTATTTTGATTCTGTAATCTTTGAATTTTTTCTTTTTGCACAGGCACTTGTTTTCTTTTATGACTTTCAGGATTCAGACTTTCTTTCGGCTTCATTTTCTGTTTCTCTTTTGTGAATGAGGAAGGAGAATTCTTTTGTACCGTAGGCTTATTGGAGTAAGCAGTGATATTTTTCTTCTTTTTATCCAAAGCTTGTCGTCTTTCCGCAATCGTCTTTCGATGTTTACTTGTGCGTTCGGTGTTTTCACGTTGTCGCTGCTCTTTGGCTTGTGACACTCCTTGTTTAAAATCCTTGCCTGGCCGTTGAATTTTTTCTTTTCCTTGAGCCAAAGCGTATTTCGTTGTGGTTGGTAAATCTTTGATTTGCTGTTTTCTGTGGTTGATATTCGCTCGTACACGATTTTTCGTGTCTAACACTTTTCCAGTGGTTTGTCCGATCTTTTGACTAAATGATTTTCGCTCCTGATTAGGTTTCTCTGTTTTGTTTGACCGCATAGAGTGCAGACTTTGTATAGGTCGACGGAGAGAGAAAGAATGTTGTGTTTTTCCTGATTTACTCATCATTTTGCCAACGGTTGCTCCAGCCGTTACACCTGTTAACGTACGACTAATGGAACGTTGTAACCTTCGACCACTGCGATAGGCCATCTGTTTCGGGCGACGCATAACGCTCCGTCCAACTTGTTGGGTGTCGCTGCTTTGTAAACGAAACATACTCATGATGTCGCCAAGCTTCATATAAATCCCTGCAAAAGTCACAATTTGCAGAAAAGCAATTAAGAAAAACGGATAGGAGCTGGTTAAGCTATACAGCATGGACGAAATACTAAAAGCTATCGTTATCACGAGTGTGATTCCAGCACGCAGCATAATCACGTTAAACAGTTTTAAAATGGCCTGTTTACCCATGTTTTCAAAAGTCGGTATCATGGAAAGCAGAAAACTAATAGGTAGAAATGTCGCAAACACAATAAATAGAAGTTGGGAGAAAATCATCATCCCCGATAAAAGAAATACAAATATGGAAATCCCGATATTAAATATAAACAAGAAAAAAACCATCCCTAAGCGAGTAGTCGTTTTGGTAATGGTCAAATTTTTATTATCGTGATCCTCAATTTCTGCTTGCACGGCTGCTTCTCGATCTTCTCCATTGTTTGTATCAGGACTGATGGAAACTAAAGCGTCCACTCGTTCTTCTCCAATCGCTTCTTTGTCCGAGTTATCAAACTGCAATAATAACCATGGTTGCTCCACTTGAATGGAAAAAAGGTTATTTCGAATCATATCGACACTATCACTTCCTTGACTGTTGGAGTTAGGCATAAGAATGTTTGTACCTAAGTCAAGTGCTGCTTCACTTACATCTGCGGAAAAATCATTAATTTTTGTAATATAGGTTGGGGCAAACGCAATAAAAGCCGCTGATACGATAAACACCACTAGGAAATTCAAAATAGCACGAAAAGCCTTTGTTGTTTCTCGTTTCATGAGACCTGTATAGGTAACATAAATTCCAACAATCAATACAAAGAGAAGAAGGAAACCAACATAAAAACCTTCTGTTCCAAAACCTTGTGCAGTAACTCCAGCCAATGTTTGCATATTCTGTCCGATGGCGGTTGCTGTTTCAGAAATAAAATCAAGAGAATACGCTTGTTGTACTAAATAACCAGTGGCATTGGAAAGATATAAATTGATAATCCAAATAAAATTGGTGATCGTGTACAGTCCGTACATGACTTGTTTTCCGATTCCATCATCCCAATTCCACGGCAGCCAATCCCACCCCGAATCCACAAAAAAATCTAACTGATAATGGTCGAGTGGATACAAGGAATAAAGATTGTCCTCTGATACCGTATCATCAACTAATCCAGCAGCCTGTGTTACAGTAAACAGGGAAAGAAACAATAAAAAAATGACCGCACCAATGAGTACCGTCATCCATACAATCTTTTTCAGTTTTGGTTTGTTCATCTTATCACTGCCTTTCTAGGACAGGTGGTCGAGTGTCGAAAGCGTCAAATAAATCTTCAAACACAGGATGAACCTGAATAATCCCAACTCGTCCATATAAATCTTGCATAAGGCATTGTCCATTTTCCAATTCTCTTAATCGACGTTGATTGGCTTCATCTTCCGCGTCCACGCCAAAAAATTGCAGCGTTTTTTTAATTTCTGTACTATCCCTGGAACGAAACGCAAATTTCACACCAATATTATTCTTCAATTTTTCGTCTGTTAGATCGTCAGCGTTCTGGGTAACAAAGTACACACCTGCATTCATGGAGCGGCCAGCACGTACCAGTTTATTAGAAAGTGTTTTCCCTTGTGCCACTTGTAAAAAGCTCCAGGCCTCATCAACATCTACAATTTTAAAAATACTGCGATCAGAGTGAATGAAGTCTAAGGCAAATGTAGAAATAATAATTAACATGGCGACACTCAACAATTCCATTGTCGTGTATTCTTCAAAGTTGGTTTCCGCGTCAGGCAATACTAAATCTGCCACCTGTATAATATTGAGCTGTTTTTCTAAGCTGATAGAATTTTGAACCGTTCCGTCTGAAAAGAGAAGGTGGGCAAAGTCATAATCGGTAAAACTTTCGATATGATCTGCAATAGTGGAAGCAAGCGGATTTGGATCACTCCTTAGTTCATGAATCACCAGCATTAAGCCGCGTTCCTCTTGTTGACCGATTGCTCGAATAGCTCGTCGTAAGACAGGAAACTTATCACCATCCCGACTGGAAATACCCGTTAAGAAGGTAAGAATATCAATCGCTAAACTTTCCGAATCCTTCTTATTTTTCATAATGACAAACGGGTCAAGCAGCCCTTGATTGCTTTCTTCACTGGTTAAATTAACGATATTAATTTCATCAGCAATATCAGGTAAAGCTTCTTTCCAGCCGCCACGTTCGCCCTTAGGGTCGACAACCAATGCTTGACCACCAAAAAGAACGGCATAGTATACCAGTAAGTTATTGGAGAACGATTTTCCACCACCAAGTGAACCTAAAAAAGCAGAGGCCAAAGCGTTCGTGACAGAGCCTTTTACACCTTGACTAGCGAGACTAGGATTGAGATAGACATTTCTTCCCGTATCTAAGTTGTACCCAAAATAAATGCCTTCATTTTCTCCTAACATTTGCGTTGCACCAAATCCAAGGCCAGCTAAAAAATCCGAAGTGACATACTGTACATAGTCGGAGATATAGCGTTTACTGGCAGGAATAAATTCACCATGTAAACCCAACATATCGCCAAATGGGCGAACAAGTTTTACATTTAAGTCATCATAAAAATCTTTGACTTCATTACAGCGTTGTTTGAGTTCATCCAAACTAGAAGCAGATACCCGAATGACATAGCTTAACTTATACATGGATTCTTTCGTCTGATCGAGGACATCCTCTAATTCATTGACTTGTTCCAAAGCTTCCAACACGTTATTTCCCGTTTCATTATCTGAATCCATCGCATGGTTATCTAAATCCTTTAATTCCTTTTTCTTATTGCGTACGGTTGATAATGCTTTTTTATTGGTGACTATCTCGACATGCATAGAGGTGTCGATTGGAAACGTGAATTGTTGTTGCTGATAGTAAAAGATTTCATCACTGGGAAATTCCAAATCACCAACAATGGAATTAATGGTAAAGTAAGCAACATAAGTTGTTGTATCTTCCTGTTCCAACTTGATGTAACGCTGTTTTTCTGTAATCAGACAGCGTGTGGGTTTAATGAGGTCATAACGTTTGACGTAAGTTTCTTTTTCACCTTTCTCATAAGAGAGGTTATAACTGTAATCTTCAAAGGCAATACCCGTTTGTCCGTGTAAGTGTTCGATTAAATACCCCATGTCATTTTTCGTTAAAGGCCGAACCTTAAAACGCTTAGTGATTTTATTTTGTAATAATTGTTCCATTTTTAGAAAACGAGCAACTTCACTATGTGGCATAGAAACAAAATCACCCATTAAATGATGATTCACGTCTCGAACAAAGGTTGAGAGAGACGCCGTTACTGATTCTCCCATCGATTTCATACTGACTTCTTCTTCATTCAACAAAAGCTTAAATCCAATAAAGAAACGATAATCGACTTGATGTTCTCCAATCATGGAAACAAGGGCTTCTGTTTGATCGTCAATTCGATTGTAAGCTGCTTCTTGCAGCCTTCCTGTTACAAGTTCTTTACTTCGTTCTTGTACCGAACGAATACTGCTCTCGGTGCTTATCTGTAAGGCATGGATTTTTCCATCTTGATTTTGGGCAATGAGTTGACGAAAGTGTTCGTGTACTTGCATTTTTTCATCTTCAGATAAGAAGGAATAGTTGTATGGCAATAATTCGTAATAAGCAAATGCTTCTCCATCATGATTAAAAACAAGGTTATTTTCGATATATTTAATTGGATAACTCATACGATTTTCCCTCTTACCGCTGTAATGGTTTCATTGACCGATTGTTTTTTAAATTTGACTGGCTTGTTTGCATAGGTCACTTTAGGGCGAAACCAATACGTGATAACAGACTTTAGGAAACCATAAGGTTTTTTGCCGTCAAAGCTCTTTTTACTCATAAACCATGTCAACGCTACTGGAACACCAACATATTTTAATAGTACTCCATCAATCAAAGAGAGGGGAGGAAGGTTTCCAAGTAACATAACGGCCAAAAGAGAAAGCACAAACCAAGTCATCTGCGAAAAAGTGACAGGAAAGGGCAAACGAAAATCGTTGATCGCATAAATGACTTTTTCCACCGACCAAATTCGTGTGTAGCTCTTTAATTTTTTCACGTCTTAACATCCTTTCCAAAGAAAAAAGCAGCCTGTGTCTAAACAAGCTGCCTTTCTATTTATTGCTTATATTCAAAGATTCCATGGGAGGTAACAAGAAAATCACCATTGATTTCAAGATCACGTCCGTATGAACTGTAATCAAAATAGTATTGTAAACTGGGATCTACACCACTAAGCATTCCAGTTTCCTCTATATAATACCGAGCTACATCTTCCATACTTTCACAATCAGAGTAACATTCAATAGCATCTTGATGTTCCAATAATTCTTCGACGCTATTAAACCAATAACTCTGTATTTCGGAGAGAGCGTCATACAAGGGAGTGCCTTCAATTTCCTGTACCATTTCACATAAACGATTGATTTCGGAAATCGGCGTGTACTCATGGATTTCAAACGGCAATTCAAAGTCGTGTATGGCGTATTCTTCATATTCACCGTTTAACCCAATTCGTTCTTTTACTTCCTCTACATCAATAGGTGGCGTAAACCAAGCACCAACCGTTTCTCCTTCATTATATTTTCCGAGGTTTGCTATATACACTTGCATTTCCATGTTTTAAAGCCTCCTAACAAAAGAAAAACAGCCTGTTAGTACAAGCTGCTTTTCCATTTATTTTAGATATTCAAATATACCATTGGCAGTCACAAGAAAATTGCCATGAATCTCAAAATCTCGCCCAATAGCTTGATAATCAATATAGTCTTCAAGATTAAAAGGGACTTCTGCAAATAGACGGGTTATACCTGATTCTTCCATCCAAAATTTCGCTATATCTATTAAATCGGTACAATCAGGGTAATAAAGGATTTTATACTGATTTTCAAGTAATTCTTCTAAGCTATTAAACCAATGTTTTTGTACTTCGGGAAGAGCGTCGTATAAGGGGGAACCTTCCATTTCTTGCACCATTCCGCATAAACGATTGATTTCAGAAACAGGTGTGGATTCGTCTATTTCAAAGGGTAAATCATAATCAAAAATGGCATATTCTTTGTATTCCCCGTCCAAACCTATACGTTCTTTCATTTCCTCCAAATCAATAGGTGGTTCAAACCAAGATCCTCTGATTTGATCCTCCTTATATCTATCAAGATTCACAATAAAAACTTGCATTCTCATGGAAATTCACCTCTTTTCTAAAAAAGAATCATAAAAAAAGCACCAGCAAGGTGTTTACTGGTACATCACATAAACTTATTTATCCCTTCCGCGCTACCGCTTGGATCACCATTTGTCTGCAGAACATAAGGAAAGCACTTATCTTCCACAGACAAACGGTACAATTTAAGCCCCTATTATCCTGTTAAATAGGTTTAATAACACATCTTTTACACCTGAAGCGTTAAAGACTAGTCCAACAGCAACGAGAGCAATAATCAGAAAACCTATCAATTTGGAAAACTCACGCTTAAATCCTAAATAAATGCCAATCACAACAATAGCCATTAACACTAAGGATTGTGCGTTGTCCAAAAACCAGTTATAAATATTCTGCCCGAAATTCATTTGACTGTCTCCTTTCTATTTTTCATCATTTTTAGTGGACGGAAGGCGAATCGCTTTCTCTACAGGAACAGTTTGTTGCAAAAGTATCTTTTGATGACGGTCCGATAACTCTGCTTGTGCTAACATATCTTTGATGACAGTGGTTTGATTGATTTCATCCACTTCTGTTGCTAACTTCCAAGTAGGAGCAACCTGATGAGCTAACCATCTCAACGTTTTATCAAATGTGTACGGTTCTGGTTTTGTCGTTAAAGAAATTTTTCGATTCACACCTAAATCCAAAAAGCGTTGCCAATCTGCATTCATTTTCCAACTGCTCCGCCGTTTTTTCTCATCCTTATCTACAAAACGAATGTAACGGTTAATGATGGAGAAGGCGGTTTTTCCTGCGTCCTCATAAGTCATTAAGTCAACAATCGCATGGTAGGCTCGATCATTTTTAAGTCGAATTTCAAAACGATTTTTCACCTCGGTGTCCTCGATAGACGTACCAAATTTCACATACTGCTCATAATCTTTTTCATAGATACTAAAATATACGTCGCTTTTTAACGAACCGATATATAAGGTATGACCCATGTCAGGTTTATCTTCTGCATGAACTAGTTCACCCGAACGATAGCTTTTAAAATTGCGAAATACCGTGACACATTCTTCATTTCTGCATTTTTGAGTGAGAAAGGGGATATCCAAAATTCCTGTCTTATCATTAATGGCAAGGTCAATTCGCTTAAAGACACCACCCACACGAAACACTTCCATAAAAAAATCAAACCATGTGCGTTGTTGGGCTAAAAGGAAATTTTCAAATTGACGACAACCTTTCCCTTTTAGTTCAAGCAGACATCCTTTGTCCTCGTCAGGAGATACCATTACCACAATATCTCCATAGACATATTGCTCAAAGTACGAGTAAAAAGCAAAATCTTCATGAAGCATATAACTCTTTTTTAACTGCAAAATATCTTCAATCACTGGTGTAGGATTCGTTGTTAAAAATCGAATTCGCACATAGTCAAATAATATCTCCAAAGGTGCTTCTGGGTTAAACTGTTCTAAAATATCAAACAAAGTAGTTTGAATAGCTTCTGAAGGTGTCACTTTTCCTGTCTCAATTTCACTTAGATATTGTCTTGAAATCCCAACGTGTATCGCCAATTTATTTTGGGATACGCCATATTCCAATCTCTTTTCTCTTAATACGTGATACCAAGGCATTTGATACACTTGCATTCCTCCTAACTAAAAAAAAGATGTCAACTTTGACTTAAAAGCTGACATCTTTGTGATATATCCCTAACCGTTGTGCCATCAGGCTTTATTGGCTTTTGGAACAGTTTTCAATTGTTTTTCTACCCCCCTGTTAGATAAGGGGGGTTAAAGCGTGGCTGTCGCCACGCAGGCTTAACCCAGCACAGCGCCTTTCGCTTCGCACGGCGCCGCACTGGGCAGCCTTTAGTTTGTGAGTTTACCTATTTCTTTTAGGAAGTCATGTCCTTTAGGGACAAATGGTGTGTAAAATTCAGAGATCACATTATCTCCTTTATCTACATAGCCGCGTCCTTTGATTTGTTTAAGAAAAAATTGCTTTTGCACATCTGACCCAAAAAGCATTCCGTACCCCAGTTCTGATATACGCCCTAAACCTACCCTGAAATTAAATTGGTCACGAATCCCATCCCCAAGGTATTTTGCGTCTGGTCTTTGACAAGCAAGAATTAAGAAGAAGCCTGACTGCCTACCCAACATAACAATCTGTTTCAGTTTACTCATGACTTTGACGCTTTCTTTCCCGACCATTTCCATAAATGAGGTGTACTCGTCAAAGATTAAAAAACGGGCTGGCAAGCCTAAATAGGCATAGTTTTCACCAGTCTTATAATTTGGCATTTGCTTCATTTCTTCGTTCCGTTTCATCATGTCTTCATAGAACTGATCAATACAAGCTGTCATATCTTCCTTTTTGTAGTACACGTCAGGCATAACGGTAGCTAAGTCTGCCAAATCAGCATTTTTAGGATCTAGGATATATAGTTTTGCGTCTGTTTTGAGTAGAGCTTCAATCAGTGTCAGAATAAAATAGCTTTTTCCGCCACCTGTACCGCCAGCGATCAACATATGCGGTAACTTATCATACTCCCAATAAAAAGACTCCATTAATTTTAAACTTCCATCCTGTGCGATAACCTCATCAATGGAAATGCGGTTCGCAATCATATCATAGAAAAGCGTGTACTCCACGTAGGAATCACGTAATTCCTTCGATACCAATTCACAATACAAACCGCTTTCCAGTTTGGTTTCTAAATTTAATAATGGTTCTTGAAACTTGCCAAGTGTAATCTCTACTTGAATGTAAAACAAACCCTTTTCAAACCGATAATAGATTTTCGGAAAATGACTGATTTTCTCCTTTGATTTATTAGATGGGATATCCTTAAAGAAGCTCTCTTGCGTGACTTGTTTTGTTTCGTACCAGCTGTTTTCTAAAACCATTTTAGCAAGTTTTTGACGATGAATAAGCTGTTTGAAGTGGTTATAGCAATAACGATAATAAACAAAAGCACAAGCTGCCGTTAAAACGAGACTAATACACAACGCCACTAATCCATACTTGCTAATAAAATGTGCTTGTAGTTCTTCAAGTTCCCATGTTGTAGACAATAAAAAAGATAAGTGAAAAGGGAGGAAGAATAGAAGCCATATACCAACCAGCGATATAAACACAAATTGAAAAACGAGAGAAGCGTCTTTTTCTCTAATACGTTTCCCTCGTTTTTTGAAAGGTTTCATTCTTATTTATCCTTATTAGGTGGTGTTTTTGATGGTTTTTCTCCAATAGTTGAAGTTGCTTTTCCTTTTAACACGATGTCATCGGCTTTTATATACCAATCGACATCCGCACCACGAAAGGTAGCATTGGCGACCGTATCCGCAATAGGGTTCATAATTTCTACTTCTGCATTATAATCAAACTCTTTTAATGGAACAGAAGCAGGAAGACTTACTTGTATCATGCGTCCTTGTTCCCTGGACTTTAAATCATACGTGCGTTCCTTTACCTCTGTAGAAACAGTACCATCTTCATTTTGAAGGAACACTTCGCGTCGTAAAGCAGAAAATTTCAATACCCCAAATGTTTTTTCCTTATCAATCACAATTCCTTGTGCTAATCTCATGTGATATTCCTCCTTATATGTTGACTATGTTATGCTTTGACGATGTTGTCAGCATGTAGTATATAATTTGTAAAACCACGATCACCGATTTTATAGCCTTCTGCGGTAATACGTGCATTCACCAGTTTTACTTTGTCCTCATGTTCAAAGAATTTTTCCCCAGCTTCATTCGGGAGAACAACCTCAATATCATCTGCCCGTTGAATATCGGAATACAGATTATAACTGCGGGATAATGTTGTCATACGTCCATTAATCCGTCGTTGTTCTACTTTTCCTTCTCCTGCATATTCTAAGTTTCCAAATGTTTTCTCCATATTTGGGATGACATATTTTAGTTCCATAATAATGACCTCTTTTCTTTATTATTTTATTTCTTAAATACATAACAAAAACGATAAAAGCGGAGGAGAACGTGAATAATAAATAATCATATCAAATGACCTCCTGTCACTTCATTTTCTTAACCAAATACTTGTTCTCTGTATTCTTTTTATACAGAAAGAATTCTATAAAAGAATCTTTAAGCTACATAAATTAACTATCTTGAAGCATTTCTTTATATTTTTGAATATCTATTGTGTCTTCTAAATCGCAAAGACGGCTATCCAATCCTCTTTGTACATCTTCTTCTGAATGACCTGCTGCTCTTAAATCCTTTTCTATTTCTGCCTTTACATTATCATCAAGTACACAAATAAAAGTTGTGATATTCATAATCATTCTCCTTTTATAATTAAAAACGATAATCAACACGTCCGTATATTACACACCAAAAAACAATCATGGATTCCCCTTTTTTATCACGCACTAATTTTCCATGAAGAAAAAACGGATACTCTTCAATCTCAACCTCATTCAGCACAAAATGGTCATCAATCCATTCCATGACCTTATCTTCGTATATTTCTTCCTCTTTCAAAGACATCATGTTCCTTCTCCTTTCCTGCGTCTTTATCCATTAAAAAAGCATGTCAGATGACCATAATCCAACAAGCTAAGAAATTAATTATCTATAAACTTTCTGCAACACCAGCCATAATATATTCGGCACATGGTACAGCAATTGAATTTCCAAGTGCTTTATATCTGGCATAATCGCTGATTGCTTTTTCTTGTTCTCCAAAAGCTGTCCAGCCTTCGGGCAATCCCATCAAACGTTCACATTCCAATGGAGTAAGCTGCCGAATAAAACCTTCTTTTTCTTTCCCTTCATACCAAAACGAAAAAAGATTAACGGAACCAGCTAGCATTGTTGGAAAAGGGTCATCTGTCTTTCCGAAACTTCCAATGAATCCTGTTTCGTTTTTTTCTTTTGCGGCACTTCGCATACGTCTTTCTTGAAAGGGTCGGATGATGGGTATGTTCCTCCTTGTTTCTTTAACAGGTATTCCACAGGAGCCGGCGGAGGACAGCCTGTTTTTTCCGCAAGACGCAGGAAACGATTGCAAATCACGGGCTTTAAATAATATTTCTTTGGCACGGTTTCCTCTAAAATCTGCCACGAGGAAGATACGTCTTCTTCTTTGAGCGAGAGTGGGCTTTCCCCAATATCGGGCGTCCAACAATCGCCAACAGACATCAACGTTGTTCCCTCGAACCATTCCGGCGTTTGCCCATCCTCCAGAAGTAGGCATTGGAATTTTGGAACCTGTGAAAGATTCCAGCACGGCTTTAAAATCCATCCTGTTATTTGATGAAAAAGCTCCCATGACGTTTTCCCAAACAGCGATAACTGGATAGACACCATTCGTTGCACACCTCATTTCTTCAATAATTCGTAATGCTTGATAAAATAAGTTGGATTTACTTCCAGCAAGGCCTTCTCGCTTACCAATGTTAGATAAATCCTGACAAGGAGAACCAAAGGTAATGATATGAACAGGTGGTATTTCTCCACCATCTATTTTTGTAATATCTCCAAGATGAAGCATATTAGGAAAATGACGTTTCGTAATTGCAATTGGTGCCTTCTCAACTTCACTTGCCCAAACAGGTTTCACTCCATAAAAAGAAGCAGCTAAAGGAAATACACCGATTCCATCAAATAAACTTCCTAACGTAAGAAGTTTCATATCAATCACAACCTTTATTTCATTTATTAGAGGTTCATTTTTTATAAGAAAATCAATAAATTCTCAAAAATAATTTCCAATTTTGACATAAAAAAATAGACGTTCATTTTTCTGAACGCCTAAAATTTTTAAACTTACTTATTATGGAATTTTTATTTTGTTGTGTCTCCATATACCAGATTGATTCCCACTGAAACATCAACATGGGTTTTTAGCACTTTTTTTCGTCCATTTTGACCATCTGGCACAAATTGGTAATGCTTGTGAAACACCGTCATACTAAGGATTTCGACGTATTCTTCCGTTGTATCGAAACTATAACCTCCACGTGCCCCGTATTCGGAAACATATCCACCGGCTGTACTTCCTTCGTCTCATAACCGCCGTCCTCTAAAATACGCAAATCCCTTGCCAGTGTCGAAGGATTACAGGAAACATAAACAATCCGCTTCGGCTTCATCTCCATCATCGCATCCAAAAATTCGGGATCACAGCCCTTTCTCGGAGGATCGACAACAATCACATCTGGATCTAAGCCTTCCTTCTTCCACTTAGGCATCACTTTTTCAGCCTGTCCAACAGTAAACTCTGCGTTATCTATTCCGCTATGCGCTGCATTTTTCTTTGCATCTTCAATGGCTTCTGGAACAACCTCGATTCCATATACTTTTTTTGCTTTTTGGGCAAGGAAGAGCGAGATTGTACCTATTCCGCAGTATGCATCGATTACTACATCATTTTCATCAATAGCTGCATACTCCAGAGCTTTATCATATAGCACCTTTGTCTGAACAGGGTTTACTTGATAAAAGGACTTCGGCGAAATCGCAAAGGTTAAATCGCCTATCGTATCGTGGATATAAGCTGCTCCCCACAATACGTTTGTCTTCTTCCCTAAAATTACATTCGTGCGCTGGTCATTGATATTCTGCACAATCGAACGGATAAATGGAAACTTCTTTGTCAGTTCTTCGATGATTCGCTCTTTGCCGGGAAGCTTGGCTGTACGCGTTACAAAAACAACCATCATTTCTCCTGTAAAATGGCCTGTCCGTATCATAATATGACGCAGCTCGCCTCGATGTGTTTCTTCATTATAAGCCTGGACACCATATTTATTCATTAAGTGCCGAACAAATGGCAGCACCTCATTCATTGCATGGCTGTGCACATGACAGGTATCTTGATTTTGCAGAATCCGGTGGCTTCTTTTCTGATAGTAGCCTGTGATTAATTCACCGTTTTTTTCATCGACAGGAATTTGTATCTTATTTCGGTAATGAGAAGGGTCTTCCATCCCAATGATTGGATGTACGGGAACATGCTCCAGATGCGCTACTTTTTTCATCACATTATGGACCTGATTCTGTTTCATTTGTAATTGAAGGGCATAGCTCATATGCTGGAGCTGGCAGCCTCCACAATATACATGACAGGTTGGATCCACACGTTCCGGACTGGTTTTCTTCAGCTCTAACAGCTTCCCAAAACCATATTTTTTATTTGCTTTGACCACTTTAATAACGGCTTCTTCTCCCGGTAAGGTCTTCGGAATAAACAAAGGATAGCCGTCCACTTTTCCTACGCCGCTTCCTTCATGGGTAATATCTTCAATTGTAATAGTCAATTGTTCATTTTTTTGAACAGGGGTATTTCCTGTTGTTTTTGCCATTGTCATCTTCCTCTATTTCCGTAATCACTTTAATTCACCTTATTTTATCACAGGCTTTTAACAAACAACAACTGTTCCTATGCTCAAGGAGACAGGAGCAAACAAAAAAGCCTCTAAAACAACTTCATGTGGTTTAGAGACCTTTATTTTTATTCCAGCTCTTCTTGATGCTCGATGAAATCTGCTGGAACCATAAACTCGATATGTTCCTGAAGATTGATGAATTCTCCCGGCAGCATGCCACCGTATTCCCCATCAATATTCAGCTGCATTTTATCCTCATTCGTCACTTTAACACGCTTTGCCTGTGTATAGATGATGTTTTTACTTTTTAAGTGTTCCCCGCGAAGGGCAAGTGATGCAATTTGAATAAATTCTGCAAGATTTGTTTTCTTTAAAATGAGAACATCAAAGTACCCATCATTTAAACGAGCATCGGGAGCAAGCTTTTCAAAACCGCCGACGGAATTCGTATTAGAGATTAGAAATAGCATGATATCTTCTTCCAGTACATGTTCATCGTACTCAATTCTGACATGTGCCGGCTTTAAAGAAGGAAGCATCTCAATGCCTTTCATATAATATGCTAATTGACCTAACATTGTTTTTAATTTGCTCGGGACATCATATGTTAATTCTGTCAGTTTTCCTCCGCCGGCAATATTAATAAAATAATGCTCGTTGACTTTTCCAATATCTAATTTCAGCGAATTGCCTTCTAAGATAACATCTACAGCTTTATTAATATCTCTGGGAATTTGAAGTGCTCTGGCAAAATCATTTGTTGTTCCAGCAGGCAATATCCCTAACTTTGGCCGATATTCCTGTTCGGCTACGCCATGTACGACCTCATTGATCGTACCATCGCCGCCAGCCGCAACAATTAAGTCATAGCCTCTTTCTACAGCAGTTCTTGCAGCGTCGATAGCATCCCCTTCACATGTTGTCGCATGTGCGGAAGTTTCATAGCCGGCAGTTTCCAGCTTTTCTAAAATATTGGGTAATGCTTTTTTGATTGCTTCACGTCCCGAAGTTGGGTTATAAATGATTCGGGCCTTCTCCATGTTCTTTCCTCCCCATACGGTCCATCTTGCAATTGCTTCTTTACAGACACGTATTATATAAAGTATAACTTCATTCTTTGCTTTTCTTCTCCTTAGATGAAAGGAAACCTAGAGAACCTCACAACATTCCACAGCAAATATTTACTATACGTATTACAGAACGGTGATATTCACTGAAATCTCTCTCAAAATAGATACATAATAAAAAGCAGTATTTATCCATGATCTGACATGAATAACCTATGAAGTTCCTTTATGTTGAAATTATAATCGTATTAAATAAACTCGTCTAATCCATATCATAGACTTTTTTGATGTGTTTGAAAAGCAAAATGAACAAAAAATAACAAGTCTCGATAAAATGTGTTGTTTTTCTACAATGTTGGTCCATTTTCTTTTCATCTTTTTTCACATTGGAGAGGCTGCCACATTTCATTTCTGCGACAGCCTTCCCTTGTTGCTTCTTTTATTTTATTACCATTCTACCAAGAAAGCTTATCGTTTCTCCAGCTCCGCAGCAAGAATTTCATTTACCAGCGGCGGGTTCGCCTGTCCTTTTGTTGCTTTCATAATTTGTCCGACAAGGAATCCTTTTGCTTTTTTCTTTCCATCCTTGAAATCAATGATAGATTGTTCGTTTTGATCAAGAATTTCATTCACGATTGGCTTCAATTGCTCTGGGTCTGAGATTTGAACCAGGCCTTGTTCTTCGACAATTTTTTCTGGGTCGCCGCCATTTTCAACCAGCTCTGCAAATACCTTCTTCGCAATTTTAGAAGAGATTGTGCCGTCTTCAATCAATTTAACCATTTTCGCCAGGGCATCTGGTGTAATTGCCAGCTCTTCAATCTCTTTATAATGCTTATTCATATAGGCAGAGACTTCTCCCATTAACCAGTTGGATACTTGTTTGATATCTGCTCCGTGCTCTGCTGCTTCCTCAAAGAAATCAGACATCTGCTTAGATGCCGTTAACACATTCGCATCATATTCTGATAAGCCTAATTCGCTTACGTAACGCTCTCTTCTGGCATCTGGAAGCTCAGGAATTTCACTGCGGATGCGTTCCTTCCAAGCCTCATCAATATATAATGGTACAAGGTCCGGCTCAGGGAAATAACGATAATCATCCGAACCTTCTTTGATACGCATCAGAATCGTTTCTTTTGTTTTTTCATCGTAACGGCGTGTTTCCTGCAGGATTTCTCCGCCGGATAATAATACTTTTTCCTGACGTGTTTCTTCAAATTCTAATCCTTTTTGAACAAAGGAGAAAGAATTTAAATTTTTCAGTTCTGCTTTGGTACCAAATTCCTCTTGTCCGATTGGACGAAGTGAAATATTGGCATCACAGCGCAGGGAGCCTTCCTGCATCTTCACATCCGATACACCTGTATACTGAATAATATTTTTCAGCTTCTCCAAGTATGCATATGCTTCTTCTGGAGAACGCATATCCGGCTCAGATACAATTTCAACTAATGGTGTTCCCTGACGATTGTAATCGACATAGGAATAACCGTCTTCCCCATGTGTTAATTTTCCTGCATCCTCTTCCAGGTGTAGGCGGGTGATACCAATTTTTTTCTTTTTGCCGTTTACTTCAATTTCAATCCAGCCATTCTCGCCGATTGGCTGATCAAATTGCGAGATTTGATAAGCTTTCGGGTTATCTGGATAGAAATAGTTTTTACGGTCAAATTTCGTATCTGTTGCAATTTCACAATTGAGTGCCATTGCCGCTTTCATCGCAAAGTTGACTGCTTCTTCATTTAAGACTGGCAGTGTGCCCGGATAGCCTAAGTCAATCGGATTGACATTCGTATTTGGCGCGGAACCAAATTCATTTGTACTCGGGCTGAATATTTTTGATGCGGTTTTTAATTCTACGTGTACCTCAAGTCCAATAATTGTTTCGAAATTCATTACTTGGCACCTCCTAGTTGAGGTCGTTTTGTATGGTGTTCTGTTGCTTGTTCAAATGCATGTGCAGCACGATAAACAGTGCTCTCATCAAAATAGTTTCCGATAACCTGCAAGCCGATTGGCAATCCATCCTCGGAGAAACCGCAAGGAATAGAAATACCAGGAACGCCTGCTAAGTTGACAGGAATCGTTAAGATATCATTCACATACATCGTTAATGGATCACTTGTTTTTTCACCGACCTTAAATGCCGGTGTCGGTGTTGTCGGTCCAACAATCACATCATATTCTTCTAAAATTTTATCAAAGTCATTTTTAATTAATGTACGTACTTTTTGTGCTTTTTTATAATAGGCATCATAGTAACCAGAGCTGAGGGCAAAGGTTCCAAGCATAATACGGCGTTTTACTTCATCACCGAAGCCTTCACTGCGGGATTTCACAAACATATCCAGCATATTTTCTGCATTATCTGAACGGACACCATAGCGTACGCCGTCAAAACGGGCTAAGTTCGCAGAAGCCTCAGAGGATGATAATAAGTAATAAGTTGAAAGTGCATATTTAGAATGTGGCAAGGATACTTCTTCCCAAGTAGCTCCAAGGGATTCATAGACCTTCAATGCCTCTAAAACAGCATTTTTCACTTCTTCGGAAACACCTTCTGCTAAGTATTCTTTAGGAACAGCTATTTTTAAACCTTTTACATCGCCAGTTAATGCTTCTGTATAAGCCGGAACTTCTACATCTGCACTGGTAGAGTCCATTTTGTCATGTCCTGCAATGACTTCCAGTACACGTGCATTATCTTCTACCGTACGGGTCAATGGGCCAATTTGGTCCAAAGAGGATGCAAATGCCACAAGGCCAAAACGGGATACACGTCCATAAGTCGGCTTCATTCCTACAACACCGCAGAATGCTGCCGGCTGACGAATCGATCCGCCTGTATCCGATCCAAGTGAGAATAATACTTCCCCTGCTGCGACTGCTGCTGCAGAACCACCGCTGGAACCGCCGGGAACGTGATCTGTATTCCATGGGTTACGAGTCGGCTCATAGCCGGAGTTTTCATTGGAAGATCCCATCGCAAATTCATCCATATTTAATTTACCAACTGCAACCGGATTTTCAGCATCCAGCTTGTCAACAACGGTTGCATTGTATAACGGGTCCGTGAAATTATCTAAAAATTGACTTGCACAGGTAGTACGAAGTCCTTTCGTTACGATATTATCTTTAATACCAGCCGGGATACCAAATAATACACCGGATTTATTCTCACGTTTGTCCAGTTCTCTTGCTTTCTCCAGCGCTTTTTCTTCATCAAGTGTCAGGAATGCATGCACATCTCCGTCCACTTCTTTAATTTGCTGATAAGATTCTTTCACTAAGTCTTCTACAGTAATCTCTTGATTATGTAATTTTGCTTCCAATTCTTTTATCGTATAGTCAAATAAAGACATGAATATGTTTGCCTCCTTTTATTCTAGAATCGATGGAACACGGATTTGTCCATCCTTTTGGTCAGGAGCATTCTTCAATGCATCCTCTTGTGTAATCCACTTTTTAGGTTCATCTTTACGCATCACATTTTTCAAATCTAATACGTGTGTGGTTGGCTTCACATTATCTGTATCTAATTCATTCAGCTGCTCAGCATATTCAATGATAGCACTCAGCTCATTCGCCATTTGTTCCACAGCTTCATCATCAAATTCCAAGCGTGCGAGATTAGCTACATGCTTTACTTGCTCTTTTGAAATCTCTGCCATTTGCTTAACCTCCAAAATAATCGTATTTATTTATAATATGCTATAAAAATAGCACTTATATTCGAGCGTGCATTTAGAATAAACATCATTCAGCCTATACACTCATTAAAACAACATTATATCATTTTTATAAGATGTTTTATATTAATTATTGCTATATAAATTGAAATTAATATTAGTAGCATTATTAACATTCGTGGTGGTATTAATAATAGTACTATGAATAACACTCTTATTAATACCGTTATTAACACGGATTACACTTATGATAATAGCAAAACTTGCTTATACAAGGCAAGTTTATATTGCTGCATAACAAAAAAACCAAGTTATACTATAATTTACAATTAACATTATAGTATAACTTGGTTTTAGACATAAAATTATATCAAATGTGAGCAATATGCTTATACATTTGGTTTACTTCTCTATAATACTGTGCCGCGTCCTTGTAATTATTATTACCTTCATAGCGTTTTGCCAGCAGCTCGGAATAAAGAATAAAATTCCCGTAGTCCTTTTGCTTCTTTAATAATGGAAGTAAATCTTTGACCAATAATTGTTCAAACAGATTGAACTGTTCTTCAAGAAGATAATTATAGCTGCGCAAGATGTATTTATACACAAGGTATGGCTGTTTATCCTTTAAATCATAGAATACACTTAATCCGTAATCAATATACTCTTCTGCCTCATCATAATAATTCGAATGATAATATTCACGTACGAGTGAAGCTGTGATCTCCACTTTGGTATTCGCTGACACGTCTGAATCATTTAAAATCCCTTTATAGTATTCAATCGCTTTTGTCGAATCACCCTTTGAAGCATATAGATAACCAAGATTCTGGTGAATCTTTTGAACGACTTTTTTATCATGAATGGTTTCTGCAAGCTGCAGACCAAGTGTGAAATTTTTAATTGCCTTTTCATAAAGCTTAATATGAGTATAACAAATTCCTAAAATATTATGGGCACGTGCACAGCGCAGGAAGCTATATTGCTTCATATACATTTCCAGAGCCTCTTCTGCATATTCGATTGCTTCAAGGGAGTTCCTCAGCTTAGAATGTGTCATCGAAATATAATACTTCAAGTCTGCCTCTGCCTTTTCCTCCAGGCGATGATCCTCTGTAATTTTTTCTGCCCGTTTATATTGATACATGGAATGATAATAATTCTTCACCGCAAAGCTGTAGCGTCCGTTAAATAAATACCAGTAATACTGTTCTTCTACACTAAACGTGTTTACAACCTCTTTTAACTGCGTAATTTTATTGGCAGCCAAATCGATTCTTTCAATGAATAAGAAATAATTAATCTTATGAATCTCAAACATAATGAGGTGATTAGAATAATTTTTATCCATCAGCATCTGGATTTCCTGATAGGCAGCTTCCATGTCTTTTTCTTTGGTATTCTCATCAAGCATCTCATACCAATTCTTACAGAGTTCGCCGATTTTCTCCTCCTGGCTCTGATCTATTGTAATACAAAGCCGGTGACACAGCCTTCGGATAATATCCTCATTCGGTTCTGTTTTTTGATTCTCAATCTTCGATAAATAGGATAAAGAAACAATTCCCTCCGATAGCTCCCCTAGAGTCATTTTCTGCTTTGTACGCTGGATTTTGATATACGTCCCAATCGCTATCATGTTATCTTTCACCCCACACTTTTATACTTTTATCACGGCATAGCGGTTCGTGAAGCAACCGTCTCTCTAATAGAGAAATTTTGTTTGACTGCTTATCTAATTTTTTCATAAATAAAGAAAATTAGTGCGAAAGTGCTTAAAAACATTTTCCAATGATAAGCTATTTTAATTCCTTTGTCATTATATCTTATATAAACCCATTGTACCATACTCTGCCGTTCTTCAATTTGGGAAAATCAATAGAAGAATCATTAAATAACTTTCGCCTTCCCGGAAAATTTTCTTAAAAAAAGAAAATCCACTGCTGCTAGCTGATAAACTGCTAGTAACAGTGAATTTCCTGATGCTTTAATCATAAATATGAACTTGAATTTCATCCTCACCCGCATTACGGTAAAGCAGGCTCTCCGTCTTTTGGCTGGAAGTAATATTAACTTCTATATCATAATAGTTTGGAAACATATCCTCAATCAGACCATACACATACTGGGTAAAACCGATAACCTCTCCCTTGCCGTAAAATTCTATCGGGACATCGATGCGTAATTTCTGAAGCTCCTCATCTATATAGAAGCCTTCCCCTACCATTCCGACATAGTTTGGAAAGAAATCACGAATTTCATTTCCAAAGCTTGTTACAAGCTCTTGATCATCATAATATTTTTCCTGACCTTCATCAGAAGGGAAGAGGATATTTTCTTCTTCTACATCCTCCCAGCCGTCAATTGAGCTGCTCCCTCCATCCACATTTGTTTTAGCTACAAAATTTCCCGGCACAGGAGAAGCTTGCTCCTCTTCCCGGTAAATACCGATCATAATTGGAATATCACTGAGTTCTTCATCATTTTCACGAATATCATTGACAATATCTTGTGCAATTTCTGTTGCCTGTTCCATCATTGCACTTTCAGAGATATCTTCATATTGGTAAGGCTCGCCAGTATCGGTCTGGAATTGATAAACAGATTTCATCGCAAGTCCTATAGAGATTCCTTCTAAATTGACATTTCCATCCTCTGTCTGTGTTAAATAATTTTGTTCTAGAACATGGGATAAATAACGCGGATTTTCCCTGAAGGTCTCTTCATCTGCCCCTAGATTTACTTCAGGATTTAAATCATCAATCCAATTATTCACACGATCTTCTGTAAAATATTGCCCTTCTTGAAAATAATAATCTTCCGGACTATATGAATCCGTGGACAGACGGCGTAGTCCTTCTTCCATTTCATCAATATCTACACGGTTCGCCATTTGCCTTGTAATAACGCCTCTTGCCTCACTTGGCTGATATGGTAAAATCATTCGGTAATTTTCCCCTGAAAGTCTATTGCTAGGCACGATAGAAGTCTCTTCCTGGCTGCTGGCATCCTCCTGGACGACTTCCTCCTCGCTGGATGGCTGCTGCTGCACACATCCGCTTAAAAACAGTGCCACTACACTAATGGATAGCATCCATTTTTTCAAAGCGAATCACTCCTCTCCCTCGGTCGCTTCTTTTAACTCTGTTTCACTCCACACTTCTATCCCCAGTTTTTCTGCTTTTTCCAGCTTTGATCCGGCGTCCGCTCCAGCAATAAGGACATCTGTTTTTTTACTTACACTGCCTGTTACTGCCCCGCCTAACGATTCAATCAGCTCTTTCGCTTCTTTTCTCGTATACTGCTCCATTTTACCAGTCAATACAACTGTTTTTCCAGAGAATAAGCTATCTGTTTTTATTTCTGATTTCTTTTGACCGGTGTAAGTCATATTTACACCCAGCTCTTTTAATTCCTTCAATAGCTGCGTCACTTTTTCTTCTTCAAAATATCGGACAATGGAATCTGCCATTTTCTCGCCAATTTCTTCAATGGCTACAATTTCCTCCAAGTTGGCATGCTGAAGCCGCTCCATGGTTTCAAATTCCATCGCCAGAGTCTGTGCTGCTTTTGAACCAATAAAACGAATCCCAAGTCCGAACAATAATCTTTCCAATGAATTGGCTTTAGAAGCCTCAATAGCATTTAAAAGATTAGTAACGGATTTTTCGCCCATCCGTTCTAAATTCAACAAATCCTCTTTTTCCAATCGATATAAATCAGCAATGGTATGGACCAAATCTTCACGGAAAAGCTGAATGATAACTTTTTCTCCTAAACCATCAATATTCATCGCATTCCGGGAGACAAAGTGAATCAACCCCTCCATCAATTGTGCCGGACAGTTCGGATTAATGCAGCGTAATGCTACTTCCCCTTCTAGACGAACCAGTTCATTGCCGCAGTCCGGACATTCCTCAGGCATATGAAATTCTTTTTCTTCCCCGGTCCGCTGTTCGATAATCGAACGGACAACCTTTGGAATAATATCGCCTGCTTTTTTGATAACTACCTGATCCCCAATCCGGATATCCTGTTCACGAATTAAATCCTCGTTATGCAAGGAAGCCCGCTGCACAGTTGATCCTGCTATACGGACAGGTTCAAGAATGGCTGTCGGAGTCACTACGCCTGTTCTGCCGATGCTTAATACAATATCTTTTAAAGTAGTTACAACTTCTTCTGCCGGGAATTTATAAGCAATCGCCCACCGCGGGCTTTTCGCAGTAAAGCCCAGTTCATCCTGATGATCCAGGCTGTCTACTTTCACCACAATCCCGTCAATTTCGTAATTTAAATCCTTGCGGTGTTCGGTCCAATACGTAACAAATTCCAATACCTCTTCAATGCTCTTACATCTTTTCCATTCTTTATTTGTTTTAAATCCCAGACGATGCAAGGCCTCTAAGCTTTTACTATGACTGGTGATATTACTGTTTTCCCATTCACCGACGCCGTATAGAAAAATATCTAAATTACGTTTAGCTGCAATTTTCGGGTCCAGCTGCCTCAATGATCCGGCAGCTGCATTTCTCGGGTTGGCAAACGGTTCTTCACCCTTTTCTTCCCTTTCTTTATTCATCTCTAAAAAGGACTTATGCGGCATAAAAGCTTCGCCACGAACCTCCAAAGTTCCAGCTTCTTTGATACTTAATGGAATACTTCGTATCGTGCGCAGGTTAGATGTAATGTCTTCACCAATTCTTCCATCGCCGCGAGTGGAACCCAGAACAAATTTGCCCTCCTGATATTTTAGAGAAATTGCTAAACCATCTATTTTCAACTCGCACACAAAAGTAACCTCACCAGATACGCCTTCTTGAGCCCGTCTGGCAAAATCTCTTAGATCCTGCTCATTAAAAGCATTGCCAAGGCTCATCATTGGCGTTTCATGCGTTACCTTCCGAAAAGCATCCAGCGGTTCCCCGCCGATACGCTGAGTAGGAGAATCCTCTCTAGCAAGGTCTGGATGCTCTTTTTCTAAATCCTCCAGCTCCCTTAACTTCTGATCATACTCCGAATCGGGTACAGTCGGGTTGTCCAATACATAATAGGAATAACCATATTGATTAAGGACTTCTACTAAGGAATCCATGCGTTCTTTGATTTCTTGTTTGTTCATTCCATTTTACTCCTTTGTTATGGGGGCAAATTTTGCAAGAAGACGTTTGATGCCTACCGGAGCAGGAAATGCTACATCTAATTCCAGCTTTTCTCCTTCTCCCTGTACTCTTACAACCGTACCCGTTCCCCATTTTTTATGAGCAGCTTTATCACCGACAGACCAGCTTTTAGATTCTGCTCCGCTGGACTTAGGTGCCTGCATTTTTTCAGCCCGTCTCTTCGGTGGTGCTTCCTGCTTCTGGCTCGAGCCAAAGCTCTTTCGCATGCTGCCAGCTCCGCCAAATGGTGATTTTTTGGTTGTTTCCATGCCGTCCATCAATTCCACCGGAATCTCATTGATAAATCGGCTGATTGGGTTCATATTGGTACGTCCATATAAAGTACGCATTTGAGCATGCGTCAAATAAAGCTCCTCTTCTGCTCTGGTAATACCGACATAAGCAAGACGGCGTTCCTCCTCCATCTCTTCCTCGTCAAACATCGAGCGGCTGTGTGGAAATACATTCTCTTCCATTCCAATTAAGAAAACGACAGGGAACTCCAGTCCTTTTGCTGCATGCAATGTCATCAGGGTGATTTTTTGAGAGTGATCCGGATCCTCTTCATCGACACGGTCAATATCTGCAATCAATGCTAAATCAGTTAAAAAGGCGATGAGTGTTTTGTCTTCTTCACTTGCTTTTTCAAATTCTTGTGTAACAGTTTTAAACTCTTCTAAGTTCTCCAGTCTAGACTGCGCTTCAATGGAACGCTCATTATTCAGCATTTCTTCATAGCCGGTCCGTTCCAGCACAGCTTCTACCATATCCGTCGCTGTCAGAAACTCCTGCTGCTGTGTAAGCGAGCTGATAAGGCTACCGAATCCTGCTAAAGCATTGGCTGCTTTTTTCGAAACACCCGTGAAATCAACTTCCTTCACTGCTTCAAAGAGAGAAATATCATGCTCTGCTGCATATGCTTGCAAGCGTTCAATCGATGTTTTTCCTATTCCTCTTTTAGGTTCATTTACCACACGCTGGAAGCTGATATCATCATCGGGATTCGTAATTAACCTTAAATAAGCAATCATATCCTTGATTTCTTTACGGTCATAGAAGCGTGTACCGCCAACCATTTGATAGCTGATAGCTGATTTGACAAATGTATCCTCAATTGCACGGGATTGTGCATTGGTACGATACAATATAGCAATGTCACTTGGCTGGTATTTGCCTGACCGAGTTAACTGCTGAATGGTATCTGCAATATATAAAGCCTCTTCCTGCTCAGTTGCTCCTTTATAATAGGATATCTTTTTTCCGTCATCCTTATCCGTCCAAAGATTTTTCGGCTTTCGTCCAGAGTTATTGCCAATTACTTTATTCGCCGCCAGTAAAATCGATTTGGTAGAGCGGTAATTTTGCTCCAGCATGACAGTTTTCGCTGACGGGTAATCTTTTTCAAAGGACAGGATATTCGTAATATCTGCTCCGCGCCAACGGTAGATAGACTGGTCTGAATCGCCGACTACACACAGATTTTGATACCTTTTGGCAAGCTGTTTGACCAGAAAGTATTGTGCATGGTTTGTATCCTGATACTCATCGACATGAATATATTGGAACCGTCTCTGGTAATATTCCAAAACTTCCGGTACACGGTCAAATAAATGAATCGTCTGCATAATCAGGTCATCAAAATCTAAGGACTGATTTTTCCGCAGCATTTTCTGATAGCCTTCATAAATCTGCGCTACTTGGCGGTCATAGAAATTACCGGCATTCTTCGCAAATTCATCTTCTGTAATCAGCTCATTTTTTGCTGTACTAATCTGTCCAAGCATCGCCCGGGGATCAAATTTCTTTGGATCAATATTGAGATTTTTAAGTACTTGCTTTACAACAGATAATTGATCTGCGCTGTCTAAAATGGAAAAGTTCGAGGAATATCCAATCCGGTCAATGTCCCGGCGTAAAATCCGGACACACATCGAGTGAAATGTAGAGACCCACATATATTCACCTTGAGGACCGACTAATTTCGCTACCCGCTCCTTCATTTCTCTTGCCGCTTTATTGGTAAAGGTAATCGCTAAAATATTTCGGGGAGCTACTTCCTTCTCTCCCATTAAGTAAGCAATTCGATGTGTCAATACGCGTGTTTTCCCGCTTCCAGCTCCTGCCATAATTAAGAGCGGACCTTCTGTATACCGTACAGCCCTCTGCTGCTCCGGATTTAATGTATTTATCATCGCTTCCAGCGTTTGCTCCATCTTATCTCTTCCTTCCTTGGTTATTCTCCTTTTTACATATCCTCTTTAACAGCAGCTACTGTCTTGAGTGCTTGTTTTATATCCGTATAAATACTGTTTCCAACAATAATTGCATCAGCATACTCTTTCATCTCTTTGGCCTGCTCCGCTGTCTCAATACCGCCGCCATAGAAAAGCTTGGTGTCATTAAGTTCTGCCTTCACCTCGCGAACGACTTCTGCATCACCATAGGTACCGCTGTATTCCACATAAAAAATGGGCAGATGAAAAACATGCTCTGCCATATATGCATATGCCTTTACATCTTCTATATCGGGCAATTCACAATTCGTATGCCGGAAAGCTTTTGCTTCTGGATTTAAAATGCAATAACCTTCAAAGTATACCTCACTGTACTCCATCATGTCGATATATTCCTTGATTGCTTTTTGCTGTATATCCATCACATATTTTTTCTCTTTTGAATTCAATACCATCGGAACAAAATAAGTATCAAAGCCTGGAGTCAATGCTTCTTCATTCGAGATTTCCAAAACCACCGGTACCATATGTGCTCTGCGAATTCTTGATAATAAATCTAAAACCCCGTCTAATGTGACATCATCAGTGCCGCCGACTATAATCGCATCGGTCCCTGATTCACAAATTTTATCTAAATCTTCATCAGATATTTCCTTTGCTGGATCTAATTTAAACAGATGCTTCCATTCATTTATATTCATAATCAGTACAAATCCTCCATTATTACATTCATCTCTTTATTATAACAAAAATCGGCAAATGAATAGAACGGATAAGGTAAAGATTTTCAATATCTTAAGCAAAAACTTATTTACAAAATAGTGTTTATAAAGTGAAACTTCCTTCAGTGGGGATTTTTCAACGCACAACGCTTTATGATAGGCGAGTAATCACAACGCCAGCCAGTTACACTGCGATAAAATAAAAAAGAGAAATCGAAACTATTTGCCTTACTTCAATAGTTTCGATTTCTCTTTTAGGCATTATTCTTCTGATTCTTCTTTTTCTTCTTCTCCTTTGATATGCAGCCTTTTCAAAACCAAATTATAGCCGTCACTGCCATAGTTAATGCAGCGTCTCACTCGGGAGATGGTTGCAGTGGAAGCTTTTGTTTCCTGCTCGATGGCACTGTATGTTTTTTCTTCTGTCAGCATTTTCGCAACCCGTAAACGTTGTGCCAGGGATTGGATTTCTGACATAGTAGCAATATCATCAAAAAACTGATAACACTCCTCACGCGTTTTTAATGATAATATAGCATCAAACAATTGATCGAGCTGCTCCCCTCGTAGCTTATCTATTTGCACTTCAATTCCCCCTTATTTTTCCTGTCCTTCTCTGTACCATTCTGAAAAGAAGAATAGGAAATAGTATTTTATTCATCCAACGAAGCTTCCTTCTCTAAACAAGAGCTTATTTTCGTCCATCAGGACAACTTTATTATACTAACGCATCGTAGCCGGAATTACAATTTCCCTTTTTTTCACATCCAGCAATCCCTGCTGTGTAATACGGAAGAAAGGCAGGTGGAAGGCAGAAAGAAATAACAGGCTGTAAATCGGATCTTCATATGCGTATCCGTGTGCTTTCAACACCTTTTTTATTTCCTTGTTCATCGGAATCAATTCTTCCATCGCGTTCTTCGGCATCACTCCTCCAAGGGGAAGCGGCATTTCTGCTAAAATCTCTCCCTGGTCCACCAATACAATTGCTCCGCCCAGCTCTCTCATCCGTTTCGCGGCAATACGGATATCTTTCTTAGAATTACCAATATGAATAATATCTCCCGTAGCTGAAAAACTGCTGACCAGCGCACCGAGCTTCGGAGCAAATCCGCGAATAATTGTATTTACCCGCCACTTGCCATGCTTATCAATTAATGCAATAAATTGCTCGCTTTTACTGGAGGGAATCTGATCAGCACTGACATCTGATACAATCGTATATGGCTGGATAATCACATCATTGACCATATCCATCCCGATTGGACTCGAAAACTGTAAATCCTCGTCCGTCAGCTCCCAGTCAAATTCAACTGATGTAATATCAAATTCTTCCCAATTAATGACGGATGGATAAGGAATTGCTTCGCCGTCCTTTTTGATCCATTTCCCTTTGCTTATCACGCTCTCCGGGTGCGGATTTTGTTTATCTAAAAGGATATTTATATTAGCAACTCTTCCCGGCGCAATACTGCCGAATTCTTCCTCCATATTAAAATGTCTGGCAGGATGGTAGCTCGCCATGCGATAAGCCGTTTCTGCAGGCAGTCCATTCTCTATTGCTTTCTCAATACAAACATTGATTATGCCATCTTCCATAAAGGCTGGTGTTGGTCCATCCATTGTAAAACTCATATTATCAAATTGCGATAACCCTTTATCGAGAAGGCCTTTAATTATTTCCGGCAAATCTGGACGGATTGGTGAGTAACGAAGACTGACACGATAACCAAGCTCCAGCCGTTTTAACACATCCTCCGCCGTCATTGATTCATGATCACTCGAAATGCCGAAAAGCTTCATTTTTGTCAGAGTGCGGGATGACGCGCCCGGCAAGTGGCCTTCTATCGGCTTGCCCAGCTTCTTCATCTCCTGAATCCAGTACAGCAGACGATCACCGCCTGTCAGCAAGCTCGGCCAGTCCGTCAGCTCTCCTCCCTGAATAACCAGCGGATGCTCTGCCCAATCTAATACATCTCTCGTATTAAACACATGATCATCCTTCAGTATGGTCTGGCTGTCAAAACGATTCCACCAAAACATATTTACCGGCAATTTAGAAAAAGCATTTATCATAGAGAACGTTTTCTTTTTATTTAACAGCAAATACCAGGTTAAATTATCATTTACAAAGGTCGTCGTTCCCGTTTTCGCAGCATACATCACCGTTTCTTCCGGATTAGCAGCCTGAAAAGGGTGAGCATGCGGCTCAATATAGCCTGGCACTACAAATTTCCCCTGACAATCATAAAAATTTGTCCCTGTTGTCTCTTCAGGCAGATTTTCACCAACATAAACAATCCGGTTCTCATAAATCCAAACGTTTGCTTCCATCCATTGATTTGTATATACATTTAAATAGGTTGCATTGGTCAAGATAGTGCTGGGTGCAACCGTCCCGTCGATTACATTGACATGCTGTCGTAATTCCCGATTTCTCCATAATGTCATTAAGCAACTCTCCACTATTTGTCATTTATTTTTATTCTATCATAAATGTAGTGCTTTAATATAATAAAGTTGACTTTTTCTCTTATGAATAGGTATAGATCGGTACTGCGTTTTTATATTTTATATACTTGCTCCAGCAATTTTTACAGCATGGACAAAGGAGCTAATGCAATCTAGAAAAAGACAGAGTCCGATTCCAGAAATTTATTGATATCACGATTACCACCTAAATCCAATTAGAAAAACCAAGAATACCGCTTGTTCTTAAAACATTGGTGTTCTTGCCAAAGAGATGTCCGCTCCGGGAAGTCGCTTTCCGCGGGCAACGTTCAGCCTCCTTTAAAGAAGAATTGCTGATTGGCAAGCCGTCAGGTGCAGACAGAAGCATAGTCGCACTTATGCCCTGCGGGTAGAAAGAAAACCACTTCCTGCTCAGGTCTACCTGTTGCTTTTCCCGCAGGAGTCGACAACATCCGCTCCCATCTAAGAAGAATTATGTTTTATTTGCTTTTTTTCAAAGAAATAACGCAAATTCTAGCGACAGATGAGTTTGATGGGGCGAGTAATCGCAGCAACGGTTTTAATAGACCGAGTAATCGCAGTCCCAGAGGAAAAACACGTAGACTCCTATGGGAAAGCGTAGTATTTTTCTGGGGGGGTTGCGATTACTCACCCCACCATAACCCGTCGCAGCGGTCGCATTAACCTGACAACATTGAAGATTACTCCCCCCCATGAAATCCGTTGGAACGGCTATACTCAGCACTTTTTTATACTTCCTTACGTGCAAAAAACAGTGCAGTTTCTACAAATTTCGCAAAAACTGCACTGCATCTTATTTAAGATATGACCGGATGTTTCAAAGAAATCCGAGTTACTTGAAAAGTTCGTTTTGATCATAAAGCTGTTTACATTTTATTTACTGTACATCCCCTGTAAAGTAAGTTGCAATTTGCGGGAAGATGCATAACAGAATGATAAACAGAACCATAATCAGGGCATAAGGTATCACGCCTTTTACAATTTCGGCGATGGTATTGTTTTTATCCAGCCCTTTTAAAACAAACAGATTTAAACCTACAGGCGGTGTAATTAGTGCCAATTCCATGTTAATTACCATAATAATAGCAAACCATATCGGATCAAATCCTAACGCAGTAATAATCGGATACAGGATTGGTACGGTAATAACCAAAATAGAGACAGTTTCTAAAAACATTCCCAATACAAGTAATACAATGTTAATCAGAATAAAGATAACCCAAGGTGATAAATCTGTCGCGGTGGCAGCTGCTGTAATCTGCTGCGGAATTTGCAATATAGTTAAGATAAAACCAAGCAGCTTAGCACCAATGATAATAAATAGAATCATCGCACTCGTTTTAACTGTGGACAGGATCATCACTTTCAAATTAGCAAACGTCAGATTCCGATATACCACAATGGCAATGAGAAAGGCTAATACCGCGCCGACTGCAGCCGCTTCTGTCGGTGTGAAGATTCCTGAGTAAATTCCGCCGATAATCACAATCGGCAGCAATAGCCCCCAGATGGCTTTTTTAGACGCTTCCCACCGTTCTGCCCATGTAGCAGGCTCTTCTTTTATATGCCACATTTGAATAGAAGAAAAAATCATAAAGCTTAACGTTAAGATAATCCCTGGCACGACACCGGCAATAAATAATTTTCCGACGGATTCCCCGGTGAGTGAACCGTATAAAATCATCGGCACGCTCGGAGGAATAAGAATACCCAGCGTACCGCCGGCTGCCAATAATCCAAGCACATATTTCTTTTTATATCCCCGGCGAACCATTTCCGGAAGCGCTACGGCGCCAACTGTTACAGCTGTTGCCACACTGGAGCCCGAAATAGCAGAAAATATCGCACAACAGAAAACGGTCGCTATACCTAACCCCCCGGGAAAATGTCTGAACCATCTGCTCGCCATTTCGTACAAATCCCGTCCTACTCCGCTGACAACAAGGATTTGACTCATCAGTATATACATCGGCAAAGCTGTCAATGTAAAGTCATCCAAAGCTGAGTACGCTATAATCGGAATTTGTGCAAAAGCAAAGCTTCCCCCGTTAAATAGAAACATTCCGAGTACAGCAAGCATCCCTAAAGAAAATGCAACCGGGAGACCGATAAGCAAGAATGTAGCTAATCCTCCAGCAAAAAATAGATTCATAGATGGTCTCCTCCTTTATGTACATTCCCGTCAATCAGCTGCAATATAAATGCGATAATGAGCAGAACGCCGCCTATCGGAATAAATAATTCAGGTAAATACATCGGTATACGCAGCAAGGAGGTGGAAATAACTCCTAATTCAAATGTCATAAAAACATGTTTAAATCCATACCATGTCAATATCGCACTAAAAAGTAATCCAAGCCCGTTACAAATATATGCGAATATCCTGCGAGCAGCGTCATTCACACGATTTACCAATAAATCTACTGTAATATGCGCATATGTCCTCACTGCATATGCCGTTCCCAAAAAACAGCTTCCTATAATCGCATACGTAGATAATTCCGTGGCCCATGCAGTCGGCATACCAAAGAATGATCTGGATATTACTTCATAAAACGTCATCAACGTTGTCGCGAATATTAAAATCCCAGCTAGATAACCCGCGTATTTAATTAATAAATCAGAAAATTTATACAATCTATTCATGCTGTAACTCCTTCCAAGTGATGAACAACTTTTATTCGCCATCTACTATATCTAATAATTCACTGCCTGCTTCTCCAGCCTCTTCTTCAAAGATTTCCCACACCGGCATTGCAGCTTCTTTCCATATATCGAGTTCATCATCAGGTACTTCATATACTTCCATTCCTCTGTCTTTCAGCACTTGGAGTGTTCGTTCATCTTCCAGCTTCGTTTGCTGGCGAATCCATTCTTCGGTCTCATTGGCAGTTTCTTCAATTAATGTTTGTGTATTTTCAGGCAAATCATCCCAAAATTCTTGATTAACGCCCAGAATAAATTCAAAATAAGTATAATTATTTATCGTCAAATAATCTGTTACTTCATCATAACTGCGCTGCACCATTGCTGTTGTTCCAGATGTAGCACCATCTACGGTTTGCCTTTGCAATCCCATGTATACTTCTCCGCCTCCCATAAACACCGGAGATGCGCCATAAGCTTGAATTAATTCAGAAGGGAGTGTTCCTACACTGCGGATTTTCAGACCTCTAAAATCTTCTGGAGATTCCAGCGGACGTTTATTATTCGCAAATTGTCCAAAGCCATAATCACCAAACATCAATACTTTCACACCGACGTCTTCCATTTCGGAACGAAGTATATCTCCGAATTCACCATTCAAGGCTTCCCCTGCTTCCTCATATGCTTCAAATACATAAGGGACATCAAATATTCCCATCGCAGGTACTGTAGAAGACCAGATTGTAGAAGAATTCATTCCCATTTCTACACCGCCTGTTAAAAGCGACTGGTTCATATCTGTATCAGACAGCAGCTGCCCATTCGCAAAAATCTGCATATCTATCTGGCCGTTTGATTTCTCTTCTATTTTTTTAGCAAATTCTTCTATTCCCTCTGAAATATGATGACCTGATGGCAGATTATAAGCTAATCGAATCGTAGCCGGTTCATACTCCTCGCCGCTCGCTTCTGTTTCTTTCGGGGTCTCGTCACCATTGCTGCAGGCCGATAAAATGACTCCTGTAAGAAGCAGCAGGAATGAAAAATAACGTAATTTCTTCATTCCATCATCTCCTTCATCGTGCGTGTTCTATCTAAATGGCGGATTCTCCCAAGCGGTGTTTTAGAAGAAAGACTCGCTGCAAAGTCAGCCGCTTCGAACAGCTTATTGATATCTACTCCTGTTTTAACCCCCATCCGTTCAAACAGATATACTAAATCTTCCGTTGCCAGATTCCCTGCTGATCCTGGAGCGAACGGACAGCCGCCGATTCCGCTGACTGCTGCTTCAAATATCCGCACGCCTGCCGTGTACGCAGCATATGCATTCGCTAAACCCAATCCTCTCGTGTCATGGATATGGAAAGAAACATTTGTATCTCCTGTCACATCGAATACTTTTTTGAATAAACGATTCACAGCATCTGGTGTCGCGATGCCAATTGTATCTGCAATTCCAATTCTGTCCGCTCCGGCCTGTACCGCTTTTTCTGCCAATTCAAGCACTTTTTCTTCCTCTACATGCCCTTCATAGGGGCAGCCAAAGCTGACCGCAATCGAGAAGCAAATTTCCATCCCTTTTGATTTTGCTTCTTTTGCTACTTCCGTAAACATTTCGAAATTTTTATCAATCGTCATTCCTAAATTTTTATCGCTGAAGGTTTCTGTTGCAGAGGCTGCCCAATTCAGTTCCAAATGCGGAAACTCACTTGCCCGCATAAACCCTCTTTGATTCGGAATCAATGCAATAGGCTGTATATTCTTATTTGAATGGATCTGCTCTAATAACGCTTCGGCATCCGCCATCTGTGGAACTTTTTTCGGATGAACAAAAGAGGCAGCCTCAATTTTTTTAATTCCTGCTTCTGTGAGCTTATCGATAAGCTTTGCTTTTTCTTCTGTAGAAACTTTTTTCGGTTCTATTTGCAATCCGTCACGCGGGCTTACATCAATAATAGTAACCTGTGTCATCAGATGATTCCTCCCTCTTTTAACCTTTTAAAATCCTCATAGGAGAAGTTTAGAAATTCCTTGTAGATTTCCTCATTATGCTGACCCAGCATCGGCCCGTTTGCTTCAATTTCTCCCGGCGTTTCCGAAAGCTTCGGTACAATGCCCGGGGTCTTTATTTTTTGGCCGTCATCCAGCACAATTTCCTGGATCATATCTCTGGATTGGTAATGTACGTCCTCAATAATATCCTTGATACTATAAATCGGGCTGACCGGCACGGAAGCTCCGTCTAAAATCCGCTGCACCTCTTTAATCGGATATTGTTTCGTCCATGATTGAATGACACTATCAATATATTCCACGTTATTCACCCGGTCTTGGTTCGTTGCATATTTGGGATCTTCTGCCATGTCCTTTCTTCCGATGGCTGTCATCAGACGCTGGAAAATACGGTCTCCATTTCCGCCGATAATGACGTAGGAACCATTCGCACACAGGTAGGAATTAGACGGAGCTACACCCGGCAGTGTACTTCCTGTTCTCTCGCGAATCTCCCCTGTTAAATCAAACTCCGGAAGCATTCCTTCCAATAAGCTGAATACGGACTCATAAAGAGCAACATCTACTTCCTGCCCCTTTTTTTCCTCATCCCGATCGCGAACTCGTAACGCCATCAATGTGCCGATAACAGCATATAATCCGGCAACCATATCTCCAATAGCAATTCCGACCCGAACCGGCGGCAAATCCGGGTAACCCGTTAAATACCTCAGTCCTCCGACTGCTTCTGCTACACTTCCAAATCCGGCTTTTTCCCGATATGGGCCTGTCTGGCCATAACCGGATATTCTTGTTAATACGATAGAAGGATTCACTTTCTTCAGCGTTTCATAGCCTAACCCCCACCGTTCCAACGTTCCTGGTTTAAAATTTTCTAAAACAACATCCGCTGTTTTCGTCAGATTCTTAATAATCTCCTGTCCTTCCGCTTCACGAAGATTGACGGTAATCGATTTTTTATTCCGTGATTGAACATGCCACCAAACGGATGTATCCTTGTACATGACTCTCCAGTTTCTAAGCGGATCACCATTTTTCGGTTCTTCTACCTTAATCACTTCTGCTCCAAATTCAGAGAATAATTTTCCTGCAAAAGGAGCAGCTACAATATTTCCTAATTCTAATACCCTTATTCCTTCAAGTGGCTTTTTCTTGCTCAATCTAATCCCTCCAACTCATCTCTGTTCAAATTCAGAAAGTGTGTAAAATCTCTTTCAATATGCTGTTTCATTAATTCTTTTGCAGCATCTGCATCCTGCCTGGCAATGGCCTCCCATATTTGCTCATGATCCGCAAATGCTGTTTCTCTATGTGTCGGGTCTTTATCCACAATGACTTCCCGATAAAAACTATTCACCCCGCGCAGTGTCCCGAGCATGGATATGAGAAAAGGATTTGCACTGGCTTCAATAATAATATCGTGAAAAGCTACCGTGACATGTTTTTCATTATCATCCTGCTTTTCTTTATGACGGGCGGTATTTTCCACTTCCTGCTTCATCAAGAGCAGCTGTTCATCTGTCCGTCTGATAGCAGCGTAATAAGCGGCAAGTGACTCCATCCCTATCCGGCATTCGTACAAATACCTGAAATCTGTAAGAGAAGGCTCTACAACCGTAACACCGCCGGTTTTTGATAAATTCAGAAATCCCTCTTTTTCCAGCATCCGTATCGATTCACGAATAGGGCTCCGGCTAACATTTAATGCTTCTCCTATCTTTTCTTCTATTAATCTTTCTCCAGGTTTGAATTTTCCGACAATAATTTGCTCTCTCAAGTAATCGTATACTTGGCTTTTTAAGGTTTTCTTTACGATTTCTACTATGACAATCACCTCCTGTATACAGTATGCAAGTTCATTCGTTCATATTATTACAATAAAAGTAAAAAGTCAAACTATTTCAAAGATAAAAATGCAGATTTTTCTTCATTCAGAAAAAATAAAAGCTCTGCACCCATAACTGGACGCAGAGCTTTTATTAATTCATTCGATTTTTAGGATCATACGATTACTTTTTACTTAATTGATCCACCGCTAAAATAGCTTGGGCAACATCATCGGCAGTGATTTCTTTAGAAAGGTTGCCCATGGTTTCTCCTTCTTGCGTTGCTGCAGCTCCAACCTTTTGTAAATCTTCATAGGATACTTCGTCCAAATGCATTTCTTCCAAGGACGTCGGCAGGCCTAGTGACTGATAAAAGTCGATGTATTTTTGGATTTCCTGTTCTGGATGCAATTCCAGTACAAGCTGTGTCAGCGTACCATAAGCAACTTTTTCACCATGCGTTAGATGATGGATATCTCCATCCAGCACGGTAAAGCCATTATGGATGGCATGTGCAGCAGCTAATCCGCCGCTCTCAAATCCAAGTCCGGATAAAAGGGTGTTTGCTTCTACAACTGCTTCCACTTGCTTGGTCACCAGATTTTTTTCTACTGCTTTATATGCTGCTTTTCCGTAAGCGAATAAGGTTTTCTCACACGCTTCTGCAATAGCACGTGCAGCAATGCTCGTCTTTCCTCCTGCCATTGCTTCTCCATTACTTTTAATCGTTGCTCTTGCTTCCACCCATGTTGCCATGGCATCAGCTATTCCAGAAGCAAACAGACGGGCTGGTGCACCAGCTACTACTTTCGTATCTACCAGCACTAATTCTGGATTTTTATTATAAAACTTATAGGATTCAAAAACACCCTCGTCATTATAAATAACAGATAATGCACTTGTCGGTGCGTCTGTTGATGCAGTCGAAGGAACAATAACAACACTTACTTCCAGCTCATCCGCAACGGCTTTTGCTGTATCAAGTGTTTTTCCTCCTCCGACACCAATGATAAAGTCGGCCTCCGCTTTATTACCTTCTTCTGCTATGCGGCTGATTTCTGTTATAGAGGCTTCGCCATTAAATGGAACAAAATGAAAATCGATATTTACATCTTTCAGGCTGCTCTCAACCGTTTCCTCCGTTATCTTCCAAACCACTTCATCAGATATAATTAATGGTTTCTTCCCAACTGCTTCAACATATTTGCCAAGCTCGTTTAAAGCTCCTTTTCCTTGAACATATTTGCTCGGTGAAGTAAAAATAACGTTAGACATCAAATCTCTCCAATTCTTATATTTCCCTTTATTATACCCATCATTTGGATTGCCAAAACAGTAACGTACCCTTGCATCACATATTCAGAAAATAGAAATATTTTTTCGCAATAACTTTTAAAATGCAAATAAAAATGCAAAGGAGATTTCCGTCCTTTGCATTTTTCTACCTCTATTTAGCTATATCGCTCCGGTAAAAAAAGTTACCATTCAGTTCTGCTTTATCCAGCTGCTGATACACTTTTTCTGCAGCCTGTGAAAGTGTGTCTGCACGTCCGCCGATCAGGAGCACTCTTCCTCCGTCATTGACAAGCTTTCCATCTGCCTTTTTTGTTCCGGCATGAATAATATAGGTGTCTTCTGTATCTTCAAATTGAGGAAGCTCATTCCCTTTATTATACGCTCCTGGATACCCTTCCGATGCAAGCACGACACCGACACAGGCTTCCTTATGCCATTCTAAATGCGGGTCCTTTTTTGCCAATACATCCTGCAGAACCTGGAGTAGATCATTCTTTAATAAAGGAAGAACGACCTGCGTTTCCGGATCGCCAAAACGTGTATTGAACTCAATTACTTTAGGGCCTTTTTCCGTCATCATTAAGCCCGCATAAAGAATCCCTGTGAATGGTCTGCCTTCTTCCAGCATTCCTGCTGCTGTTTTTTCTAAAATCTGTTCAACAGCGAATTGATAATCTTCTGCCCTCAAATCCGGAATCGGAGCAAAAGCTCCCATGCCGCCTGTATTGGGACCTTCATCATGGTCAAACGCCCTTTTGTGATCTCTTGCTGCCATCATTGGATAGACCTTATCTTCATGGACAAACGCCATTAAGGAAAATTCAGCGCCCTCTAAATACTCTTCAATCACCACAGTAGAGCCGGCCTGATCAAATGCTTTGTCCACAAGCATATCATCGATCGCCTGAACAGCTTCCTCCTCTGTCATCGCCACAATAACACCTTTTCCAGCTGCTAAACCGTCTGCTTTGATTACAATAGGAGCACCAGTTTCCGCAATTCTCTTTTTCGCCTCTTCAGCATCCTGATAAACACCGTAAGAAGCAGTAGGGATATCATATTTTTTCATGAAATCCTTTGCAAAGCTTTTACTGCCTTCCAGCCATGCTGCTTCTTGTGTGGGGGCAAAAACAGCAAGGTTTTCCTGTTGAAACCGGTTGGTGATTCCGGCATTTAACGGATTCTCAGGGCCAACAACCGTTAAATCAATTGCCGCTTCTTTTGCAAAAGCTGCTAATTCTTCTATGTTCATTTCATCAATGGGAACACATTCGGCTTCTTCTTCCATGCCGGCATTTCCAGGAGCAACATAAATCTTGTCTAACTGCGGGTTTTCCTTTAACTTTTTGATGATACTATGCTCTCTGCCGCCGCGTCCTACAACTAATATTTTCATAGCTTCCCCTCCGTTTTCAAACTTCTCAAGATGAGTGAATTTTTTTATCAGTTCGTAACTTAATTAGAATATTTGGTTGTCACCAGGCCTTTAAATGAAAACCTTCGTTACACTTATGCAGTAAGAAAGTTTATACTTTCTCAACTGTAAGAAAAACCAAGAATACCACTTGGTCTTTAAAACATCGGTGTTCTTGCCAAAGAGATGTCCGCTACGGAAGTCGCTTTCCGCGGGCAACGTTCAGCCTCCTTTAAAGAAGAATTGCCAATCGCTAAGTCTTCTTTAAAGGAGGCTGAGCGCAAGCCCATGGAAAGCGAAGTGTTTTTCTGGGGTTGCGATTACTCACCCCACCATAACCCGTTGGAGCGACTATTTTCAGCATTTTTTTATATACTTTCCTATTCTTCAAAAAAGCTCCTGGATAAATAAATCGAGCAGAAATACAGGAGCTCTATCTATTAATGTTTAAAATGACGAACAGCTGTAGTCACCATCGCAAGCCCATATTGATTACATACATCAATCGAATCTTGATCGCGTTTGGAACCGCCCGGCTGAATAATCGCTGTGACACCGGCTTTAGCTGCTGCTTCTACGGTATCTGGCATCGGGAAGAAGGCATCTGATGCAAGCACAGCTCCTTTCGCTTTATCTCCAGCCTGTTTAATGGCAATCTCTGCTGCTCCAATCCGGTTCATCTGACCGGCGCCCACACCAATGGTCTGTGCATCCTTTGCAAGTACGATTGCATTTGATTTCACATGTTTCACAGCTTTCCAAGCGAATAGTAAATCAGCTATTTCTGCTTCAGTCGGCTGCTTTTCCGTTACCACTTCTAAGTCCTCGTTCGTCACTTCTTTGACATCTAAATCCTGGATAAGAACTCCACCATCAACGGTGGTCATCCGTTTTTGGTCAGCCTGCTGATTCGAAACATCCAATTCTAAGAGACGGATATTTTTCTTCTCTGTTAGTAAAGCAAGTGCATCCGCCTCAAAAGAAGGTGCAACGATGATTTCTAAGAAGATCGAAGAAAGCTGCTCTGCTGTCTGTACATCAACCGGACGATTGCAGGCTACAATCCCTCCAAAAATAGATATAGGATCCGCTTCATACGTACGTCCAAACGCTTCTGCCAATGTTGCCCCAATACCGATGCCGCATGGATTCATATGCTTGACCGCTACTGCAGCAGGTTCACTATAGTCCCGCAAAATTTCTAATGCTGCGTTGGTATCCTGGATATTATTATAGGAAAGCTCCTTGCCATGCAGCTGGTTGGCAGTTGCCAAGGTTGCTTCATGTTGAATAGGCGCTTTGTAAAAAGCTGCCTGCTGATGCGGGTTCTCTCCATAACGTAAATCCTGCACCTTTTCATAAGTTACGGTATATGTTTCTGGAAATACTTCTTCTGTCTGTGTTTGGAAATAAGCTGCAATCATCGCGTCATAATGCGCAGTATGACGGAATACTTTCGCTGCTAATTGCTGACGAAAAGCATAGTTATCCTCTTCCGTTTCCAGAGCTGCTAAAACAGATGGATAGTCAGACGGGTCGGCAACAACGAAGACATCTGCAAAGTTTTTCGCTGCAGAGCGAAGCATGGAGGGTCCGCCAATATCAATGTTTTCAATAATTTCATCATGGCTTACCCCTGATTTTTGAACTGTTTCTTTAAACGGATAAAGGTTCACTGCTACAAGATCGATTGGAGCAATATGATGCTCCTCCATTTGCGCACGATGATCTTCATTGGTTCGTTTTCCTAAAAGCCCGCCATGAATCATCGGATGCAATGTTTTTACTCTGCCATCAAGCATTTCCGGAAAATTTGTTACTTCCTCTACCGGAATCGCCTGGACGCCAGACTCCTTCAATAAACGGATGGTTCCGCCGGTTGATAAGATTTCAAACCCTTTTGCTTCGAGTCCTTTTGCAAATTCTGCGACCCCTGTTTTATCAGATACACTAATAAGCGCACGTTTTTTCATTATAATTCCTCCGTTACATTCTGCATAAGTTGATTGATTACATTTGGATATAAGCGATGCTCCACGGCTTGGATTCTCGTTTTCAGCTGCTCTTCCGTTTCTTCAGGCAGCCTTTCTATTTCTTCCTGTGCAATGATTGGACCGGTGTCCATGCCCTCATCTACATAGTGAATCGTTACTCCTGTCTTGGAAACGCCGGCTCTATAGGCTTGGCCAATCGCGTCTTTCCCAGGGAAGTCCGGTAAAAGGGAGGGGTGTATATTAACAATCCTGCCTTCATATTGTGAAAGTAAGGTCTCCCCGATAAGCCGCATATAGCCTGCTAAGAAAATCCATTCGACTTCTAAATCCTGAAGTTTTTCAGCAATCACTTTTTCATATTCCTGCTTGGAAGCATACCTTTTTGGCTCTAACACAAGCGTCTCGACGCCATAACCTTGAGCCTTTTTAATAACCGCTGCTCCCGGCTTATCACAAACAAGCAGTACGATCGAGCTTGCAATTTTTTTATCCTGCATCATGGCATCAAAATTACTTCCTGTACCTGATGCAAATACACTGAACCGCTGTTTCATGAAGAAATCTGCACCCCTTCACCTGCAATGACCTCTCCGATAACTGCTGCTTCGACCTTGTTCTCCTGCAATAGATCACAGACTTTCTGCGCTTCTTCATTGGATACAGCTAAGACCATGCCAATGCCCATATTGAAAATACGATACATCTCACGTGCATCGATTTCTCCTCGTTTTTGCAGGAACGGAAAAATCTCCGGAACATTCCAGGCTCCTGCCTGCACTGCTGCTCCAAGACCTTCTGGCAGCATCCGAGGAATATTTTCATCAAACCCGCCGCCGGTAATGTGTGCAATTCCTTTAATATGTACCTCTTCTTTTATAGCTTTAACCGCTTTTGCATAAATCTTCGTCGGTTCCATCACGGCTTCACTTAGAGGTTTTGATAATCCATCAGGAGTTTCTTCAAAATCCAGACCTTCAATCAGCTTACGGACAAGCGAGTAGCCATTGGAATGAATTCCGCTCGAAGCGAAGCCAATCAGCGTATCTCCCTCTGCAATGGTTTTTCCTGTAATAATCTCTGCTTTCTCGACGATACCTACCACAAAACCAGCTAAATCATATTCATCTGCATCATACATCCCCGGCATCTCTGCTGTCTCACCGCCGATTAATGCAGCGCCGGCCTCCTGGCACCCTTCGGCAACACCAGAGACAATCGCTTCAATCCTCGCCGGGTCATTTTCTCCGCATGCAATATAATCTAAAAAGAAAAGCGGATCGCCCCCCTGAGCAACAATATCATTGACACACATCGCTACTAAATCAATCCCTACCGTATCATGCTTATCCAGTTCGATTGCTAGCTTTAATTTGGTGCCGACGCCATCTGTCCCGGAAAGCAGGACAGGCTCTTGATAGGATAAGGAGGATAAATCAAATGCTCCTGCAAAGGAACCTAAAGAGCCCAGCACCTCTTTACGATGTGTTTTTTGAATATGTTTTTTCATTCGCTCTACTGCTTCGTAGCCTTTTTCAACATCTACACCTGCTTGTTTATAAACATCTGACATCTTTTCGCCCTCCAACATGGTTTTGATTCTAGTGTGTGTTTCAAATGGAATATCCTCTTCTAGCAGTTTGATATGTCCATTTCCTTCTCATCTGCCGGAGCAACTGGATACAAGCCTGTCATACAAGCCATGCAGACACCTTGATTGATCGTTTTATCTTTGACGATGGCGTTCTCTAAGCCTTCTTCAGACAGATAAGCGATACTGTCTGCCCCAATGATTTCTCCAATTTCTTCAATGCTGTTGTTTGCTCCAATCAATTCTTCCTTCGTAGACATATCGATTCCATAATAACAAGGGTCTGTTATCGCCGGAGAAGCAATCCGTACATGCACTTCCTTTGCACCAGCATCTTTTAACATTTTTACAATTCGTCTGCTTGTTGTTCCCCGAACAATCGAATCATCAATCATAATGACACGTTTTCCCTCTACGATTCCGCGGACTGGAGAAAGCTTCATCTTTACACCAAGCTCTCTCAGCTCCTGGGAGGGCTGAATAAATGTTCTTCCAACATAACGATTTTTGATAATCCCCATTTCATAAGGCAGCTTGCTTTCCTCTGCGTAGCCAATGGCAGCTGAAATACTGGAATCCGGTACTCCTATCACTAAATCTGCATCAACCGGCGCTTCCTTAGCCAGCTCTTTTCCCATCCGTTTCCGGGATGCATGGACATTGACATAATTTAAATCACTATCCGGTCTGGAAAGATAGACATATTCCATCGCACACATTTGTCTCTTGCCACGCGGAGCAAACCGGAAGGAAGTAAGACCGTCTTGGTTAATTTTTATTAATTCACCCGGCAATACCTCCCGCTCAAAGGTTGCACCGATTTGATCGAAAGCACATGTTTCCGAAGCAACGACATACGCTTCTCCTATTCTTCCAATAGAAAGTGGTCTGATTCCAGCCGGGTCCAGCGCAGCATATAAAGTATCATCCTCTAAAATAAGATAGGCGTAAGCTCCTTTGACACGGTTGAGCGCTTCCGAGATGGTTGCTTCCGTGACCTCTCCGCTTCGTTTCATTAAATGAGCTAACACTTCTGTATCTGAGGTCGTTTGAAAAATGCTTCCCTCTTTTTCAAGCTCCTCACGCAATGCGGTAGCATTCATTAAATTTCCATTATGTGCTAAAGCCATCCCGCTGGTAAGTGACTGGAAAAGAAGGGGCTGTACATTTTCCAGCCCTTTTCCGCCCTGGGTAGCATACCTTACATGCCCTAAAGCAATTTTTCCGTTTAAATCATCAAATTTTACTTGCTTAAAAACATCATTAACCAGTCCAAGCTGTTTATAGCCTGTTAATTCCTTATCTTTGCTGACAACAATTCCGGCACCTTCCTGCCCGCGATGCTGCATCGAATGCAGACCGTAATAGGTTAATTCTGCTGCTTTCTCATGTCCCCAAATTCCGAATACGCCGCATTCCTCGTTTATGCCTTTGATTTCAGCAAGCATGGAATAGCCCCTTTCCAAAGTGCTTTTAACGCTGCTGCATCTTCCTGTAGAATCATCTCGTTATTTGCCGTAACCGTTAGTTGATTATCTGCTGTTACCTGACCAAGTCTGGCTGCATCCGCAAATACATCTTCAAAAGCGGCCTGGTGCTCCGGCTTTACGGTAACAAGAAAACGTGATTGGGTTTCACTGAATAACGCAACCGTTGCATCTCCTGTAAGTGTCACTTCTGCACCCAGCGCTTCACTGGAGAATAATGATTCCGCTAATGCAACTCCTAACCCGCCCTCTGCAAGGTCATGCGCAGATTGGATTTTACCCTGCCTGATTAAAGAGAGCATTTTTTCCTGACGTTCCGCTTCGATCGTTAAATCCAGATGCGGTGCTTTTCCTTCGTATTTTCCATCCTGGATAAATTGCAATTCACTGCCGCCAAATTCATTTTTCGTTTCCCCGATAAGATAAATATTGTCGCCCGCTTTTTGGAAAAAGCTTGGCGTAATATGCGCCGTAGATTCATGCAAGCCAACCATGCCGACAACCGGTGTCGGATAAATCGATTTCCCTTTGGACTGATTATATAAGGAAACATTTCCACTGATAACCGGCGTTTGTAATGCTTTACAAGCCGCACTCATTCCATCCACGCTTTTTTCCATTTGCCAGAAGATTTCCGGGTTTGTCGGATTACCGAAATTCAATCCATCTGTAAGACCTAATGGCTTCGCTCCGGAGCAGACAATATTGCGGGCTGCTTCTGCAACAGCAATCTTCCCGCCTTCTTCCGGATCTAAATAAATATAGCGGGAATTACAGTCGGTTGTGATGGCCAAGGCTTTATCCGTACCTTTGATACGAACGACTGCTGCGTCAGAACCAGGTGTAACAACCGTATTGGTCTGCACCATGGAATCGTATTGGTCATAGACCCACTCTTTACTTGCAATCGTCGGACGCTGCAGTAATTGTTTCAACGTTTCTCCATGATGATTCACAGCTGGTGTTTGGACATCGATTTGCTGAAAAGCTTGATAATAAGCAGCTTCCTTCGATGGCATATGATAGACTGGTGCATCATCCGCCAAAGAATCCACTGGAATATCGGCTACAACCTCATCGTGATGCTTGATACGGAAGACTTTTTCCTCGATAACCTTTCCGACTGGAACAGATTTCAAACCGTACTTTTCAAAAATAGCTATGATTTCTTGTTCCCGGCCAGCTTTCACACAAAGCAGCATTCTTTCCTGTGACTCAGACAGCATCATTTCATAAGCGGTCATATTTTGCTCGCGCTGCGGCACAAGATCTAAGTTCATTTCCAGCCCGGTACCTGCTTTACTCGCCATTTCACTGGCAGAAGAGGTTAAGCCGGCTGCTCCCATATCCTGCATGCCGACAAGGGCGTCAGAATGAATGACCTCCATACATGCTTCAATCAGCAATTTTTCCATAAATGGATCGCCGACTTGTACAGCAGGCCGGTCCTTGTTGGAATCCTCTGCTAAATCATCTGATGCAAAGGTCGCGCCATGAATGCCGTCTCTTCCTGTTGGCGGTCCTGCATACAAAATCGTATTGCCGATTCCCGCAGCAATTCCCTTTTGTACTTCATCATGATTGATCAGTCCCACACACATGGCATTGACAAGCGGATTATCTTCATAGCTGTCATCAAATTGTACCTCTCCGCCGACGGTTGGAACACCAACACAGTTTCCATATCCAGCAATCCCGGCAACAACTTCAGAAAATAGATACTTGGTACGATTCGTTGTTAACGGACCAAAGCGCAAAGAGTTCATTAACGCAATCGGGCGTGCTCCCATGGAGAATACATCACGGATAATGCCGCCGACGCCTGTTGCTGCTCCCTGATACGGCTCAACAGCGGAGGGATGATTATGACTTTCCACCTTGAAAACAACTGCCTGCTCATCGCCAATATCAATGACTCCTGCACCTTCTCCAGGTCCCTGCAAAACATTCGGGCCCTCTGTCGGGAACTTTCTTAAGAGAGGCTTTGATGTTTTATAGCTGCAATGCTCTGACCACATAACAGAAAAGATGCCTGTCTCCGTAAAATTTGGACGACGGCCAAGGATCGTTTTGATTTTCTCAAACTCTTCATCACTTAAACCCATATCCTGATACAATCTATCTTGTTCAATTTTCTCTGAATCCATATTATGCGTTAACTGCATTGCTGCTCCTCCAATTCGCGATCATAGATTGAAATAGCCTTAAGCCGTCTTCACTTCCTAATAAAGCTTCCACTGCCCGTTCCGGATGCGGCATCATACCCAGCACATTACCTGCTTTATTGCGAATACCGGCAATATCCTCGACAGAGCCATTTGGATTGTTTTTATAGGTGAATACGATTTGGTTATTTTCCTTTAATTCCTGTAACGTTTCCTCATCACAGAAATAGTTGCCTTCTCCATGGGCAATCGGAAAACGGACGACCTCGTTTTTATCATACAACGTTGTAAAAACCGTTTCATTATCCTCCACAACCAATTCCTCCTGATGACACATAAATGAAAGATTTTTATTGCGCATTAATGCTCCCGGCAGGAGGCCTGCTTCCGTCAATACCTGAAATCCATTGCAAATTCCCAGTACAGGCTTGCCTTTTTCCGCATGCTCTCGAATCTTGTTCATAATATCCGATGTAGATGCCATCGAACCAGACCGTAAATAATCTCCATAAGAAAAACCGCCCGGAATCAGAATGCCATCCACATCACCTAACAAATGCGTATCTGTATACCAGACAAGGCTGGCTTCAGCACCTGCAACCTCTCCGGCTGCATGATACATGTCCCTGTCACAGTTGGAACCTGGAAAAACAATCACAGCTACCTTCACAATTATCGTGCCTCCTCTAGCTCAATCCGATAATCTTCAATAACCGGATTCGCCAATAATTGCTCACACATCTGCGTTACTCTTCCCTCTAATCCAGGCCCATCCTCTACTTGAAGTTCAATATATTTTCCGACACGAACATCTTCCACCTCTGGATAATCCAAAGAATGAAGCGATGTTTGAATTGCCTTTCCCTGCGGGTCTAACACACCTTGTTTTAATGTAATATATACCTGTACTTTTCTCATAGCTGCGCCTCCAAACGATTTAATATTTCTTCATATACAGTAATCAAATCTCCTGTTCCTTGACGAAAAACATCTTTATCTAATTTTTCATTGGTTTCGATATCCCATAATCTGCACGTATCCGGGGACACCTCATCAGAGAGCAGAATATTACCTTCCTTGTTTCTGCCGAATTCCAATTTAAAATCGACCAGACGGACACCGATAGCAGCAAAAATTTCTGTTAAAGCCGTGTTCACTTTTCTTGCCTTCTCTTTGATACCAGCTAATTCTTCCGCTTTAATATCTGTTAGATAAAGCGCATGCTCATCATTAATCAACGGGTCTCCTAAACGATCATCCTTATAAAACAGTTCTGCCAGCGCAGGCTCAAAAGGCGTTTTCTCCTCGATGCCGAGACGCTTGGTAATACTTCCTGTCGCAATATTCCGAATTACCACTTCTAGCGGAATAATATCTGTTTTCTGAACTATTTGGGTAGTGGAATCCAGCCGCTCGATAAAATGCGACGGAATTCCTTTGTTATCTAATGCTTGGAACAGGAGGGAAGAGATCTCATTGTTGAGTCTCCCCTTCCCGGTAAACTGAGCTTTCTTCTCTCCATTAAAAGCTGTTGCATCATTCTTATACGAGAGAATCAAGTGATTTTCATCCGTGTCTGATTGATAAACCTTCTTTGCTTTTCCTTCATACAAAAGCTCGAGTTCCATATGGGAATTCCTCCTAGGCAAGTCCAATTTTTGTAAAGATTTGATCGACGTTCTTTAAATGGTAGGTATAGTCAAAGCAGCCATCGATTTCTTCCTGGGTTAATTTACTTGTAATCCGCTCATCCTGCTCTACCAATTCCTTAAAGGAAGTCGCTGTTTCCCAGGCTTCCATTGCTTTTGGCTGTACGATATCATAAGCTTCCTCACGCGCCAATCCTTTATCGATCAGCGTTAACAATACACGTTGTGAGAAAATAACCCCGTGAGTACGGTCAATGTTGCGCTTCATATTTTCAGGGAATACTGTTAAATTCTCTACAATATTTCCGAAGCGGTGCAGCATATAGTCGAGTGCAATCGTCGCATCCGGCAAAATGACACGCTCTGCAGAGGAGTGCGAGATATCACGTTCATGCCACAAAGCCACATTTTCATAAGACGTAACCATATAACCGCGGATAACGCGTGCCATCCCTGTCATATTTTCAGAGCCAATCGGGTTACGTTTATGCGGCATCGCAGAAGACCCTTTTTGGCCTTTTGCAAAGCGTTCCTCTACTTCTCTTGTTTCTGTTTTTTGCAGGCCGCGGATCTCCGTTGCAAACTTTTCAATCGATGTAGCAATTAATGCCAGTGTAGATAAATAAGCTGCATGACGGTCACGCTGTAAGGTTTGTGTGGATACCGGTGCCGGCGATGTTCCCAGCTTTTCGCAGACATATTGCTCTACAAACGGATCAATATTGGCATAGGTCCCAACCGCTCCAGACATCTTTCCAAACTCTACATTACTTGCAGCAAGCTCAAAACGCTCGACATTACGCTTCATTTCTTCATACCATAAGGCCATTTTCAAGCCAAAGGTCGTCGGCTCTGCATGCACACCATGGGTCCGCCCCATCATCACCGTATGTTTATGTTCTTTCGCTTTTTCTTCTAAAATACGGACAAAGCGATTCAATCCATTTCTTAAAATGTCATTTGCCTGTTTCAATATATAAGAAAGAGCTGTATCCACCACATCGGTTGAAGTCAAACCATAATGGACCCATTTTCTTTCCTCGCCTAATGTTTCCGATACAGCGCGGGTGAATGCAACCACATCATGGCGTGTTTCCTGCTCGATTTCGTAGATACGGTTGATATCAAAGGAAGCATTCTTACGTAGTTTGTTAACATCCTCTTTCGGAATAAATCCAAGCTCGCTCCATGCTTCACAAGCCAAAATTTCCACTTCCAGCCATGCTTTGAATTTATTTTCCTCCGTCCAGATATTGCCCATTTCTTCTCTTGTATAACGTTCGATCATTGGTTTGCTGCCTCCTCAAAAATATCTAATTGTTTCCGTAAAGCTTCTGTTGTTTCTGCTGTAAATGTGATGTGTCCCATTTTACGTTTTTCTTTCGGTTCTTCTTTTCCATACAGATGAAGAAAACCAAAATCATGATTCGCAGTAAATTCGATAGCTTCCGGAAGGGATTCTCCTAAGATATTGATCATCGCGGTCGGCTGATGCAAGCTGACTGGAATAAGCGGCAGTCCGCAAATTGCCCGGATATGCTGCGTAAATTGCGATACATTACATCCTTCGATTGTATAATGTCCGGAATTATGCGGTCTTGGTGCCATTTCATTCATATAAATCGTACCCTCGCCGACAAACATCTCAATCGCAAAAGTCCCGACAATCTCCATGCGTTCCGCAATTTTCGCTGTCATCGCATACGCTTTTTCTTCAAGAACCGCCTCTATCTCTGCCGGCACCGTTGTTTTGTACAGAATATGGTCACGGTGTTCGTTCTCAGCGATAGGGAAGAAGGTGATATATCCTTGCTGCGACCTTGTAAAGACAACCGAAATTTCCTTATCAAAAGGAACCCATCGCTCTATTATACAATAGCCATGCTCTTGGAAAAACGCTAATGCTTCCTTTTTATCTTCTTCTGTTGTGAGTTTCAGCTGTCCTTTTCCATCATACCCTCCCCGGCAGGTTTTAATGACTGCCGGAAGCGGAATAATGGATAGCGCTTCTTTACAAGCTTCCTCTGTTTTCACGATGCGAAATGCCGGCACGGAAAGCTCTAACTCATCCATCAGCAGCTTCTCTTTTTCCCGGTTCTGTGTAACCTCTAATGCCAACGCACCCTGCGGAAGCTTTCCTGCGTTCTGGATAAGCTCTGCAGCATCTAAATCGACATTTTCAAATTCATATGTAATCACATCGGTTTTTTCAATCAATTCTTTTACAGCTGTAATTTCTGCATAGTCTGCTACAATCTGCTCATCGGCAACCTGCGCAGTCGGGCAGTTCGGTGTCGGGTCTAAAACAACAATGCGGTACCCCATGTATCTGGCAGCAATCGCCATCATTCTGCCAAGCTGACCGCCGCCAATAATTCCAATTGTCTGAGGTGGCAAGATTTGTTTAATAGGTTGCAAGCTGATCCCTCATTTCCTGAACAGCGTCTTTCATTCCTGTACGGTATGCTTCTAATGCCTTTTCTGCCTCTTTATCAAACGTACTGATAATCTGCGTTGCTAAAATAGCGGCGTTTTTTGCCCCCGCTTTGCCAATGGCAACTGTTGCAGTCGGGACGCCGCCGGGCATTTGAACAATCGATAAGAGTGAATCGACTCCTTGCAGGGCTTTGCTTTCAACAGGGACGCCAATAACCGGCAGCGTTGTCTGTGAAGCAACCATTCCTGGCAGATGTGCTGCCCCGCCTGCACCGGCAATAATAACCTTCAGCCCTTTTTCCCGCGCGCCTTGAGCGTAGGTAAACATATCACCTGGCGTACGGTGGGCGGAAATAACTTCTTTTTCATAGCTGATATTTAGCGTTTCAAGTTCTTTGCAGGTATGCTGCATGGTTTCCCAATCGGATATACTTCCCATAATGACACCAACTTGAGCCATCAAATCCCTCTTTCTTAATTTTTATTGTTTTTACGGATTTTAAAAGATAGTTTTTAAGATAATGTTCGGATTTTGGTTGAAATAATGAAATATTGAGTTATAATTTCCCGCTGCAGAAATACACTACGCTTTCCCGCAGGAGTCTCCGTGAATTTCTTCTGCTAGCTATGCTTTTACATCTCAAACTCCCTAAAACTTCTGAAAAACAAACTAAAATATGCTCTTAAAAACCTTACTGCATCAATAAAATATAAACCATTAAAAAAGTCCATTCACCTTCCATAAGGGAAGATGAATAGACTTAGGTTAAAAGTTGTTCAAAGCGTAGTTAACTGGACTTTTGAACACCCTTATTATAAGCATCATTCAACATCCGCTGTTTTTTAAACAACGGCTCATCCTCCCTCATAGTCCGGTCATTTACGGTGCCGGGTAGAAACTTTTGAGCCATATTCTCAAGTATATATGAGGCATTTTTCAATTGTTGGCTTTAGCATACCAAAAAAAAATGAAAAATGCAAGATAATGTCGAACAATTTTAGCTTTACATGAAATTAATGTTCGGTTTTTGAAGATTGTTCTTTTGACTGGCTTTCATTTTGTGTCTGTTCTTTATTTTTATTATTATTCTCTTTACGCATTAATTTTCCTTTACGAACCTGCTTTACCCAGAATCCGCCGTGAATTCGTTTTGGTTCATAAGAAATAATAAATGCTTTCGGATCAATTTCGTGAATGGTTTCATATAATCTCAATTCATACTTTCTCGGTGTTAAAATTTGAACGGAAAGTCTGTCTCCATCCATTCCATAGGAGGACCAGCTTGTTACGCCATATCCCTTTTCACGAAGACGCTGTGTGAAATTTAAATCTGGATTAGCAGAGACGACATTTACGGTAATGTAGCCGAGGGCAAGCTTTTCTTCAATTTTGGAACCAATGATTAACCCTGTTGCGAAACCTACTGCATAAGCAATCACATTTTGAAATTGGTTGAGATTATCTAATACGAGCATCAGCCCAACAACATACATAACCATTTCAAATATACTCACAAATGCGGCAATATAGGTTCTTCCCTTTAGTGTTAAAATCATACGAACCGTCATAATTGATACGTATAGCACATTCACTATAAATATAATGGCCACCATAATAAGCGCATTCTCTAACATATTGATTCCCCCTCTTTACCTCATATTAAGTGAAAATTTATTCAGTGAAGGTTGAGTATATCCCTCCCTAAATAAGGAACAAAGATTACGATCACAGCTTTCTGGTCGTCATCTCTTTGTGAATTACAGCCAGTTACACTGTGGTAGAATATCCTTACAAACAGAAGAAAATACATTCAAATAAATTACAGACCTTGTGAATATTTCCCTTTATTTCCTAAAATAAAACACATTGATTTTAAGTGAAACAGGGTTACTTTAATTTACCATAATTATAAATCATTACGCTACAGATTTTTGATAAAATAAAACTTTGATCAACGGGAATTTTATGAGCGCTTCTCCGTGATAAAAGTTCTTACTCATATTATGATATTTTATAAATACGTAGACCAAGTTCATCCTTTCTTTCAAAAGTTTCTTTTTGTATATTTGGAAGTAGCTTATCCCACAATCTCCATACAAGGGAAGTGTGTTATTTTGTTAAAAAATATAGCGTATCTGGAATTCGGAAACGAAAAACAGAAAAGAGCGTATAACGTGATTCATCAATTAAATATAATGAAAGATTTAAAATCATACTCTCCAATATTATGCGGAACTATACCGCTGGGAATCGACACAGCAAGCTCTGATTTAGATATGATTATGGAAGTGCACCACCTGCAGGACTTTGCAAAGATTATACATAATTATTATGGCTCTTACTCAGGGTTCCGGTTAAAGAATAAAACAATCCGGGGAAAACCCATCGTAAAAGCAAATTTCACTTATCAGGAATTTGAATTTGAACTATTTGGTCAACCCCAGCCTGTCGCAGAGCAGTATGCTTATCTGCATATGATTATTGAAAAATACCTGCTGGATGAACATCCATTGTGGAAAAGTACGATTTTTGCGTTAAAAGAAGAAGGGCTTAAAACGGAGCAGGCATTTTGCGCTATGCTTGGGTTAACTGGAGATCCTTATGAAGCCTTAATAGATTACGGGCGTAAAAGACAGATAATCTGAAGTATTTTGATTTCCCCTTCTCAATAAGCATGAAAAAAAGGAGATTTCCCTCCTTTTTTTCATTACATAGCTATTCTTTTACGCACTAATCTTGTAAGACCAAAAGTAACTGCCAATGATGTTACAGCAATAATGAATGGGGAAGCAGCACTTGCTTTTATAAGTGCCGTCTCCGAAGATAAAGCACCTGCCTGCTGCCAGGCCGCACTGATATCAGGAGTATAAAGCAGCGTCCATATCATCCCTGCAGCAACTTGAAGTACTAAAAAAGAAACACAGAAAACCCCTGCAAAAACCAGATATTTTTTCATGAATATTTTCCTCCCTTTATCTGCCTTACGATTTAACAAGGCTTAAAGATTCAAATTTTCATTAGAAATCTATCTTCCTAGAATCCTCTCAATCTCTTTCGCAATGTCTTCCTCCAAATAATTCCTAAATCTGTACAATGAAATAGTTTATCCGCACTCCATAAATTTTCACGGTCTAAATACATGACCTCATTACAAGCTGCAATTGACCACTGGGGATTGGGACGTTCTATCAGTTGTAAATCTTTCTTCGGCTGGATTTTACCTGCTTCCAGCACGCGAAAATACCATCCTGTTTTTAAGCCGTTTTCCATTTCCTTCTGCGATACGATGCCAGGCTGAGATACTTGAATCGTTGCTTCCCCTAACTGATAAATATCGCCAATAAAAACCGTATGCTCATCCATTTCCAGCACAGAGAAATTTTCTTTCTTCTCGCCTGCACGTTCTGTAAATAATTTCTTTATACCCGGTTCATTATAATGCTTCACTGGAAAAGCAAAAATACTTTTATCAAAGATAGCTTTCTTTTTTTCCGGATTCTCTTTGGCAAATCCTAATTTAGATAAATACATAATATTTATTATCTCTTTCTGTTTACTAGTAAGAATCCTATGTACAAATGGTTCTTCCATGATGTCACCTTATTTCTAAAAATACTTAAATTATGTTATATTAATTCCATTCTACAAATTATCGTGACTTTTGAAAAGCCTCAAGGAGGAAGTTAACATGACAATACAAAAAGCAACGTTTGGCGGAGGCTGCTTCTGGTGTATGGTGAAGCCCTTCGACCAATGGGACGGCGTACACCAAGTGATATCCGGTTACACAGGGGGACATATCGATAACCCTTCTTATGAGCAAGTCAAGCAGGGAAATACGGGACATTATGAAGCGGTAGAGATTACGTATGATGATTCCTTCATCGATTATCAAACAATCCTCGATCTATACTGGCCGCAAATCGACCCGACTGATCCGGACGGGCAATTTCAGGATAGAGGCGAGCAATATCGAACAGCTATCTTTTATCATAATGAAGTCCAAAAAGAATTGGCTGAAAAATCAAAGCAGCAGCTTGCTGAGAGCGGCAGGTTTGCCAAGCCGATTGTAACAGAAATCAAAGCAGCAGCACCCTTTTATCCTGCAGAAGATTACCATCAGGATTTTTATAAAAAAAGTAAAAAAGAATATGAAGAAGACCGCGCTAAATCAGGCAGGGATGAATTTATCGCTAAAAATTGGCAAGCATCATCCTGAACAAACTTATTTGGAGGAATTTCAGTGGAAAAACAACTTATTGTCACCGAAGAAATAACCATTCATGCATCCTTAGAGAAGGTTTGGGAAGTATTAACACTTCCAAAATATGTAGCACAATGGGATGAGCTGCCAGAGGACTATCCTTCTGAACCAATGACGGAAGGCAGCAAAGTAGTCTGGGACCTGCCAAATGGAGAACAGTCTATTACTACGATTATAAAAGCAGAAAAAGAAAGAGAGCTTATCATCGATTTACACGGAACTGGCTGGAAATTCAAGCCCGAACCAGGAGAGGTTGCTTACCGTTATTTATTAGAACCTGCGGGCAACCACACAAAATTAGTTATCGAAATTGGTGACTTCTCTCTTTTAGATCAAGGGAAGGATTATTATGACGCTTCCGTTGATTTTGCAAAAGAATCCTCTAACGTGATAAAAGCTTTAGCCGAAAATGAATCGAAATAGCATGGATGAAGAGACTTGATAACGAATAGGTTAGATGGTCTCTTTTTGCATGTAATCCATCAACCTACCTTTCTTTACACGCTTCAATAAACCCCTTATAAATTGACAGAGACGGGTCATTCTCAAGATGAATCATGCCTTCTGGATGCCACTGCACCCCTAAAACAAAGCGATGTATTTTACTTTCAAAGGCTTCCATCACACCATCTCCTGCCACAGCCGAAATCATAAAATCCTTCCCCAGAGAGCGGTTTGCCTGATGATGATAGCTGTTCACCTTGATTTCCGATGCCTGCACCAGCTTTTCCAATAAAGAAGCTGGAGTTATCTTGACAGCATGCGACCGGTGATGAAAATCTGCTTTTTGAGTATGCTGTATCAACTGTTTTGGATATTGCGAATCTAAATCCTGATACATGCTTCCGCCAGTAACAACATTTAAAATTTGGCATCCTCTGCAAACGCCCAATACCGGCTTATCCTTCTCTAAAAAATAAGGGATAATCTTCCTTTCCACGCGGTCTCTTTCAGGAATGATCGTACCCAGTGCAGGATTCGGCTCCTCTTGAAATAAAGAAGGATCAATATCATAGCCCCCAGGAAGATAGAGTCCGTCTAATTTATCAAGCAATGCTGCAATCTCCTGATAATCGCTGTAATACGGCAGAATAACAGGGATACCGCCGGCTTTTTCGATAGCTCTTACATTTCGCAGGTTCATTTTATATTCCATGCCGTCTATTTCCATCGATGCGGTTAACCCAATGATTGGTTTCATTTGTACATTACCTCCTTGTATATTTTATATGATTTGCATTTGGTGTATTCTATACATGCGAAGTGTATTCTGTGAATCTATTGAATACTATTTTTCTCAATGGATTAATTTCCAGTATACAACAAAGGGAGAGTGCTATCATAACGCACTCTCCCTATATATTTCAGTTTTATTTTTACGTCAAAAAGATAAAATACAATGCAAAAATAACAAACAAGACATACATAATCGGATGAATTTCTTTCGCCCGTCCTTTAACAAGCATGGTGATCGGATAGAATATGAATCCAATCGCAATCCCCGATGCGATGCTGGCCGTCACCGGCATCATCAGTACAGTAAAGAAAGCCGGTACAGCAATCTCAAATTTATCCCAAGGGATATCCTTCAAGCTGCTTGCCATTAACACACCGACAATAATTAATGCCGGAGCAGTCACTTCATTCGTTACCACACTTAATAATGGAGAGAAAAATAAAGCTAACAGGAAGAACAAGCCTGTGACAACCGCTGTAAAACCGGAACGTCCGCCTACGCTTACGCCGGATGTAGACTCTACAAAAGAAGTAGTTGTAGATGTACCGACAGCAGCCCCAACAACACTTGCAGACGCATCTGCAAAAAGTGCTTTCCCTGCTCTTGGCAGCTTATTGTCCTTCATCAATCCTGCTTTTGTTGCAACGGCAACAAGCGTCCCTGCCGTATCAAAGAAATTAACAAACAAAAACGTTAAAATAACAATCAGCATTTGCATGGTAAAAATCTGATCAAAATGAATGAATGCCTGTCCAAATGTCGGCGCTAGGCTTGGCGCACTGCTGACGATTCCGCTGAGACCAGAAGGCACGGGAATCAATCCAAAAATCATCCCAACAATCGAGCTGATAATCATCCCGTAAAAAATACCTGCTTTAACACCAACCGTAATTAAAATAACTGAAACAGCAATCCCAAAGATAGCTAATAATACCGTCGGCGAGGATAAATCACCGAGTGCAATAATGGTTGACGGATCAGCCTGAACAATTTCTGCATTCTTTAAGCCGATAAATGCAATAAACAAGCCAATCCCAGCTCCTACCGCCTGTTTTAAACTTGGCGGGATAGCATTAATAATAATTTCACGAATTCCGGTTAAGGTTAAACCAATAAATATAATTCCTGAAGCTAACACACCTGCAAGTGCTGTTTCCCAAGGGACACCAAAGCCAATTACGACGGTATACGTAAAAAATGCGTTCAGTCCCATCCCAGGCGCAAGTGCTACTGGATATTTAGCGAGAACTCCCATAACAATGGAACCAAATGCAGCCGCGATTGCTGTTGCAGCAAACACTGCTTCATGGTCCATTCCCGCTTCTCCTAAAATACTCGGATTAACAAATAAAATATAAGCCATTGCTAAAAAGGTCGTTAAACCCGCGATAAACTCTGTTCGAAAATTCGTACCCAGTTTTTCAAACTCAAAAAATTTACTCATGAACTTTTTTCCTCCATTTTTTATCGGAATTTATATTCATCCCTTAGATAGAAAAGTTCCAAAAATGCTATGTATTCAGCACGATCATGTTTTGTAAACAGTGCTTATTAAAAAAACTCTTAATCAAATTAAGAGTTTCCATAGGAACAGCAGATAATAATCTAAAATAAAATTATTTCCGCTGCGTAGTCAGACCATTTACGGCAGTCTGGTAGAAACTCTGGGCCATATCCCCGAAATTATACGCATTTCTATTAAGTTCACATCATTATATTACTAATGCACCTCCTATTTGTCAATAAAACACGAACAAAAACATTCTTTTTCATCTTAACATTCGTCGATAGACTTTCCCACGTAACATAAAGCCGCTATTTTATACATTAAAAACATAGAAATGCTGTAATGACAGCTTTTCTATGTTTTTTCTAACACGTCTAATTAATCGCACGATACATTTTACGTATATTGTCGTATTTCAGGCGGTACGTAACTGGAAATAAACGCTTCAATTTCTTCCAGAGAATCAGAGAATAAAATGCGTTCTCTGTCCTGCATGGATAAAAAGCCGTTTTCCACCATTTCATCGTAAACCCTTGCTAAACTGTCATAATACCCATTCTGGTTAAAGAGAATGCACGGGTTATTATTCTGCCCCACTCTTGACCAGGATATCACTTCAGCTATTTCTTCCAGCGTTCCCGGCCCGCCTGGAAGGGCTATGTAGCAATCACCCAATGATATCATTTTATTCTTTCGTACAGTCATTGAATCAACAATTTCTAATGTCGTTAACTTTGGATGACTTAGCTCTCTTTCCACTAAGAAGTCAGGAATAACTCCAATCGCTTCTCCTTTGTTCGCCAATACCTCATCCGCAACGACACCCATTAAACCAGCTTTTCCGCCGCCGTAAACCAACGTGTGCTTCTTTTCAGCAATCCACTTTCCAACCCGCTTAGCCGCTTTCTGATAGGCTGGATCTGTACCAAGACTTGCCCCGCAATACACAGCAATATGCATATAAATCCCCCTTCTAATCCATCTCTTTTTTCTAGTAAACATAACTTATTTTACAATGTAACCCTGACTTGATTCAATATGCTGTATACTAATAATCAAAATCATTAGAAGGGTGATAAAAACATGAACTGTATATTCGTCCATGGTCTTGGTCAAAATGCTGCCAGCTGGCAAAGAATTATTGATTATATAGAAACAGGCTCTCACCAAATAGCTTCTCCTGACCTATTTCTATCTCTTGAAGAAGGGAAAGTCGATTATCATCATCTATACCAGCGTTTTTACGATTATTGTGAACGTCTTAAGGGCCCGGTTCACCTGTGCGGTCTTTCCTTAGGGGCCATCCTTTCTTTAAATTATGCAATCGATCGCCCGAAGAAGGTCCAATCTCTTATTTTAATAAATGCACAGTATAAAATGCCCCGCTTTCTTCTCTCACTTCAAAATGTCGTTTTTCGGATGCTCCCCAGCCCGGTTTTTCAAAAAATGGGGCTGCCTAAAAAGGATGTGATTCAATTAACTACATCCATGAAGCAATTAGATTTCAGCAGGGAATTAGCAGATATATCATGTCCAACGCTTATTCTGTGCGGGGAAAAAGATAAGCCCAATAAAAAAGCTGCGGAACAGCTAAGCAGCCTGATAAATGGTGCAAGCTTAAAAATAATCAGGAAAGCCGGACATGAAGCTAACACAGATAATCCGAAAGAGCTTGCAGAAATAATAAATGATTTCTGGAATACCTCCGTATCATATCCGTCTAAACATGAAAGTGTGTAAAAAACTGCATACAGCAGAAGCGCCCAAGCTTCCTGTTGTATGCAGTCTTTTATTTTGAAACATGTCATTATCGCAAGGCCTGCTTCACCTGCCGGATATAGTAGAAACGAACAATAAAGAAATACACGATTTGAATAGCTAAAAACATTCCGAGTACCATTGCCGATTCCTTTACCAGACTGTAGAAGAACATATTGGAAAGCGCCGTTAATGCGACAGCTCCATGAACCAGCGCAACAGCAATCGGCGCAAAGAAAAGAAGCGCGGTTTGTCTGTTCAATACTTTTTTCAATTCCTTCTCGGTTAATCCCATTTTCGTGATTGCCTGGAATTTCTTTTTATCTTCATCTAAATCAGAGTAGAGTCGGAAATAGAGAAAGCTTCCAGCCGATACGAAAAAGACGATTCCGATAAATAAGCCGACGAACAGGATGGGTCCATACATTTTATTGATAACATATTCTTCATACTCACCAATCCGGATTCCCTCTGTAGATAACGCATCATCTAATTTTTCTGCTACGCCTAAAGGAATTTCTTTATCCTCTGTCTCCTGCCAAGCATAGTAGTTTTCCTCCATAGCAGGCTCAGGCAGGCTCTCGAAATCATGATCGGAAACAACATAATATTTTTGGGTAGCAGGCAGTATACTAGATTCTACCAGCTGTACTGGCTCTAAAACAGTGTTTCCCAGCTCCAGCTCCGCATCCTTTAATATTTCCGCTTCCTCTTTATTCGAATTATCCCCGCCGATATTAAGAAAAATAACTTCAGGTCCCATCAAAGCCGGAGCACCGTCTTCTATCTGAACCGTTTCATTATCACTTAATTCCGCAATTCGGTTATAATCTGACTCCTTTGTAACCATAACCTGCGATTCATCAGGCAGCTCATAATAATGGAGCGTTACCTGCTCTTTATCCACGTCAACATTTGCTTCCCGCAGCGTTTCATCAATATACGAAACATTCGCTTCCTCATTTCCTGTATCATAGTCCTGATAAGAAATCGTAGTTTGGTTCATCTGCTTGATTCCTGCAGTGATATACGATTGAAACCCATACAGCGATCCAATCGCACTAAAAGCGACGGTTGAAATAATCGCTACTAAGAAAAATGATCTTGCATTGTCCTTCATCCTAAACGATAGATCGGATAAAAGAATCATATTTGTTTTATACCAGAATACATTCTCTTTCTTTTTTAACCGCCGGATGATAAATACACTTAATTGGGTGAACAGAAGATAGGTGCCAATAATCACGACAATAACAACTGGAACCAGTGCGGCAATCACCTTTAATCCATCGACTGTTACAGCAACCACATATCCTGTTCCGAGCAAAAGCACTGCCAGAATGGTTAAAAATAAGTTTGCTTTCGGCTCCCCTTTTGACTTTTTATCGCCCTTGATTAAATCAATCAATTTCCGGCTTCGTAAAATATATGATACAAATAAAGAAATCAGGAAAAATAGCACCATAAAGCAGCCAAAGGTAATCAAAATAGGCTGTGTTGGAAAATAAAATGGCAGTTCATTATCAATAATGAGTACATTTTCAGCAATCAATAAGATACCTTTAGAAAAAACCAGTCCTAATCCAATACCGCCAATCGTAGCCAGCAAACCGATAAACATATTTTCCAGGAAAACCATCGAGCGGATTTGTTTCATGCTCATTCCTTGAATCATCAATAAGCCGAATTCTCTTTTCCTTGATTGCAGGAAAGAACTCATCGAGTAAAGCACAAAGAAAAAAGAAAATACATAGATAATCCCTGCGGCAACATTCATTCCAAAGCTGACATAGGAATCCATATTATTTCCTGTCAGCTGCGGATGAGAAGCAAAAATAGAAAAGGTAAAGAAAACCATCACGGTAAAAAGGCTGGTTAGAAAATACGCAGCATAAAGCCGTTTATTCCGGACGACATTATTAAACGCGAACTGACGAAAAGTCATTGGAATCCCCTCCCATTAATGAGAGTGTGTCGATAATCTTTTGGAAAAACGCCTGCCGGTTATCGCCGCGGTGAATTTCGGAATAAAACTTTCCGTCCCGGATAAATACCACACGATTACAATAACTCGCAGCCTGCGGATCATGCGTAACCAAAAGCATTGTTGTCTTTTCCTTTTCATTAATGGATTCCAGCAATTCCATCACATCTTTAGAGGACTTGGAATCCAGGTTTCCCGTCGGTTCATCTGCCAAGAGCAGCTTTGGCGTATGAATCATTGCCCGGGCAACAGCTGCCCTCTGCGCCTGCCCGCCGGAAATTTCATAGGTTCGTTTATTCATGATTTCCGTTATCCCCAGCTTCGCAGCAATTTCCTTTGCCTTTTTCTTCATTTCACTTACCTTTTTGCCATCAAGAGTTAACGGCAGCACCATATTCTCTTCCACGGTCAGTGTGTGGAGCAGGTTAAAATCCTGAAAGACAAACCCTAATTCCCGTCTGCGGAATTGAGCAAGCTTTTCTTTTTTGAGACGATGCGGGTCCTTCCCGTTAATTAAGATTTCCCCTGTCGTCGGTTCGTCAATCGTAGCAATCATATTTAACAACGTTGTCTTACCGCTTCCAGACGGCCCCATAATTCCTACAAATTCATTATCCTCTACGGTCAAATCAATATCTGACAAAGCACGGTAGGAGACTTTGCCTTCATAAACTTTACTGACTTGTCTTACTTTCAACATATAAATCCTTCCTTCCTTATCATTTCATTTAACCATAGTATATCGCTGCTCTTAAGGAAGAAACTATCGAAATTTCTTTCAATTACCTTACAGCATTGTAAGATAAGTATCTATTGTTTTAAAGAGATTTTCCTCCGTGCATCATCTTAATTCGTCTTTTCAATTACCAAAATCTATTTTTTACCTTTTGATTTCCCAATCTTCTGATTATTTTTTTACTAATAATGCATATTGAAACAAGCAATATTCATAACATTATTAAGGTAGATTATATTTTCACAAGGAGGAACTAATGAGCGATAACAATCATAATCCGCAACAAGGAAAACGTCATCCTGTTCCAAAAACAGAAGCAGCAGATAACAAGCACGCGACACGCCAACATAACTCATCCAACACTTCCGGCCCGATGCACTCCCAAACGGTTGGTAAAGATGGTCCGATATTGGAACAGGATAACATTTTGCATGAAACACTGGAAACCTTCATTCACGAGAAGATTATCGAACGTCCTTTACATGTGAAAGGGTATGGTGCATTTGGGTATTTCGAAACACTGAACAGCATGAGTAAATACACAAAGCTTCCTTTTCTTCAGCATGCTGGCCAAACCGTTCCTGTCGCGGTTCGTTTTTCACTTGGAGCGAGCAATAAAGGCACCCCGGATACCTCGCGAAACATACGTGGATTTTCAACGAAGTTCTATACAGACGACGGGATTTTTGACCTTATTTGTAATGATATCCCCGTCTTTTTATTGCGTGATCCGATGCGTTTCCCAGAAAGTATCAAAGCTCTTTCCCCATCACCTAAGAACAACCTGATGGATCCGAATTCGCTTTGGGAATTTGTCGCCAGGCACCCGGAGTCCACCCATTTTATCGTCCGTCTCTTTTCTAACCAGGGCACAGCTAAAAGTTTTCGGCGAATCCCCGCTAACAGCGTCAGTACGTACGTGTGGCGAAACGCAGAAGGAAAACGGCATTATATTAAATACCAGTGGATTCCATTTGAGGGTGTACAATTCATTACAAGCAGCGAGGCAGATAAAATTGCAGCGGCCAATCCGGATTATTCCGGAGAAGATCTCTACAACACGATTGCAGACGGGAGCTTAGTAGAATACGGACTGTATGTACAAATGATGAATCCTAAAGATGCGGGGCAGCTTCCGTTCGATCCGCTTGATGATACGAAAGTATGGGATCCAAAGATGTTTCCTTTTCACCCTGTCGGAAAGATGGTGCTTAATCGCAATCCAGACGATTATATGGAGCAGGTGGAAAAGCTTGCGTTCTCCCCGTCAAACTTGCTGGACGGAGCAGAATTGTCCGATGATAAAATCGTACAAGGGCGGGCGAATGTATATTGGGATTCGCAGCGCTATCGTATCGGACCGCGGTTCCGAGATGTGCCGGTAAATGATCAGAAGCATTGGAAGCCAAGCAATTTACAGACGAGCGGAGAAGGCAGGTATGTGGAAGGCGAGCTCATACGCTCGGATATTGTAAAGCAGGATGATTTTACCCAGGCAGGGGAATACTATCAATCTTTATCGCAAACAGGAAAAACGCAGCTTGTCTCGAATCTGGTTACTGGACTGACAGGAGTACGGCGAGACTTGCAGGCAAAGGCAATAGAGTATTTTTCGCTTGCTTCTCCTCAGCTTGGCGAACGCGTAGAGGATGGATTACGATCCTAACACATAGCATGACATCTGCCACAGCAGCATCATTGCGGCAGATGTCATTTCTTTTATATACTATTTTACTTTATATTCATCGCTTTTGCGTTTCCGAAAAAAGAATCCGGAACGTGGTGCCCTCTCCCACCCTTGACTCAAATTCAATCCGATGATGGAGATACTCCACGGATTCTTTGATTAAATACAATCCCATTCCGGTAGATTCTCTAAATTTCCTGCCGTTCTCACCAGTATAAAAAGCATCAAAAATACGTCTCTTATCCGCTTCCGGAATCCCGACACCAAAATCCTTCACTTCCAACACAGCTTCTTTCTCCCTTTCATAAATAGAGATAAGAATGGAATTGCTTTTGTCTGCGGAGTACTTTACAGCATTTAAAACAAGCTGGGTCAGGATAAAGTAAAGCCACTTTTCATCTGACTGTACTGTCAACCCTTCCGTTCGTTCTTCCACTTTAGGATAAACCTTATTGCGTATGTAGAATCGTTTGTTTTCACCGTTTACCTCATGGACCAATGATTTCAAATGTATCGGCTTGATATGAAAATCCTGCTCAATTGTCCGCAGCCTTGCCATATAAAGAATTGTATTTAATCCCGATTTCATCCGCTCCGTTTCCTCTCGAATACTGGAGGAGTCTGGCTCATCCAGATTCTGTGCGGTAAGCTCAATGACAGAGATAGGTGTTTTCATTTGATGCACCCACTGATCCATCAGCTTAAGATGCTCCTCCCTTTCCTTTTCAATGGTATTGATCTGCTGCTGATACTGTTTATACTGACTTCGCAACAAATCGTTCATTGCTTCGGAAACAGGATGCGGACTGCTTTTCTGCAAGGATTCATCTAAGGTTTCCATCGGATGGCTTAAACGGTGATAAAATGTCCGGCGGCTGAAATACTGATAAAAAAGATAGCAGACAAGAAAAAAGAATCCAATAAAAATCGCGTACAATGCCGGCAGTAAATTCCGGTAGCCATCCAGCCAGTAAATAAGCAGGATAGCCGTAAACTGCACGATATTAAGTAAAATCAATAAAGCATGTTCCTTTAAAAATAACTTCATTTTCAACCTCCTTTAAGAGGATGTTCAAAATGCCCAATGAAAATGACTTTTTGAACACGCATGGTAAACATCTGCTTCAAACTTCACGACTGAGAAAAACAAGCCTTTCTATTTCTTTAAAGCCATTTCTTTTATAAAATGCTTCTGCCGGTATTCCCCGGTCCGTCAAAAGAGAAATAGCAGTAATTTCATTTGAATCTATCACTTTCTCCAAATGAGTAAGGAGCTCCTTCCCTATTCCTTTATTTTGTCTGTCCGTATCTACACACATTTCATTGATAAAAAACTCATCGCCATTCCACCAAGCCCGGCGTGTCCCAAAAATAAATCCAATAATCTCTTCATTTTCTATCGCTGACACACCAAAAAATCCAGGAGTCCGGTAAAAATCTGCCAGATACTGTTTGGCTTTTTCTAACGTCCATTTATCATTCCATGGTTCCCCATTAAAAACGGTTAAAAATAATTTACTGCATGAAATCAAATCTGCTTCCACAACGGATTTAAATTGCATAGGAATCCTCCCCATTTACATTATTCTTCTTTCAACAGGCTTTTTAAGCGGTAGCCGACTCCTCTAACCGTCTCCACTCCATCTGCAATCCCGACAGACTGCAGCTTTTTCCGCACTCTTGTTATATTGACGTTCAATGTGTTTTCATCCACATAGGTCTGGTCGTCCCAAAGCTTCTCCAGCAAATCTTCCCTGCCGGCAACACGCGGATAACGATTCATTAAGGTTTCCATAATATCCGCTTCTTTTTTTGATAAAAACGTATCCTCTCCGGCGAAGGTTAATTCCAGCCGTTCCGGGGAAAGCTTTAACCCTTCCACCTCTAAGAAACGCTCCTTTGCGTCCTGAGCATACGCTCCATATGCCCGGCGCAGCTGACTGCGTATTTTTGCCATCACGATTTCCGCACTGAACGGTTTTGTAATAAAATCATCGCCTCCGTTTTCCAGCGCCATTACCTGGTCCATCTCTCCTGTGCGGGCAGAAATAAAAATGACCGGACAGGTAGACAGCTGGCGAATTTGCCTGCACCAATAAAAACCATCATAGCTTGGTAAATTAATATCCAGAAGCACTAAGTCAGGCTTTTCCTCTTGAAATACTTCCATGATCCGTTCAAAATCCATGATAAAAGACACCCGATAACCATATTTTTCAATATAATCCTGCAGATGCTTTGCAATCTTCGGGTCATCTTCTACAATCATAATGGTTTGCATCCGTATCCCCCCTCCCCGTTTTTAACTAATTATGGCACAGATTGGATGGAACCACAAAAATAGAGAAAGCATTTTCACCTTACAATTCTGTAAGCTAATTGTAAGAGAAAGCGATTTTTTCAATCTGCCTCCTTCTTTACAATAAAGATTAGAATAAAGCACGTAAAAAAGGAGTGTCATGATATGAAAAAAGCAGTACAAAGTATTGATTGGAATACTCATTCTCTTCACCCTCGCCGCTGTTGCCATCCAAAAGACGACAGCCGGCATCATTCCATTAACAGACTGGTTGTTACAGCATCCGATAGAAACCTATTATGCAGAAACAGCTGATGATAATTACGAAAAGCTGTGGACCGGCAATTACAAGTATGTCTTTTCAGGGTATAACGCGGATGGCAAAGAACAGCAAATCACAAAAGTAATCGATAGAGAGCTCCGGCCAGGTGCTTTTCTGCGCATTGATGCATCGGGCAGCTATGGAAAAGGCTGGACAGAGGTAAGAGAAGAGGATGTTTCAGAAGAAGCGCTGCTGCAGTTAAATTAAGAACTGGAAGTTTCCAATGCTATATCGGAATATTTTACTTTCAAAAAACAGGAGTAGTTCCATGACAATTGGAAATTACTCCTGTTTCGATATCATATTTATTTGTGTTTATTACTCTTCCGTTTCCTCCAATGAATCCGGAGACTCATCTGCACCAAGCTCTGGTTCAAGTTCTTCCAGTCCATCAGCTCCGCCTGCTCCGGGCTCCGGATAAATATCTTCCGGTCCTTCATCAAATGCCGGCGGATTTGGCGGTGCAGAAGCATTATTGCTAATTCGGACCTCCACCGTATACGTCATGGGCACAAATTCATTAAATACCCCCATATCCACGACGGTTCCCTTTACTTCCGGGGAATCAACATACTTTACAATATAGTTGATGTCCGCACCCTTTGATTGATATTCCTCATAAAACAGTCTTGGCAAATCCCCTTCTGTCTGTCCTCGGAAATCATGCAAATATGGTCTGCCCTGAGAGTACGTTACGGTAACATCCTTGTCATCTTTATTTGTCAGCTTTGTATCTGCTTCAACAGATTGTGAAATCAGCGTTCCATAGGCAACGTCTGCATGAAAAGCATGTTTTACGGTGACATTTAAATCTGGATAATTCATCGCTGCTTCTTCCGCAGTTACCCCTCCAAAATTCGGAACGACCACTGCTTTACCGGCTGATACAACCACTTCCATCTCGTCTCTTTTCGCGATTTTCTCATCCGCCGGTTCACTTTGACTGATAATATTTCCTTCTTCGACGCTGTCCGAATCAGCCTCTTCATAGGTCATCTCAATTTCATTGGTCTCTGCCCATTTTTCCACTTCTTCTTTGGCAGCTCCGGTAAAATCAGGGATAGTAATATTCTTTTCGAAAACTTCTTCCCCTCTTGAATAATAGACAGCAGCACTATCCTTCCGTTTGTATTCCGATTCATCAATACTGCTATCCTTGATGGAAAACTGAATAAAGCCCCCCGCTTCGATATCATCACTATATTCTGTGACCAGCTGCAGGTTTTCTGCTTTATTTTCTTCAATCCAGATTTGTGCTTCTTCTTGGGACATCTCTGAAAAATCAACCAGCGGAATAACTTCTTCTGGATCAGCACCTAAACTGCTGGTTAATTGCAGCGTTTTTCCTTTTTTAATCTTGTCCCCTTCAGAAACACTTTGTGAAATAACATGGTTCGCATCATGCTCCATGCTGTATTCCTGTTCTAATTCGATTTCCACATCGTTCTCCTCAGCCCAGGCCCGCACATCTGCCACAGGCTGACCCTCAAAATTTTCTACCTTCACATGAACAAGCAGATAATAAATGAAGAAAATCAGGATACAAGCCAAAACGGCTCCAGAAATAAGCAGCCACATCCGGCGTTTTTTCTTCCTCCGGTAATCTAAGTCAATTTCCACTTCTTCTTCTGCATCTTGACGGCGGCCGCTTCTGGAGGAAAGAGAGGAAGAAGCAGGGACGGGCTCATGCTTTTTATATACGGGCTCTTCCTTTTCCACAGCAGAAGCCTGTTCCTCGTGCTTCTGCTGCGGTACTTTTTCTTCCTGTTTCTGTTCTTTCTTATTGTCACTGCTCTTTATTTCCTTGTCTTCTTTTTCATTTACCAGATCATCATATTTATCTTTATTAAACTTGGATAAAAAATCACTCATAGGAAGACAGAACACCCTTCCTCAATTGGAAAGCCTGATCAGACTGTTCGGCAATTTCATTGGAGTGAGTTACCACAATGACACATTTTCCATGCTCATGTGCCAATTTTTTAAAGATATCAATGATTTCCTGCTCCATCTCTTCATCAAGATTTCCAGTAGGTTCATCGGCAAGAATTAATTCCACGTTCGTTGCCAGCGCACGGGCAATGGCAACACGCTGCTGCTCTCCCCCGGACAGCTGATTAACCAGACGGTCTGCTTTATTTTTTACAATCCCGATATAATCCAGCAAATTATACGCTACGGTTTTGGTATCATCCGGAATTTCATTTTCCGTGATTGACATCGGGACCAGTACGTTTTCAATAGCTGTAAAAGTCGGAATTAAATTATAGCTTTGAAAAATAATCCCCACATTATTACGACGGTATTTTTCATATCCAATTTTCTTAATATTCTCCTCGTTAAATAACACTTCTCCGCTATGCGGTGAATCCAACGCACTGAGCAAGGATAACAAGGTTGTCTTTCCTGAGCCGGACTGCCCTAAAATCGTATAAAACTTTCCCTTCTCAAAAGAGATAGATGTATCCTTTAAAATATAACGGCGCTGTTCGCCGTCCTGATAATAATAATTTAAATCCTTTGCTTCTAATATCATCTTCTCACCTCACCATCACATCAGTATTTTCTTTGGATTCAACCGGACAATATAAATCAGCGGGATAATCGTTGAAATCAAAATCGTTAACAGACCGATTCCATAAAAACCGAGCACATAGCTGGAATTAAGACTGACCTCATATGAATCTATCACATCTTCTGCCGTCAAATTGGTTTCTATCCCTTCATAATAAATAACACCTTCATAGCTTTCTTCTTGCGTATCATCTGCTTTCATCATCGTATCTGATACTTGCCCTGCTAAGAGATTTCCAGTAAATAATGATAATGTAATACCAACAAAGGCAACGACGATTACTTCAATTAAAATCTGTCCGACAACCTTACCCCGCTTCTCACCTAAGGATAAGTAAATCCCTAATTCACGCTTGCGGTCCCGCAAAAATAGTAAAACGACTAATCCAGTAATGAGTACGGTCGCAATCACAGCCACTAATAAAACATATTTTGACAGCGTGGACATGGATTCCATCGGTCCTGAAATATCATCATATTGGTCACTTGCGCTAATTACCGTATAAAGCTCCGGCAATAACGGCGCCACCTCTTCTTCAAATGGCTCTATGTCCTCTGGATTATTTAAGTAATAGATTGGCGTATAGTATTCCATCGACTCTTCTTCCAGCATTTCAGCAATTTCCGGATCGTCTTCAGCATATACCTCCCAGTAATACTGTTCTTCGGCAGATATAATGGCATTAGGAACATATACGGTATTCTGATAGTCGATATCCTCCATCAGGAACATATCGCTATCTTCCTCTTTACTCTCTGTCTCTTCCTTTCCAGATTGCGGATCGAATAATCCAATCACTTCTAAAACAATATCTCTGGAATCCAATACGGTCTCTTCACCCGTCTCTTCCGAGTAATCATACACAGCACTTAATAATGTAAATGTATCTCCTACCTCTAAATTATTTTGCTCTGCCAGTTTTTGAGAAATGATTGCCACGGACGTGCCATTCTCAATCTCTTCCTCTGTAAACACCCGTCCGTCTGCTAACTCCCCTTTTCCTTCTTCAAAATCAATAACTGGAGCGTAATTGATCCCTTTCAGGCTAAAAGGGATATTATCTTCATCCCCATACATAACATCCTCTTCCAGTTCTTCTTGATAAGGTTCTATACTCTCTGACCCCATCCAGGTGGTCATGCTGTAATCATAGTATTTCACATAAGGAAGCTCGCCAATCTGCTTAATCAGATCAACGCCCAGCTCTTCCATCTCCAAGGTTTCCAGTTCTTCCTCAGACATGGACTCCCATGCTTTATAATCCATGTCAACCGTTGCTGCAGTACCCAGTCTCTCTTTAATGGTGGTCTCTACATTGCCGGTTGCCTGCTGAATCGCAATAGCTCCAGAAATCAAATTTCCTAAAATAAAAATAACTGCAAGTAAAATTAAAGACTTTCCTTTTTTTCTAGTAATCTCTAAAAAAGCCCGTTTCATAAAATTCATAACTAACCCCCTCAACAACTTCTAACAATAAATTCTTTTTAAGTATAAATATTACAATTATAATAAAGTAACTATCCAAGCTACTACTTGAATATAACCCCTCACCTCGTTCTAATGATGTATTTTTGTCATACTGTATTAATACACTAAGACACATATTTAAATGTATTATATTCTTAATACAGAAGAAAAACAATAATTTTTTTAAAATATACAAAATTTTCTTTTCCTTAGGATGGAACGGAAATGATTTTTCGTAAATACGCGTACATCGGAAATTAACATGTGCTTTTGCATTAATAGAGTGGGCTCTTTAACGTAAGAAAACTTTTTGGTAGAGTTAAAGAATGAATATAAACGAAGTTGATTAAATCATTTAAAGGAGAGAAAGATTTTGAAGAAGGTTCTAGTATTTATACTTTGTGATTTTTTTCTTTTGGCAGCCTTATCCGCTTGTCAAAAAGAATATACCGGCGAATACACCGAGTGGGGAGAAAAGACAAACAGCAATGCTACGGAATTGTTAGAAAACCATGATATACCTTACGAAATAAGAAATGAAATCATCTATACTCCGGAAGATGCTTTTGATGCAGCTATTTATTGTTGTTCTTAGAAAAAATGAAACTAATCATATTGAGGTGATAAAGTTGTTTATAAAGGGAGTAAATCATTTTTTATTTTCTGTTTCTGATTTGGAAAAGTCCATACGTTTTTACCAGAATGTGTTTGATGCTAAATTACTGGTCAAGGGAAGAAGCACAGCTTATTTTGATTTAAATGGCATGTGGCTGGCTCTTAATTTGGAGAAGGACATACCCCGGAATGAAATAAGCCAATCCTATACACATATTGCTTTTTCCATTGAAGAAGCTGATTTTGACAGCATATATAACAAATTAGAGGAATTAGACGTAAATATGTTAACGGGCCGTCCCAGGGATGAAAAAGATAAGAAATCGATCTATTTTACAGACCCTGATGGTCATAAGTTTGAATTTCATACTGGCACGTTACAGGACAGAATGAATTATTATAAGCAGGAAAAGCCTCATATGGAGTTTTATATTTAAACGGATAGCGTTGTTTGTTTCGCTGCTTCTCCTATTCGAAACATGTTCATCTATGGATCTTTTTCACTATTAGCACGAACAGCCACGTTATGATAATTTTAAAGCCCAGCATTCTAAATAACAAAAAAACAAGCTATCTCAGATATTCCCACCCGAGATAGCTTGTTATGTTGCTCTAAATATTTTCCTGTCTTAACGTCTCCAAAATACTATCCTTCTTCAATTTCGACATCGAGTATAGCATGGCTGCTCCAACAATCAGGAATACAGATAGAATCGCAATGCCAATATACATCCATGGAATGTTGAAGCTGTAATCAAAGGCGTATTGTGTCTGCCAGTAAATAATATACATTACCACGAAACTGATTGGCAGCCCATAGAGCAAGGATTTTATTCCATAAAACAGGCTCTCAAAATAAATCATTTTACGAAAAGCTTTTGGCGTCATGCCAATCGATTTCATCGTTGCAAACTCTCTTCTCCGCAGAGCAATACTTGTTGAAATGGTATTAAAGATATTAGCAACGGAAATCAATGTAATCAGGATGATAAAACCGTAAACAAAAATAGACAGCACCCGTGCGAATTGTTCATTATCCTGCCTGACTTCATACTGATTGTAAATAGATACCTCATCCGCAATCCCCAGCGCTTCTATATCCTCTTGCGCCTGGTCCGGATCATCAGAGGTGACATATATCTCGGATAAACTTGTTCTTTCATTTGGAAATGATTCCATTGTATTCTCAAGCACTTGCTCCGGTACAATAAGATAAATAGTGTTCGAATCGGCATAGGAATTTCCAACGGGATATTGATTCGTCAGACCAAGCAGCTCGATGTCTTCTCCCTGTTCGAAGTTCCAATCGTCTCTTTCTTCATTGTAGCTGTTCACTTGAAGCGGCAGCATATCACCCGTATCCACTTTTAACATATCTGTTTCGATGTATTGCGTGCCATCATTATAGGTGACATGGTTTACTAAAACACCGCGAAAATCACTTTCTGTCCTATCTGTTATATCATTATCGGCTAGATATTGTTCCCAATCCTCATCAGATAAGCCCACTAATTCCAGGTAATACGGGAGACCTTCTGCTGTTTCAGGAGTTCCATCCCTATTTTCATAGTTCTCTCCAGCCATTTGCTCTGGAAAATACGCCTGAAGCTGGGCTGTTTTGTAAATGAAACTTTCCTCCACACTATCTAAATCTTGTATGTCTTGATAGATTTCCCACAAAGGATTGGAATCATCTATTTCTCCCGTGCCGCTAATGGAAATATCATATTCCAGTTCCTCCGACAGTACTTCATATGATTTTGTCAGCGAATTGGTATAGAACCCTACAGTTAAGAACAGAATAACGCTGATCATGAGTGAAAAAACAGTCACCTGGTAACGTTTCTTATGTCTCTTTAAATTCTTCAAAGCAATTTCCGCTTCATAGCCAAAGAGTTTACGGACGATACGGTTTGTTTTCACTTTCTTTTTCGTTAATTTGACATCCTTTGCCTGACGGATAGCATCAATTGCCGTTACTTTAGATGCTCTGACTGCAGGTATCCATGCAGAAATTAAAATGGTCATCATAGAAACTCCGACAGCTATCCCGATTAAAGGAAGAGTAACAACCAGCCGGAAATCTGTCTCAAGCCCTACATTTTGTAAAATCTGATTCACATAATGCAGCGTGATGCCAATGCCGGCAAAACCCGCTCCAATTCCAATAGGAATACTGATCAATCCGATTAAGAGCCCTTCAAATAATACGGAATTTCTTTTTTGCCGTTTCGTTGCTCCAACGCTCGCAAGCATCCCTAAATACCGTGATCTTTCTGATACAGAGATAGCAAATGCATTATAAATTAAAGCCATTGAACCAATTACGATAATCAGCATAATAACCGTTAATAATCCGGATAAAGTAGAAACCGTCCCGCTGTTCAAGGAAACAAGGTACGTATTCAATAAAGTCGTGTTAAAATTATACGCATCATCCGCTACATCCAATTCTTGCGCCAGCAAATCTACATCATCGAAAAGGGTTATCCCTAAATCATTCACTTTTACAAAAGCACGGTCCACCACAGATGACGCTTGTGCATCCGTATAAGCTAACACGGTATATCCTGGAGACCACGGCTCGTCCCATATCGGTTCTTCGATTTCACCAACAATGGTAAAGCTGTATTCGGTTTGCTCACGTAATTCTTCATCTAATTGCCCTTCAATAACCAAAAGGGAATCATTTTGGCCTAACGCACGATTTTCCATACCTTCCGTTCCTGTATAACGTCTTTCTCCTATGTCTAACTCAATCGTATCTCCAATTTGGTAATCAAAATCCTGTCTCTTTAATTCCTCAGAGATCACTACCTCCTTTTCACTTGCCGGGAGCCGGCCTTTCGTCAGATTCACTTGCATCTGCTCCATAGCCGTTTCATCCATGCCCCGGACATACAGGTATCTTTTCAATAATTGGTCATTCAACGGTGCATACCCATATTCCTTCATCACACCGACAGAACCTGTATTGGCATCGGTTTGAATTTTTTCCAGCTGCTCTGAATTGAGCTGATCCATGCTGTAATGCCAATTTCCTTCATTAGCAATCGCATCCCGCTGCTGCATATCTATAAAAGAAATTCCCAGGGAAGCTACTCCTGTAATCATCGCAACAGAAATAATGACACCAATGATAGTAATAAGCGTTCTTCGTTTATTTTCTTTTAAATGCCTTAACGTAACTTTATTGACAATATTCATTTGCGAATCACCTCGTCCTTGGCGATCACACCATCCTCAATGGAAATAATCCGATCAGCCTGAAGGGCAATTCGTTCATCATGGGTAATGACGACCAATGTCTGGTGATATGATTTATTAAATAGTTTTAATAAATCAATGATTTCTTTACTATTCTTACTGTCTAAATTCCCCGTCGGCTCATCCGCAAGAATAATAGACGGATTACTGATTAGAGCTCTGCCAATGGATACACGCTGCTGCTGGCCCCCAGATAGCTGATTCGGTAAATAATCTAATCGGTCTTTAAGCCCAAGAATCTCTATCAATTCCTTAAAGTGCTTTTTTTCCACCTGATGAGAATCTAACAGCATTGGCAACGTAATGTTTTCCTCAACAGTTAAAATCGGCAGGAGATTGTAAAACTGATAAATTAAGCCAATCTGTCTCCTGCGAAAAACAGCTAACTGTGTTTCATTTAATTCATAGATATCTGTATTCTCTATAAATACCTTGCCATCCGTCGGCCGGTCCACACCACCCAGCAAATGAAGCAGTGTCGATTTCCCGGAACCAGACGGTCCAATAATTGCTACAAACTCCCCCTGCTCCACGGAAAATGATACATTATCCAATGCTTTTACTGCCGTGTCACCTTTTCCGTACACTTTAGACAAATTTTCAACCCGCATTAATTCCACTACAATTTCCTCCTTATTTTCCTTTGTTCCCTACTTTACCTGTCTAAGGTGACGGGATGGTGACAATAACAGTGACAATATTGTCACTTATGATGACATAACCTGCTGATAAAGTGAAACTTCATTTAGCGAGCTGCTTCTCCCTGATAGAATTTAATTAAAAAAGTGGTTCCTTTTCCAGATTCACTTATTACTTCAATATCTCCCTGCTGATTAGCAACAATCGAATAAGCCATCGCCAAACCAATACCAACACTGCCATCAGCCGCCTGACTTCCTTTATAAAAACGTTTAAAAATATGTGGAAGCTCTGCTTTCTCGATACCTTTGCCATTATCATTAATTCGTATTTCTGTAAAAATAGCATTTTCCTCATAAGAGATGGAGACTTTTCCGCCATGCGGGGTGTGTTCTATTGCATTCTTTAAAATATTAATACAAGCCTCTTTCGTCCAATTTTTATCGCCTATAAAAGTCACCCCCGGCTTTTCTTCTATCTCCAGCTCTATCTCCTTCAGCTCCACAGGAATCTCCATTGGTGCAACAACTTCTTGTATAAGCTGGTCCACTTCAACCTTTTCCTTGCTGAATAAAGTAGTTCCCGCATCGATTTTGGAAAGCTTTAATAACGAGGATACAAGCCATTCCATCCGTTCTAATTGCCTGCGAATATGATATGTAAATTCATGCCGCTTTTCCGTCTCGATATTCGGATTGCTTAATAAATCAGCCATTACGGTCATCGAAGTCAGCGGCGTTTTGATTTGATGAGAAATATCGGAGATTGCATCCGTGAGTTTTTCTTTATCCTTCTGCAGCCCTTCCTGCTGTTCAGATAGCATCCGGGTCATTTTATAGATTTCATTTTTTAATATACTGAGGTCCCCTTCTCTATTATCCCGGACATCGAGCGCGGTATCTCCTGCCATAATTTTTCGTAAATAACCGGATAACTGGATAATCCGCTGATAGCGCCAGGCCATCCATACCATATAGCAACTCGCCAGGCTCCCGCCCACAATCACAATATAGACAGCTGTGACAGGAGAATGCATATATCCTAATAGCATGCCGATTCCTAAAATCAATACCGTGGAAGTGAGAAAAAAACAGATTTCTTTATTTCGTAACATCTTCTGCCGCCATTCTGTATCCCAGCCCTCTGACTGTTTCTATGATTGCCGGCTGCTGCGGATTATCTTCAATTTTCTTTCGAAGCCGTTTAATATACACCGTAAGCGTATTATCGTTGACAAACTCGCCAGCCACATCCCATATCTGTTCCAGCAGCTGTTCCCGAGACAATATCTGCCCGCGGTGGTTGATAAAAATCATCAACAGCCTATATTCCAGTGCGGTTAATGCAAGTTCTATATTTGCTTTATATACTTTTCCTTCTAACGGAAATACCTCCAGCGAATCAAGGTGGACAGAATCCTTCTCCTGCGTGTTATTTTTTTGATAACGCCTGAGCACGGTTTTAATCCGTGCACTTAATTCACGTATACGAAATGGCTTGGTAATATAATCATCTGCCCCTATATCCAGTCCCATTACCACGTTCACTTCATCATCGGCAACGGTTAGAAATATAACCGGGACATCTGCACTTTCTTTGACACGCCGGCATAAATCATAGCCGCTGCCATCAGGCAAAGATAAATCAAATAAGCATAGAGAAATGCTGTCTATCTCTGTGTCTATCCTTTCCTCTGCTCCTTGCGCATGATGACAGACGATTACTTCATAGCCTTCTTGGCTTAGGGAATACTCCAAGCCGGAAGCAATTGTTTTATCGTCTTCTACAATGAGTAATTTCATAGCTGTCCCTCCATTTATCTGTTTCATTGCTGTTAACTGATATCTATGGTCATTATACAAATGAATTTCAAGAATTTATAGGATTAATATATATTTTCCACTTTTCTTTTAATATGTTCTATGAACGATGAGACTGTTTTTGATTCGTTTGTTTATCATTTAGAGACCTATTATTCTCCCGATACAGCTGTGTTCCCTCTATTTAGACCTGCTGCTCATTGTTTACAGAAGAAGGTAAATAGCAGAAAATAATAGAGTTGGAAAAAAATATTGTAACGAATCAGTAAATTCTTGGATATATAGATGATTAAACATTTAACAATCATTAATTAGATTACCATTGAGAGGAGGTAAAAAGTGAACACAGAGGAGGTTTATCAGGAATATGGAGACTTTATTTTTAAATACTTATTAACACTGACCAATAATAGTCAGACGGCTGAAGAACTGACGCAAGAAACATTCTATCAGGCTATTAAATCCATCGATAACTTTCATAACAATGGAAGAGCTAAATTTTCTACCTGGCTGTGTGCTATAGCAAAAAATGTCTGGTTACAAGAACTGCATAAGGAAAAGAAAAGGAAACAATTAGAAGAATCGCTCCAGAATGAGGATACGCTATCTTATCATTTGGAGGAAGAATATTTTAAGAAGGAAAATAAAATCAATTTTTTCAAGCAAGCCCATCAGCTTGATGAGAAAAAGCGTGAAATTATTTATCTCAGGCTGCTGGGGGATTTATCTTTCAAAGAAATAGGATTGATTTTCGGAGAATCAGAAAACTGGTCCCGGGTAACATTTTATCGAGCTAAACAACAATTACGAAAGGGTGGCCAAAAGGAATGAACCATAGTGTCTTCAAAGATTTAGTACCTAGTTATATTGAAAACCTGACAAGTGATGAAACAAATAAACAGATGGAAGAACATATGGAACAATGTGCGGAGTGCCGGGAATACTTTAAAGAAATGCAAGAGGATTTGATAGTAGAACACACCCATGAGCAAAAAGATGAGAAAAGAAATATTGATTATCTGAAAAAGGTTCGGTCAAAAAACAGAAGAAAGATTTTCATGATAACAGGATCGCTGCTGGCACTATTTCTTCTTCTATCTATTGGTTATTATTTCCTTTTTGTCCATATGTGGATAGCAGATGAAAATAATGTGGAAACAACCATTCAGCAGCAGAATCAAACAACTACGCTGACTTTTCAATCAAAAAATGATAACCGCTACCTTTTAGCCATGCTGCAGCCAGGAGATAAAGAGTATATTGATACAATTATTATCTATGAAAATTGGAATATCCTTGCAGATACGAAATTAAATTATTTTTCAGAAGTGGCAAGTAATCACCAAAATGGAAGTGAGATTACGTATACATTTTTAGATGAAAATACGTTATTGCTACCTGATGGAACAGAAAAGAAATTGACAGAGGAAGATATAATACACATTCAATATAAAGACCGTACGAAAGAAATACAATTAAAGGATTTATACAACGCAGAAAATAATAATTAATTGGAGAGAATCGTCATCAGATAACCTTTCACCTAAAAATAATAAAATTTCAAAATATCATTTTTAAAATTATTTTAAAACTCTGGTTGTTTTTCATTTTAAAGGGACTTATGATGTTCATAGACGCCGGCGTACTTATATTTTTAGGAGAATGTTTATTATGAAATTAGAACAAATTTCAGATCTGCCAATTGTCTATATGCGGAGAACTGGTGCATACGGAGAGGAAAATAATCAGCTAATGGCTAGATTTAAGCATTGGATGACCTATAACAATGTTTCAAAGGGTAATTTATTGACAGATAATGCAGTTGTATTAGGTATTATTTGGGACAATCCAGCACATGTTCCTCCCGAGGCGTGCAGATACGATACAGCGCTTGTATTGTCTGCCCAACAGGAAATAACTGATGAATGTGTCCAACAGGCTATTTTACAAGGCGGCAGCTATGCTGTTTTCACTATTGAACATACTCAGGAAGCAATGAACAGAGCATGGCAGGTTATTTTTTCTGAATTAGCTGGTGCTGGCTATCAGTTAGATGAGACAAGACCGATTTTGGAGCGGTATATGCCTTTCATGCTTGAAAAACATGTTTGTGAAATTTGCTTGCCTATCCAGAATAGAATCTAAAAGAAGAGGCTTTTTAATGTGTGAATACTGGCTTTACTATAACTAAATTTGATATAGAAATATAATTATTCTCTAGAATTAAGGATTAAATTAAATTTCATTCCTCAGTAGTTTCCCTCTGTCCTTATACATAGCCTTGTTACTGCTTTTGAATATAAGGAGAGGTTCTCCTGAGGATTTATTATATTTCCGCATTTCATTGTCACCCATTTTAAAATAATGGTTGACAATTAAGTATATATTCCCTTATTCTATTAATATCAAAACTAGAAAGCGTGGGAATAAAATTGAAATTAAGAGATATGATGTTTATGTCGCTATTCGCAGCAATCGTGGGGGTTCTGGCTATTTTCCCTCCTATTCCCGTTCCTTTTATTCCTGTACCGATTGTGGTACAGACGCTTGGCATCATGCTTGCAGGCGGAATATTAGGAGCAAAACGAGGCGGACTCAGTGTCTTGCTTTTTGTTTTTCTCGTTGCGGTAGGAGTCCCCTTATTAACCGGCGGACGCGGCGGTTTAGGCGTGCTTATCGGACCGACGGGAGGATATATTATATCCTGGCCGATCGCAGCATGGATTATCGGGTACTTAACAGAAAAAAGTTTTCGTCACCTGACCTATTGGAAGCTCGTATTAATTACAACCTTTGGCGGGGTTATCATTGTAAATATTATCGGTGTTACCTATTTATCTATTTTATCTAACCTTCCATGGGGACCGACCGCTATTTCTGCCTTGGTCTTTTTACCAGGAGACATTTTAAAAGCACTGATTGCCAGCGCCGTTATTATAAAAATCACTCAGGTGTATCCTCTGATTGATAGGAAAAAGCGTGTTACATATTAAGGTGAAAAATACTTGGACAATAAACGATTAGAAATAGCATCTTTTAGGCAGAAAACAAAATTAAATTAGAAAACCTGACGCAGGAAGATATTGGACTAGAAGAACCTCATCTGCAAATATCAATAGATAGCTCCAATATCTTCCCAAATCAATTTTCCCCTTCAAATGATTCCAAATAACGATAAAGCGTTGACTTACTTATCCCTGTTTCATTTTTAATATCAAATAATTTAAAGCCATCCTGATACATCGCAATCGCCTTTTTAATATTTTCATCCGATTTCTTAGGACGCCCAATGGTTTTCCCCTGCTGCTTCGCCTCATACATCCCTTGCGTTGTAGATTGTTTAATACTGTCTGATTGGAATTGCAGAATATATGCCATCATGTCCTGTAAATGAATGTTTAGCAGCGTATCACTTTGAATATCCTCATTCAGAAAATGGATTTTCACATTATCTTTTTCACATACTTTTAATACTTCCATCAAGTGGTGAAAGGTATCCGCTAAGGCAATCATTTTTTCTACAAGGATACTGTCTCCTGATTGCATCTCCATCAATAGATTCTCCAGCTGGATTCGTTTTTTCGGCGTTCCATGTGCTTCTTGAAAAATCCGGTCACATTTTCCCTTTAAAGATACTAGTTGATTTTGAGAATGTTTATCGTTATATAACGGTCTTGTATAGCCATATATCATATTATCCGCTCCTATTTATTTCCCTGAAGGGTTCCTTTTTGGGAAAGTTAGTGCTACAATGTGAAAAGAATTTTAGAAAAGGAGTTTATCATGCAAACTTTAAAACAACAATGGTTCGGTAATATCCGGGCTGACATCTTATCCGGCATTGTCGTTGCGCTCGCTCTTATTCCGGAAGCAATAGCTTTCTCCATCATAGCAGGTGTTGATCCAATGGTCGGATTATATACCTCATTTATTATTGCTGTAGTCATTTCTTTTGCCGGCGGCCGGCCGGGAATGATTTCCGCAGCTACCGGAGCAATGGCATTACTTATGGTTCCGCTGGTCAGAGATTATGGTCTCGACTATCTTTTGGCAGCCACCATTTTAACAGGTATTATTCAGCTTATCTTTGGTATTTGCAAGGTTGCTAAAGTCATGAAATTTGTTCCAAATGCCGTCATGATTGGCTTTGTCAATGCATTAGCTATTTTGATTTTTATGGCCCAGCTGGAGCATTTTATCGGTATATCGACCATGACTTATCTATTTGTGGGGATTACGTTAATCCTATTATATACTTTACCACGGTTTATCAAAGTAATTCCAGCTCCATTGATTGCTATTGTCGCATTAACATCCATTGCCATATTCAGCGGCGTCAACCTTAATACAGTAGGGGATCTTGGAACAATCACTCAGACACTTCCGTCTTTTTTTATTCCGAATGTACCGTGGACATTTGAAACGCTGCAAATTATATTTCCATATGCGTTATCCATGGCGATTGTCGGGTTGCTGGAAACCCTGCTTACCTCACAGATTGTCGATGATATGACTGGAACGGAAAGCAATAAAAACGGGGAAGCGCGCGGGCAAGGAATAGCCAATTTTATTACCGGATTCTTTGGCGGAATGGCCGGCTGTGCGATGATCGGCCAGTCGGTGATTAATGTAAAATCTGGCGGGCGCGGACGTTTATCTACGTTCATTGCCGGTATTTTTTTAATGTTTCTCATTATTGTACTGGGTGATCTGGTTGTTCAAATCCCCATGCCTGTTTTAGTCGGCATTATGATTATGGTAAGTATCGGAACATTTGATTGGAGCTCCTTTAACTATTTAATAAAGGCTCCACGTACAGATGCCATCGTGATGTTAACTACTGTTATCATCGTCGTCTACACCCATGATTTATCCAAAGGAGTTCTTGCCGGAGTGCTGTTAAGTGCTATTTTCTTTGTAATAAAAATTTCAACTGTTAAAATTTCCAAAGACGGTAATCGTTACAGCATTCATGGGCAGCTCTTTTTCGCTTCCATCGATGGATTTGTTGATTACTTTAAAAAAGCGAATATCCAGAGTAAAAAAATCCAGATTGATTTCTCTGACAGCCGCGTTTGGGATGATTCTGGTGTCGGCGCCATTTTAAAAGTATCGGAACTGTTAAAATCCAAAGGAATTCAGGTGGAGCTTGTCGAACTGGATAGTTCAAGTAAAAAAATAATGGATAAATTAAATGGGGTTCTATCCTCACATTAAAAGGAGAGATATTTCATGTATAAACATATCTTACTTGCTTCAGATGGTTCAGAAAACGCGGTGCGTGCTGCTCAAGAAGCGGTTAAAGTGGCTTCATTTGATAAAGAATCCGTTATTGACGTGGTGTATGTCATTGATATTGAAAAATCAAAGTCAGATGTTCTCCATGCAAATTCCAGTGAAGCCGTTGACTTAGAACGCCGTAAAAAGAATTCGAAAGTCATCCAGGTTCTAAACCAGGCAAATGCAGCCTATCAAACAACGATTCTGCGTGGAAAGCCCGGTCCCGAAATTGTTCAGTACGCCAATCAGCAAAAAGTAGATATGGTTATCATCGGCAGCCGCGGTTTAAATACGCTTCAGGAGATGGTTTTAGGAAGTGTCAGCCATAAAGTGATGAAGCGGGTGAACTGCCCGGCGCTGATAGTAAAGTAATCTAATACAGCAGCTGATGTTTTCAACTATGCCACTATGACCAAGGGTTAACAAATAATGAATTGTAGGATATAATTATTTTTCGATATTTAATTAGCAAAAGAATTAATTTTCAAATAAAGGATGGAATTGGATGAAAAAAAGATTTTTTTACGGTCTGATAATTATTTTATTTGTTATCCTTGCCGGGTGCAGCGATTCAGAGGAGCAGTCGGATAAAACTGCTGACAAAGCTTCTGATGACGAAACAAAAGAAACCACAGAAGACAATAGTGAATTAACAGAACAACTGAAGAAAGAACTGGATGAATTAGATGATGGGCTGCCGAGGGACGCAGCGGAATTCTTACTGGAGGAATTCGGAGAAACTGCCAACGTGGATTCCACACTCGTTTCAGATGATTTTTATATACTGGATAAACGAGAAGCTGATGGTAAGTTAATGCGATTTTATGAGGAACCGCGTCATTTAGTGTCTGAGATTGCCCAATATGATGATGACGGAGGAGAGACAAACGGGCTGTTTGTAAACATGCTGGGAGATATCGAAGCAGATTCGGAAACAACTTATATAGAACGTTTAAAGGATACGAAAAAAATACTTGATTTTTTATTTGCCTATAGTGATCAGGAATATGATATTCATACAGTGATATGGTCCTATCCGATAAAAGGTCATGCCGCTATGGAGCAATATGGAAGTATCAGCAGCACCATCATAGCCGAGAGAATAACAAGAGAGCAATATGAAAATGAATGGGAATCCGTTGATTTTGATCATATAACGATGGATGAGATACGTGATATGGAAAATACACCGATTGTCGATAATAGTCTGCTCTACCCTTTTACAGACCGGCTTGACCGGCACGATGTTCTCGGGCAGACATATGAAGTTAATGATTTAAGTGTTACGCTGGAAGAAGCAGAAAGATTAGATGAATATGACGGTGTATCTATTGATGAATTTTGTGCTGCAGAAGATGAAGATCGTAGCTGCAATTCTTTTATAAAAGCAAACTTTGTCATTAAAAATGACCGTGATTATGATATGGCTGGTTTTTCAACATTTTTGTTTGGTTTGAGCTGGACAATGGATGATGGTCAGATCCAAGAGACCTCTCCCTTAACTGATACAGCGAATGGATTTGATTTCCCCAATTTGGAGTATGATATTTTTCTACCTTCCGGTGAGGAGAGAGCGTTTGAGGTAGTCTTTGCTGACTATAATGATGTTGAGCACGTAACCATCAACTTTAACAACTATGTATTTGATGAGGTTAATAACACCAGCAATGATTCGATGGGGCCGATGGATCAAGACCTTAATTTGTCCTGGCTGCTGGAAGAAATTTTATAAAACATATAAGGATAGGTTTCACTTTTCTCCTCGTTTAAGTGTAAATCTATCCTTTTTTTGATAAAATGAAAGTCTGTATTTTTAATAATTTGTATAAGTTACATTTCAGTTAATTAAAATAAAGGAGATCACCATGACACCTACGCTTATACTTGCACTTATTATTTTTTTCATCACACTTATTTTCGTCATTTGGCAGCCTAAAGATTTAAATATTGGCTGGTCTGCAACAGGCGGAGCAATTCTTGCCATTGTATTTGGAGTTGTCGAATGGAAGGATGTTCTGGAAGTAGTTGGCATTACCTGGAATGCTACCTTAGCCTTTGTGGCCATTATTTTAATCTCCTTAGTTTTAGATGAGATTGGCTTATTTGAATGGTCTGCACTGCATATGGCGAAAGCAGCCAAAGGAAACGGCCTGAAAATGTTTATTTACGTCGGTACATTAGGCGCAATCGTAGCCGCGTTATTTGCCAACGACGGAGCAGCCCTTATCCTGACACCAATCGTACTGGCTATGGTTCAGCACCTGCATTTTAAAGCACATATGATTTTTCCGTTTATTATCGCCGGAGGATTTATTGCTGATACAACCTCCCTCCCTTTTATCATTAGCAATCTGCTGACAACTCCCACAGCTAAAGCAGTGGGGTTCTAAGGTACTCATACACTTCTTAACAGTGCCCTGATCTTTCTATAAAAAAGAGTTTCCACTGAAATACTGATGTATATTCTCTTAAAACATTTACGGACGTATTGCGAGGTTGCAAGGCACTTCACCAAGTCAGCCTGAAAAGACCTCTTGTGTGCTTGTCGTTCCGCTTCTCTTGGACGTTGTCATGACCAATCAGGTTTGTTTTTTAAGCGATAAACGAAAGTATTGTTTTACTTCCCTTCTGTTTTAACCGTTCTATTTCAGAATGATGCAGTTCTATAAAACGATTCCATTTAGCATGGCATAAATCGATATCAACAGCATCAAGGGTTTCATTTGTATTAGCTATTAAAAAGGCGCTATATAAATCACGTTGTATACGAAATTCTCCAAAATCATTCCAACGTTCTGAAAGTTGTTTCTTCTCGTATTTTCCTGTTACATGATTAAACTGACTAGCTTTGATGGCATAAGTATCTACCTTCTTCATCTCAATTTTCCGATAATTCAATTTTCGTTCTATAATAGTGAGCAGCATTGCGGGGGCGCGCTTAGCAATGGATTTTCCAAACCGTTTTTTTTGATTAATCTTTCCGTTCGTGTTATTTCGTGTCGTATTTTTCGCGCGTTTTTGTAATGATTGAAATCGCATGGTTTCTACTCGAATATCGGAACCAAGAGAAAGTATATCGTTTGCTAGTTTCTCATGAGACATTTTTCGCCTGCCAGCAGCTTTGCGATAGTGTTCTTTCTGTTTTTCACGCAGCCTTTCATATCTTTTGGAGTAATTCCAAGTTAATCTGCCTTTTTTGATGGTTCCATTTTCATGAAAGTTGTTCGGATTGGTGCTTCGTTTAGACCTATCCATTTTGCGTTGGATTCTTCTTAGTTCTTTTTCATCATGGTGACACGCTGGAGCAAGTTCACGAAGTTCGACTTGGTTGTCACTGCTAATCGCAATCGTAGATGTACCAATGTCTAATCCAATACGTTTTGTTTCGTCATTAGCAACTTTTCTATTTCTTTTGGCTGGTGGATAACCTTCTTGAATAAGTTGAACAAAATAGCGTGTTTTTCCACGGATTTCTCTTTTTAGAATACGCACATATTTTGTTCTGTCCTTAAGAGCTAAATGGGCATATTCATCATCATCCTTAGGAGAAACCGGCATGCACAGCCAATTTTTTGGTTTAGGTATTCTCTTGGTTGGTTTATCGCCCCAAAGAATTTCTCCTTCTCTATATCTCAATCCAGTTTGGTTTGATTTGTTTTCTATAGAAATATCATCGTTTGCATGTTTGAAATGTACTTTTTTGGCTTTTCCAAAATGAAGCTTTTCAACAGTTTGAAAAGCCCTTGTTGCTAGTTTCTGAGCCTCCAAACTGCCAATGTGTTCTTTGAATTTATGTTGGGCTTTCTTTATAAAATGATGGATTCCATATGCAGAAAAGCCATATTCTAAACGGATATCCGCTAATTTCTTTTGACGTTCTTTCGATTTAGGTTCATTCAGCAATGCGCGATAACGCTTATCACTTTTCACTGTTTTATGTCGTTTCAGAGCTTCCCCCAGACAAGCATTATAGAGCATTCTTGCGATGTTGAATTTCTTTTCCAACCGATGCTGTTGCCAAAGGGGTATATGCAAAGGAAATTCAATCGTATAACTTGGTGTATGCTTTCTTGTCATAGGTCCCACTCCCCTCTCGTTTCGTTATTTCGGTTTCGTCTTCATACGAACTGTCGTTCCGTTCATTGTATCAAACAAACGTTCTTATTAAAAGCTATTTTCTATAAAAAAGGAATTCATTTTATTTAAATTTTAAGATCATCTCTCTATCATCCCACCTCTAAAGTAAAAAGATATGATTTATCCAAATTAAAGGAACCAGCGGAAGCAATCAAGGATAGGTAGCTCTTTCGTTTATCCTGGTATGTTCTTGGCTTATTAATTATTGGATACTTTACAAGTGAATGGATACATATTCCTGTTTCCATCATTGCCGGCTTGATTGCAATGATTTTTATACTTTTAGCAAGACGCAGTCCGGCTGTCCATGCAAAGAATGTAATTACAAACGCTCCATGGAATATCGTTATCTTTTCTATTGGTATGTATGTCAATCTTAAAGTACTCTCCCCATAGTATTTTTATCCCTTTTTGTGACAGCACATGCAGCCAGACCAAGGTAGCGAGCGAGCCTATCGGCGTAATTTTCGGCCCTAAATCAGATCCGATGACATTTGCATAAATAAGTGCCTCTCTTAGAATCCCCGTTGTATTTGTTTCCGCTATAGCAAGCGCATCAATCATCACCGTAGGCAAATTATTCATTACAGATGACAGGACTGCTGCGAGAAAGCCCATGGCAAACGTGGCAGCGAATAATCCTTGATCAGCAGCAGCCTGAATCAGGACGGCAAGGGCGGAGGTGAGGCCAGCGTTTCCCAATCCATATACATTGGTATTATTTTAACTTTCCCTATTCTCTTTATTACGCTGCTCGGACTGTATCTGACTCTGGTTATTTTTTAAAAAATCCGCTAATAAGAAATCCAAACACCTTCAAAAAAGTGTTTGGATTTCTTATTAGATTCAACAATTTCTTTTCAAAAGAGCAGCTTTTTTGATGAATCAATTTCATATTTTCATTTACACTACAATTTAAAAATAATCCCCATCAACGAATAAATAATCACGGTTGAAAAAACAACCGTCATATGAATCAAGGAATAAATAAACATTGATTTTGCCCATTTTTCTGAGTCCATTCGCTGATAGCCAAAAACACTCAACATAAGCCAGCCGAGACTCATTATAAGAGATACAAGCATCAGCCCGACACTTAATGAGCTCAATAAAAAGCTGATACCAAACATCACGATTAAATAAATATTCGTCTGGATATAAGTCCGTCTGACTCCTTTTACAACAGGAAGCATCGGAATTCCAGCTGCTTGATACTCCTCATGTCTTCGAATTGCGATCGAATAAAAATGCGGCATTTGCCAAATAACTGCAATAACAAAAAGACCTAAAATCGCCGGATGCGTAATATCCGGATACATCGCAGCCCACCCGATTAAAGGAGGCATCGCTCCAGAGATACTGCCGATTTCTGTATTATATACGGTTCTCCGCTTACTCCACATCGTATATGGGAAAACATAAAAAAACAGTCCCAGAAAGCCTAATAGCCCTGCCAGCGGTGTTGTCAAACAAAGCAGGATAATTCCAGCTACAGCCATGATGATACCGAGCCATAGCACTGTTCCAGGCTTGATTTCCCCTGTAACTGTCGGCCGGCCTTGTGTTCTTTTCATAATTGCATCGATTTCCCGATCGTATAAATTATTGAAAGCTCCAGCTGCTCCTATCACGAAAATAGAACCTAAAAACGCAAATAAGATTTCCAAGAGCTTGTCTGTAATACTAATCTGGTACGTGTATAAAGACAATGTTAATCCTGCAAACATCGGAACCAGGTTGGAGCGTATAATACCTGTCTTCACTGTTTGCGAAAGTATCTTTAATAATGGCGTTTTTTGATTTTGTCCATTGATTGTTTCTGCCATTTCGAATCTAATCCCCTTTTAACTATCTATCTGAAATGAATACCTTTGCTTTAAATAAGGATAAAGCAAGAAGTAATAAATTTTAAGCACTATGAAAAATATATACCATACACCATTTTAATTCCAGTGAATTTGTTTGTATAGCAGGTTTTATTAAACAAATTTGTGAACATTAGACGAACGCGTTTTTATAATGTTCTCATTTTTGTTAATGAAATCCTGCCATAGTGGGTTTTATTATTTCCGGAAATACATTAAGAAGAGCAAATACCACTATCTGATATTTGCCCTTCTTTACTCTTCACCCTATAACATTCCCTGCTCTTCGATGCTTTACCACCGTGACTATACCAGCAATAAGATAACCAATACTGCCTAAGATTCCAATAATTCCTAGAACTAACGTCAAAAGAACACTTAATCCTCCTAGCACAATCAGCAGAATCCCTGTAAGCTTGACTCTTATTTTTTTCGTTAAAAAAACGGCAGCGACAATGCCTAACAAGGCATAGATAATAGAAACAATAATCACAAATGTTATGATGCTGCTAAAAATTTCTATCTGTTCTTCCAGTGTTATTCCTCCAAGATCATCTCCAGCCGCTTGCAGATTTTCCTCAATATATTCCCGGAATTCTCCGTCAGATTCTATGTTGCCAAGCATACTGTAGGAATTCATTGCCAAAAGAGCATATGATAGAATAGCAATGATAATAAACACAATACTGACATTATATTTTACTTCTCCAGTTCTCAAAATTTGCACCCCCTGTTTGTACATATTATAAATTATGTAAGTTTCATTTCAGCTCCTTCCTCTATATTAAATCATATACTGGAGGTTTGAAAAGAATGTAGCGATGGTTATGTGTTTTTTCTTCCTTTAGATTATTCGGGTGTGAAAATGAAAAACCTTATACGAATGAATCTGCGAATTAGCCGATTCTTTTCGTATAAGGCTTTCCTCTTTTATTGAATTATTTTTAGTTTGCCTCTAAATCCTCAATCGAATCAATATCCATGTATTCAGGAACGACAAGACCAATTTTAGCGCCTTCTAAATTAGGTCCTAAATCTTCAAAGTTGTCCTGATTCGCTTCATAGAATTCACTATGTGTTAATGGTAACCAGGCAGCTAAAGTAGCATCGACATCGCCAGAAGCAACCGATTCAAAAACAACCGCTACATCTACCTCCGTTACGGTCACTTCAAAACCATGCTGTTCCATTGCCGCTTTTACGACGTTGGAAGAAGCACGCTCTGAATCCCATGGTGTAGACGCAAGCTCTATTTCAGCACCGTTTCCTTCATTGACTCCTTCTGCCCATGCATCTACTCTGTCTTGATTATCCTCTACCCATTGTACCGCTACATCTTCAATATCTTCACCAGTTTCTTCTGCTTCATACATAATTTCTTCCATATCCTCTACTTCCCATTCAAACTGGTCAATAAATTGATAAGCATCTGGATTATCGTCTCCCAATCCCAGTCTTGCTAAAGAATTAAGCGTTTCTTCTCCCCCATAAATCTCTTGAGGATCTTCCAGGTACTTCATATCTGGATAAAGCGCAAACATCCAATGCGGATTCCATCCAGTAATAACGATTGGTTCTTCATTCTCAATAGCTGTTCCTAACTCAGACATCATTGCTCCGGTAGATGACATCTCCACGTCCCAGCCATCTAAATTCTCATATTCTTCTAGAGCATTTTCCGTAGCTACAGAAATCCCGGCTCCGGGTTCAATACCAATAATCGTATAATCTACCGCTTCACTGTAATTTGTTTCGCCGTCCTCTCCAGTAGATTCATCATCAGAACCTCCACAAGCCGCAAGTAAGAATACAGCTAAAATAGAAAGAATAAATCCAAGTCCCTTTACTTTCTTCATCATAACCATTGCTCCCCTTTCTAAAGTATGTAAAATAAGCCTATATCCTCTTTTAAAAGGAATTTTTTCATGACAAATTACATTCTACCTTTCTATCACAACTCCTTCAAATGGCGTAAGCCGGCAAATAATCGGATAAATCAGCAAATAGTTGAATCTTTTATACCTCATCATACAAAAGCATACGTTTAGTACTTATATCTTATATTTGAATCTTTTTATTTAACTCACAAAAAATTCTGTCTTTTTATCATTTCAAGAGTGCAGCGTTTATTTCTTAAAATCTCTTATAAACCTTGGCATACATTATTCCTTTGGACGAAAGCCTTTGTTGTATTTAGGCAGCCGGGAAAATCTAATAACTTTCCTAGCTGCTCAAAAACAGCAGATAACTCATCTGCTGTTTTAATGGATTTACTTTCCTAGTTAAAATGCTGCTTTTTATACCAGGTTATAAACACTACTATTCCCACTGCCATCCAAATCACTGGTACCGTTAAATAAGAAAGAAACGGCTCCTTGTTATAGATCTGATCAATTCCATAATGAATATGATAATTTGGAAAAATAGCTAACCAGGGCATCTCCTCCCGGCTGCTATTCATCAAAAGACCTTCCAAGAAAAAATAGAATATCATGATTGGCGATCCATAAAGACTGACTTCAATTGTGTTCTTTGTTTTTATTCCTAAAAAAGTACCTGCGACTAACATTATCATTATAATAGGCAAAACAAGTATAAATAGTTGCAAATGAAACAGCATATGATTTCCATAAAGTACAAAGAAAAGAATCAATATGAGGACCGTTGTCATAAATGTTATCATCATTTTAGAAAACAGAATTTCTTTTAGCGAGAATCCAGCCTGCTTCAAACGCCGGATGGTTCCTTGCTCCTTTTCTTCTACTACTAAATTCCCCTGCATCAGCAATGTCAGCATCCCAAAAACAAATGCAAACACAAACGAAATCGGAATTTCCCCGTGTGGGAGCAAGGCAAACAACGAAATCAAAATAGCACCTGTAATCAGGTTAAAGAGCACCTGCCCATTCCAGCGCAAATCACAAATGTCCTTATAAAGCAATGCTCTGAAGCGATACAAATATCCCATTTTTTCATTTTTCATCATAAATGGATCAACTCTTTCAGCTTACTATAGTTTCCTTTTGATAATGGAATGGTGCTTTTTGATGGATTATCCAGACTGAGACTATAGCTGTTTTTGCTCCAAATAATAATTTCCCGTACCCATTGCAGGTTAACCAGATAGGATCTGTGACAGCGAAAAAATCCCAAAGGCTGCAGCCGGTCCTCTAAACTTTTTATCGTATTGGACGAGGCAAATTCCTCATTATTCACAAAAAGATATGTCTGCCCATCACGAGCTTCTATATAATCAATTTCAAGCGGATTAAAGAGAATAATTTTATCCTCAATTTTTGCACTGATTTTATCCAATTGCACCTGCATACTTGTTATTTCATCCTCAGGTTCTTCTTCCGCCGTATTTTCAGCATCTTCTATATCCTGTTCCAGCTGCTGAACGCCCCGTTCGGAATATCGATAAACCGAGCTGCCAAGTCGAATGGCTTCTTCCAAGGTCGGAGTGAACAATAATACTGCTGCACCTTTATCCGCTAAATGAAGCAGCAGATTATGAAGCACATGCTTGGATTGAAGGTCCAATCCAAGAGAAGGATCTTCAAAAATATATACAGCAGCCTCCTGAATCAATGCGGAAGCAAATAACAAACGCTGCTGTTCAGACAATGTCAGCTGTTTTGTTTTCTTCGCTGCACAATGCCGCAATTCACATAGGTTTAAAACGAATTCTAAATCTGCCTGATGCCGATATAATTTGCACCAAAATAGAAGCATCTGCTTCACGTTTAACCGTTTATATAAACCGTCCGTCTGCTGAAACAAATACACATTTTGAAATCCGCCTTCTGGCAAGGCAATCGCTTCTTGTTGGATATGCTCCGGATGATTTAACAGAGTAAACAGGCGACCAATATACTCATTTTCACACTGAACAGCAATGATGTCCCCTTTTTGAACAGTCAAGCTCAACTCCGGCAGCAGGACTGTATTTTGTTCAATTTTTCTTAGCTTGTTAAAAGACATTACCATCCAAACGACTCCTTTGTTCGATCCGTTATCTAGTTTCAATATTATAGGAAACATCCTCATTTAACCATTATTTTAATACTTGCCCGAATCTCCGTTTGAGCTTAAAGAGGCTAACAAAAACGAAAGAGCAACAATCAGAGCAATGCTGATAAAGCCGGCAGGAATGAACCACCCGGGAGCTTCATACTTTGGCAAGGCGGGAATAGATTGTGACAACGGCTCATAGATAACCAGAAATGGAATAACCGCAAACAAAATCATCAGGACAGCTACACCTGTCTGTTTTATTTTTTTCATGATGTATCTTCTCCTTTTTAAAATTTGAAATAGATGAAGGAATATCTAAATATTTCTGTTTCTACTCACATCCAACGGTCTCTTCCACTTTAACTTCAAGAAAATGGATTTAGATTGGGAAGGTATTCCAAAAGATTGACACCATAATGAAAAGCTGCCCCCAATGCAACAGACCATGCGCCTATACCGATTGTCTGCCAAATACTCACATATGATTTTTTTGCTCCTGACGCAATAGATATTGCTGCACATACGTGATAACAAATAAGCGGACCAGCAAAGGATAAACCTGCAACTCCATATTTATTGAATATATTTTGTGCACGATTTTTCCGTTTACTTCCTTTATTTTTCTTTCCAGCTATTTTCTTCCGCAAACCAGAAATAAGCCAAATAAACACCATGACAGACAACCAATTGCCAAATGCACCAATCAGGACAACCTGCATACTTGGAAAACCAAATACAATCCCAATTGGAATGGCTACATAGGATTCAAAAAAAGGCACAATAGAGATAAGAAACACACTTACATACTGCACCCATGTTTCTGCTTCCATCAGCTTAACTAGCAGGTCTTGAAAAAACTCCATAAACTAATTCACTCCTCATTTGTTTGCTGTTTCAAGCATATGGGAGAAGTAATGTTGCAGCATTAAATTCCGGATGAAGAGAGGGAAAACAGGACGGAGCGGAAGCTGGATCATGATGAATGGTACTCGTTTTTTTATGAAAGTCGGTTGGGTGTAAGATGGCAGTACAAAAAATAAAATACTAATAAAGCTAAATCAAATAGGATTAGCAATCCCTTTATGAAATATGTAATAAGTGCCGTTCTGGTAAATTTCAAATTCATCCAATAAATTCACAAAAATAAAAGAGAGACTGATATCCATCATCAATCCCCCTTTATATAATAATTAAGATATTTCTTTTTGCAGCAATTCTACTTCACTTTTAGGAACTTTTAAGAAGAAGCTTAAACCAACACATAACATAAAGTTAACAGCTAATCCCCATAAACCGCTGGCAATACCTAAAGGCTGCTGGCCAGTAAATGCCATGACCGATGCGATAATCGTTCCAGCAAGCATACCTATGAACAATGCATGACGGTGAAGCTGTTTCCAGTAAAGCCCTAAAAGGAAGGCTGGAGCAATTTGAATCAATAATTCAAATTTCAGAATAAATATTCGATACAAGGTTGCCGGCGGATACCAGGCAATCAAAAGTAAAATAATAACAAGGGCAACCCCTGTTAATTTACCGACTAAAATTTGTTTCTTATCACTGGCACTTTTATTGATATAGCGTGCATAAATATCTTTAGAAATAACCGATGACAAGGTAAGTAATACCGAATCCGCAGTAGAAATAATCGCAGCTACAATTCCGCCAAATAACAGAACCATCGCCCAGTAAAAGAAAGGATTTTGCATCGCGATATGGTTAGCCATCATTCCCACTAATTGTTCGGAATCTCCTTCACTCAAGCCCGGAAAAGCTTGAATACCGATAATTCCAATGATAAAAACAAAACCGGAAGTAACAAAAGGCATCCATGCCATCCAGGATAATGATTTCTTTAATGATTTTTCACTTTTGGCAGCAAAAATTCTCTGGATTGCATGGGGATAAATGGCCGCTCCGATCATAACGAGAATCAGCATACTGAACCAGCTTACAAGCCCATTGCTATCCGGCACACCAAGTTTCTCCGGTGAAATCGTTGCAGCATATTCCGTTGCAGAAGGCAACCCCCCAAAGTAAATCATGGAGCCAATCAGCAGCACGGCGACCCCAAATAGCAAGGCAATCCCCTGCATCGTATCCGTATAAGCTACAGAGCGCATTCCCCCAAGCCAGCCATAGATAATCATTACAGTAACGAAAAATACCACAGCAGCCTGATAGGGAATGGTTCCTCCGGTCAATCCGCTGACGCCATGTCCAATAGCAATAATCTGCTCTAATAAATAATTGCATAATCCATATAGCATTAATAAGGAGGCGAGCAGTGTAACTGCTTTCGATTTAAATCGCTTATCAATATAATCTGACGGAGTAATAAATTGATGTTTTTTACTCAGTGCATAAAGCCTCGGAGCAAACATTAAATACCCCACTACGATTAAAATAAAAAAAGTAATGGACTGCATCCACATAAAACCCATCCGATAGGCAGTCGGCGCATAGCCAACCACTGTATTTCCGCTATACTGCGTTGCAAAAAATGTAAAAAATAACACAAAGACGCTAAGGTTCCCGCCGCCTAAATAAAACTCTTTATTCGATTGATGAAGTCCTCTGTTTCTCCAATATGTAATAAAACCGATAAAAAGCATGAGAAAACCATAGAAAAGCATAATAATAATACCAGAAGTTCCTGAAAATGCGAGATTGCTCATTGTTTCTCTTCCTCCTCCTGCATTTCTTCCTCATCGGTCATGTACCAGCAATGCTTTAAAATAAGCGTTAAAACAATGGATATGATAAGAGAAACTCCCAATATAATCCAAGCCCAATAAGGCAACCCTAAAATAAACGGTTCATAAGACCCTGTTGGCAAATACCATGGCACACTAAAAATAAGCAAAACAATTAAAATAACCCAAATTTTCCAATTTTTAATCGGTTCCTTTTTTTGCGTCATTCTTTTCCCTCCTATTCTTCTAATTTAGCAAAATAAATTTTTTCACAATTAGAACATTTCAAAGATAGTTAAATTTAACTTTATAAAAATCCATTCATTATGTCAATCTGAATCGAGTATTTTTTTATGAATTATGAAAATTTATTCTCCAGTTAATTCCTCGGACATTCTTTTTACTAGAATTAACTTCTAGTACACTACCTAAATAATCTTTGGCTAAATGATTTACATCGGCTCTTTCGGAACTATACATTGTATTATGTATAAATTCGGCTATTCACTACAAAAGGAACCCCCTCACAGAGATTCCTTTTGTATTCTATCCATGCAAAAACCGCATCCCCCTGCTAAACACAGCAGGCACAATAGACATATGGTTCTCCCCTTCTGGTGCAAAAAAAGCTGTTTTTAAATCTTTATTGCACTCAGAAAGATTTTCATACATGGCAAGACCGTTTGCATACATTTGCTTGTTTTCCACAGGCTCTGCAGCAATAAACAATCCCTTAACATGTTTATCATTGATATTTGTTTCATAGGATAGAATCGCCTGCTTATTCCACCATATGGAAGGACTGCAAGCGAAATAATGGCTGAAAAGGCGGGAACGCTGAAATAATGTATATAAAACAAATAAACCGCCAAGTGAATGGCCAAAGATTGTTTGTTTCTTCTGATTTGTTTTATATTTTTTATCGATAAATGGGATTAATTCCGCTTCTAGAAAATCCATGAATTTCTCTGCTCCGCCATGCTCCGGCCAAGAAGACCCGTCTGACCTTGCCGGCAGTTCTACCTTTACAGCAGGTGGAGTAAAATCATATACCCGATTAGAATGAAACGGCTCCCCGCCCTCATATTCGATACCAACTAACAGCATCGGCTCAATCCCTGTCTTCTCTGAGCGCCTGCTTTGCAGCTTTATCATTTCACTGAAAAGTGTGCCATAAGCATTTCCATCCAAAATATACAACACAGAAAATCCGTTGTCTGAAACCGGCTGCTCCGGGATGAAAACATTTATAATATAAGGGTGATGCTTTCCAAAAAACTGAAATCTTTCGTTGCGATACATGGAATGACTACCTCCTGTGATGAACTAGAAAAGCTTTCTTATTGAAGAAATCCTTCTTCAAAAATGTCCAGTAAATATTCCAGTGTTGCCGGGTCGCTGTAGCTTGCCTCTTGTGTATCAATTTCGATTACCTGATTATTTTCCACTGCCGGAATTGACTGCCATGTTTCACTTTTTGTAAATTCATTCTCTCCGCCCATACTGCTTAAAACGATAAAATCTCCAGCATATTCTGGCAGTGTCTCCTGCGATAAGTTGTAATAGCCGTCAGCAAGTGCATCCTCCTGCACTTTTTCTGGCATCTCCAGCTCCATTGTCTGGTATAATATTTCTGTCCCGCGGGCCCAATTATCTCCAAAGACAGAGAAATTTTTAGAATCTGTTTCAAATACAGATACGGAAACATCTTCCCCATGCTTTTCCTTTATCTTGTCACCGACTGCTTTCGCACGTTTAGTGAAGTCATCCACCCATTCCTGTGCTTCCTCCTCTTTATTCAGAAGTCTGCCAATCTCTATTTGCTGCTCCAGATAATCCAGCTTTCCCCATGTATAAATAACAGTCGGAGCAATCTTTTCTAACTCATCCAGATTCTCCATATGTGATCCGGCGATAATTAAATCCGGTTCCAGTGCCAAAATACCTTCTGGATCATTTTCCGAAACTATTTCTATATCTGCCATCTTTTCTTCAAAAAGCGGACTCGCTTTTGTCCATTCATCGACCCCTACTAAATTTCCGTCTAAAGCGAAAACATTCGGTCCATTTGACAGTGCTACAATTCGCTGCGGTTCAGCAGGTATTTCCACCGGACCTGTCTCTGATTCATACGTAACGGTTTCATTTGATGCTTCTTCTTTCCCGTCATTTTGTTTGCCGTCTGACTGATTGCTGCAGCCTGTAATAACTAGACAAAGTAAGCATCCAAAAAGAAATAGTAACTTTTTCATTTGTTTTCCCTCATTCTATTTTTATTGTTTTAAATTATTAATCTTTCAGCCTCGCTAATAAATATAAAAAGTATGGCGCTCCAATCACAGCGACGATAATCCCTGCCGGCACTTCCGGCTGTTTAATGAATCCGCCGATCATATCTGCTAAGAGCAGTAACAGCGCCCCCATCAAGCCTGAAACTGGAATCACATACTCATGCTTGTCTCCAACCAGCTGTCTGCTGAGATGCGGAGCAATGAGTCCGATAAATCCAATTCCGCCGCTGACAGAAACACTCGCTGCTGCAAGACCGACAGCGGAAGACAGTAACACACGCCGCTCTTTTTCTAAATTTGCTCCTAGCCCAATGGACGTTTCTTCCCCTAAGTGGAGAATATTCAGAACCGTTGCTTTGGAATAAACAAACGGTACCAGAATAACAAGCCACGGAAGTAATGCTAGAACAAACTGCCAATTAGAGCCCCATATGCTTCCCGCAAGCCAGGTTGCCAGAAATTGATAGGTTTCCGGATTTAATCGCAGTGTTAATACAATCATTAACGCATTGATACCGGCTGCAACTGCAATCCCTGTCAATACCAGCCGCATCGGCGAAATTCCCTCAGACCGCTTGTAAGAAAGCAAGTAGATGATAAGGGCAGCACCTGCTGCTCCAAAGAAAGCTAAAAACGGCATCAGAAAGACAGATATTGTTGTTGTTACTGCAAAGAAGGATAAAAAAAGCATAATGGATAAACCTGCTCCAGCATTAATACCAATAATTCCGGGATCTGCCAATGGGTTCCGAACAATCCCCTGCAGCACGGTTCCTGAGATTGCAAGTCCCATTCCTACCAGCAAAGCAATAATCATACGCGGCAAGCGAAAATCAAATAAAATAAGCGCCTGCTGCTCTGTACCTTGTCCAAATAAAGTAAAAATAACCTCTTTCGGTGTTAAGTAAATGCTCCCTGTATTTAAGCTGATAAAAAATATGATAATAATCAGAAAGACTAAGATAACACTGACCAGCCCTGCTCTTCTCGCTTTTCTGACTTGGCTATGCTGTTTGTTTTTCTGTGATGTCATACCAATCCCCCGCCCTTTCTTGCTAAGTATAAAAAGAAAGGTACGCCCAATAAGGCAATTAAGGCACCAACCGGCATTTCATGAGGAGGGCTGATGATACGTGCTGCTAAATCCGCTAACACAACCAGTAACGCACCATAAATGACCGTTCCGGGAATAATCCAGCGGTAATCGTACCCAAACAGCCAGCGGACCATATGCGGTACAATCAATCCCACAAAACTCACCGCGCCGACGACAGAAACAGCCAGACCAGCTAATACAACAATAATCAAGGCAGCAGTTAATTTAATGCGTCCAGTTTTCGTACCCAGCCCAACCGCAACTTCTTCTCCCAGGCTCAATAATGTAATTGAGCGGGATATTATCACTGCAGCGATAACTGCCAGCAGCAGCCAAGGTGTAATGATTTGCAAATGGCCCCAGCTTGTACCGGAAATACCGCCTGCATACCAGAATGCTAAATCCTGCCCAATTTCATAATAAAGCGCGATTCCTTCACTTAATGCTCCCAAAAGGGCACTGACTGCTGCACCAGCCAACACTAAACGGATTGGTGTCAGACCATTTTTTGATAAAGAACCGATGCCATATACAATTCCAGCACCAAGTGCAGCACCGAGGAATGAAAATAAAATTATATATACATACGAAAGATGCGGAAAAAATGCAAAACAGCATGCGAGCATAAATACGGCTCCGGCATTTAGTCCGAGCAATCCGGAATCAGCAAGCGGGTTACGAGTCATCCCTTGCATTAATGCTCCAGAAACGGCAAAACAGCTGCCGACAATAGCTGCTCCAAGAATACGCGGAAAGCGTATTTCCCTGATAATTTGATGCTGCTGCAAGTCCGGATCAAATTGAAATATGGCCTGCCAGACTGTTTTCAATGGCATATCCGCAGCGCCAAGGGATACAGCCAGCAGCAAAGATAATAGTAAAAGGAAGCTCCCCGCCGCTAAAACAAGCACATTCCGGACAGGCCGCACGGTTTCTTTGACTTTTTTTAAATCTTCTAGTTCATTCATTGTTTAGTACCTTTCATTGTTTACTTTTACTATTTATCATAAATGCTTAACCTGACACCTTTTGATGGCATGGTTTAGATGAAGCGCATGCCGATTCCGCCTGACATAACTGATACGATAAGCAAATCGGATTCGCACTATGCGGACACCTTGCTATATGTGCATCAATTTGAAAAACCTGCTGCAGATTACCACAGGTCATCACATTCTCTGGCGTACCGTCTGTCACAACCTCTCCATCACGCATCGCAATCATATAATGCGAGAAGCGGGAAGCATGGTTTAAATCGTGCAGAACCATAATAATGGTACGTCCTTCTTCTTTATTAAGGCGCTCCAATAATAGTAAAATATCTAATTGATGTGCCAAATCTAAATAAGTAGTCGGTTCATCCAGCACAAGGATATCAGTTCCCTGCGCCAAAGCCATTGCAATCCACACCCGCTGTCTCTGACCGCCGGATAAAGCACTGATTGCCCGCTCCTGAACTTCCGCTAATCCTGTCACCTCAATTGCCCAATCGATGTATTCGTAATCTTCCTTCCTTAGAGAACCCATCCCTTTTTTATAAGGAAACCGACCATAAGAAATTAATTCATATACGGTCAATCCGCCAGGCGCTTCGGCAGTTTGAGGCAGGATAGCCATGCGTTTTGCAATCTCTTTTGTATCGACCTTATGAATTGCCTCGCCCTCTAAAAATACCGCACCGCTTTTCACACTTAAAATGCGGGCAATTGTTTTGATGAGCGTTGACTTCCCACACCCATTCGGGCCGATAATCGTTGTGATTTTATTGGCCGGGATCGAAATGCTGAGGTCTTTGATAATTAACTCATTCGCATAACCGACATCAATTTCATTTATTTCAATTGCATTCATTGGTTCGCCTCCTTTTTTATGACATTTTAATTTTTGATAATGATAATCATTATCATTGATAACGATTATCATTATTGATTAAAACGATGAACTTGTCAAGATAAATTTTTAATACTCTAACAGCCTTGAATTATCTCTAAACCATCTAAAGCTATTATTATCAATAATTTACACCTAGATTTTATAGAAGGTCCTGAATAAATATGGTAAAATTGTTATAGATTATATGAAAATTGTATTTAAATTAACGGGTAAAAACAATTAGGAATGGATGAGATGGTGATGCAATATGAAAAAACATACGAAGCTTGGGAAGTCAATTTTTTGGTTAGGTTTTCTATTTTTTATGACAGGAATGATGTTTAATGAAAGGATAGGTACGATAACGGACGGTCCAGAGGTCTTCTCTACTTTTTTCTTGCCATTACTTATAACAGGAATAATTATAGTCCTCTTTTCTAATTTCTTTACAAACAAGAAGGTGTAGCTTCTTATTATTGGTTTCATTCCAAACAATCTATTATAAATTTAAGAAAACGAATTGTTCGCACCTTCAGCGAATAATTCGTTTTCTATGTATTAAATGCTCATCGTCTATACACAGGATATCTCGTCAACTGTCAGGCATCATTCATATCTTGACTATTTTTAATAGACAAGTTTCCTTTCCAATATAAAATTATGTCTACCTATCCATTGACACTTTGTCAGTCATCTGTATATACTATCTTCAAAGGAGGTATATAACATGAGAGATGTGAAATTGCCTGAAGTTCGAAAAGCAGAAATCCTGGATGCTTCGATGAAGCTGTTTACAGAAAAAGGCTACCTGCAGACAACTACACAGGATATTATCAACCAAGTAGGAATTTCACGCGGACTGCTTTACTATCACTTTAAAAATAAAGAAGAAATTCTTTATATCCTGGTTGAAAAATCTGTTAAGCCGCTTATCCTGCAGATGGAAAAAATCGTTAACGAGACTTCATTGAGCCCGGCAGAGAAATTAAAACAATTTTTACAAACAACGATTATTCAAGAAGATTCGGTTACAGAGGAAAAAGTCACCCTGCAGGAAACCGTTCAGCTGGAGGAAAACAGATATATGATGGACCGTTTTTATCATAAATTTATTGAAAAGCTGCTCCCTTTATTTACAAAAGTGATAGAGGAAGGAAAAGAACAGAATGTTTTTCAAGTAGCTTACCCTTATGAGACTGCCCATTTTTTAGTAACAGGATATGTTTTTGTTTCGAATGATATCAAGCTAAAAAAACTGGGAATAGAAGAAATGGAAATTTATTTAGAAGCTTTTAAAGGGGTTTTAGCAAAAACGCTGGGGATTGAAGAATCGATTTTAAATTGGTAACCAATGTACCTTACTTCATTGGTTTCTTTTATCACTACGACTGACACTTTGTCAATAGGAGGGAATTTATGTTAAAAGCGAATCACGTCTCAAAAATATACGAAGATGGCACGAAGGCGATTACGGATATCAACCTTCACGTTCAAAGCGGCGATATTTACGGATTTATTGGAGCGAATGGAGCCGGCAAATCCACGTTGATCAAATCAATTGTTGGCATTCACCCATTTAACGAGGGAGAAATCTCGATTGATGGCTATTCTATGAAAAATGACCCTGTTCTTTGTAAGAAAAGAATGGCTTATATCCCAGATACTCCAGACCTTTATGAGCATTTAACCGGCATGCAGTATATCAACTTTATAGCCGACATTTTTGAGGTTAATCTTACGGAAAGAGAATCATCTATCGAAAAATACAGCAGTCTGTTCGAAATGACTGGCAAGCTCCATCACAGCATCGCTTCCTACTCTCATGGAATGAAGCAGCGGATTGCAATCATTGCTGCTCTGGTACATCAGCCATCCCTGTTTATCTTGGATGAACCATTTGTCGGCCTGGATCCAACTGCTTCCTTTCAGTTAAAAAGTCTGATGCAGAAGCATGCAGATAATGGCGGTGCCGTGTTCTTTTCTACGCACGTCTTAGAAGTTGCCCAGAAGCTTTGTAATAAGGTAGCCATTATTCACAATGGAAAGCTTGTCAAAAACGGCTTAATGGAAGAGGTAGCCGGCTCAAAAACCTTAGAAGACATTTTCATGGAGGTTCGCAATGAATCAAAAAATATGGATATTATTTAAAAATAACCTTGCCAACAGCATTCATTTCCATGATTTATTTCGTTCCGGCAAGCAAGGAAATGGAGGAAAAATAACAGCTGTTGTTCTGCTTCTTATGGGAATACTGCTGCTTTCGTATAATATACTGACAGCCAAAACATTGGTCAGTATTGGCCAGACAGCTATGATTCCGGGATACATGCTTTCCGTTTCCAGTATGATGATGATTTTCTTATCATTGTTACGAGCGAATGGAACAATCTTTGGCAGCAGCGACTTTAAACAGCTGGCTGCTTATCCCGTCAGTGAAAAAGAAATTTTTATCAGCAAGCTGCTTCACCTCTATTTTTTCAATTTACTGATTGGTCTGTTATTCAACCTGCCAGCTTTACTCGTCTGGGCAGCAAATACTCTTGTCTCACCGTTTTTAATTATGCTGTTTTGCATCACAGCGCTGGCCTCCCCTGTGATTCCAATTTGTATCGGTGTCATTTTTGGAAGTCTCGTTTATCGGATGGCGGCTTATTTTCGGCAAATGAATCTGATTGCTGTCTGTTTATCTCTTTTTCTACTCGGTGCTTTCGGCTATTTTATCATGACGCAATCTAACCAAACAGATAGCATGCAAGATATCGGAACTGCTGTATATAGTCAGATGACAACTATGTATCTGCCTTCCGTCTTATTTCAATTTAACAGTTTGGCAGACAGCTTTTTTATTCTAATTTTTCTCTTTATCAGCGGTTTATTATTTTTAGTGCTTACCTTTTTCGGCAGCAGATACTATCGCAGATTGAACCTGCGCCTTCTTGCTTTAAAAAGCACAAATTATATGAAACCGCGAACCATCAAACAGCGACGTATCTTCGTTGCTTTATGGAAAAAGGAAATAACTGCTTTATTCAGCTCTTACAACTACTTGCTGAACTCGATATTAGGCACCGTGCTGTTAGTTTTTATTAGTATGGCATTACTTCTGTTTGGATTTGAAAAATTAACAACGTTTATTCCGCTTCCTGTTTCTATAGAAACCGTTACCAATCTATTTCCCATGGTTGTTGCAGCAATGCTGTTAATCAGTAATCCGGCAGCTGCTGCACTCTCCATGGAAGGGAATAAAGTTTGGATTTTAAAAACACTGCCCATTGAGCAAAAAAGGGTGGTTCATGCTAAATTAGCCTGTACCTTTTCCCTGCATTTTATTGGTTTTGCTATTAGCATCCTAGCTTATATTATCCGTTTATCTCCAACGATAGAGCAGCTGATCTGGGCCATCCTTATTCCAGTAAGCTATTCCGCTTTTATCACGACATTTGGATTGATGCTGAATTATTTCTACCCACATTTCAGCTGGAAAAACGATATGTATATTGTTAAACAAAGCCCGCCTGTTTTGATAGCAGCATTTACCGGGATGGCATTGATGATCGTGCCGCTAGTACTTATTTTATTTCAGATGCTCCCGTTGTTTGTGATTTATCTGGCACTTTGCATTCTATTGCTCGGTCTAGCTGTGTATTTTTATCAGCGGACCTGCACGATAAAATTTATATAAGGAGAATGATGATGAAAAAGGATATCACTGTATTTTTAATCATGTTCGTTATTTTGTTTGGCATTATTCTATTTTTGCCTGATTCCATTCCAATTCATTTTAATTGGCGGGGAGAAGCGGATATTGTTGTTCATAAATTTTTTCTTTTGATCGGGGTGATTATTCCTTACTCTGTTTACTGGCAATTTTTTAGAGAAAAGAGAGATTAATATCTCTATACGAAAAAAGTCTTTCCCTTAAAAATCGGAAAAGACTTTTTTCGTATAGCTATGCTTTCTCATTAGCAGTATTGTTATCTGGCGATGTAAAACTCTCTTCATCCGCCTGCTTCTTATAATAGCGGCGTTCCAGTTTCTTGCTTCGGAAGGTCTTCTGCCCAGGGTGATGAGCTTCTGCAAAGCTGCCGCCGGTCACGTCCTTCACCGTATGCACAACCGTGAATGCATTTTCGTCAATGCTGCTGACCAGCTTTTTCAGGTAGAATAACCGCTGCTTCGGGATGGCGACGTAAATCAGATTTTCCTCGACGCCATCTGCATTTTTCTCTGCTTTTAATACGGTCGTATGCGTACCCAGACTTGTTTGCAATGCATTTTCCACTTCTTTTGTTTTATTGGAAAAAATATGCACCACTCTTTTTGCTTCAAAACCTTCTAATACATAGTCCGTTACCCTTTTTCCAATAAATAGTGCAAGCACCGTATACATGGTGTACACGGGTCCAATCACAAAAATCCCGGCAACGACAACAGACGCATCCAAAACAAAATTGGTTCCTGTCAATTCCCAGCCGAATTTATAGTTTAACATGCGGGCGATGGTCGATGTCCCTCCGGTCGTGCTCCCTGAACGGAAAATAAGTCCAAAGCCGACACCGGTAAATACGCCTGCAAAGATTGCTGCCAGAAGGGGGTCTGGTATACCTGTAGCCAGGTCTTCGAGGATATAAATAAATAATGAAAATAGCGGGATGGTCACAAGCGATTTGATAATCATGTCCTTTGGCAAGTAACGAAAGCCGATCAGAAGAATAACTGCATTCAGAATAAATGTCGTCATGGCAGGCGATATATCTGTTTCATGGTAGATCAGCAGAGCCAGCCCCGGCACGCCTCCCTCTGCTAAAGAATTCGGCATCGCAAAGACTGCTACGGAAGCAGCAAAGAAAAATGTACCGGCAATTAAAAATACATAGTTCTTCATCGTATATTCCTCCTCTTATTTAGTTGTGTGAAGTTCATTTTGAACGGTTATCCTATTTTTATCCTTTAAAAACAGTATCATACCTCAAAAAGATATACCTCTATCGTATCGATAAATGAATTATCTCAGTTAAACAAAATAACCACCCGAAAAAAACCTTTCCCTAAATGCATTAGGAAAAGATTTAAAAAAATGGGCAGAACCCACTCATCAATTAAAACAGACGGCATGTAATTCTGCACTTTAACTGAGATAATCTTCTTATACTGGTTACTTTAACGTACTAAACACTTCTTTTCAACAGCTAAATGGAATTATTTCATTACTTCAGCATGTCTTAAAAAATAGTACTAAACAAAAAAGGAAGGAGAACGCCATTTCTACGCCCTCCTTCTGCATGGTACATATATTAATCGCCTAAATTCACGAGCACTCTTCCCAAATGATTACTTTCTAATACAGACGGCAGCAGCTCTGTTAATTCCTCTAATCCAGCTTCCTTATATACCATATCTTCAAGGTTATCTAATTTTAAATCAGAGGCTAAACGCTCCCAGATATGCTTCCGTTCTGCCATCGGGCAATATACCGAATCAATCCCAAGAAGGGAAACACCCCGTAAAATAAATGGAAAAACAGATGACGGTACATTGACACCAGCTGCCATTCCGCTGACGGCAACACTGCCCCGGTACTGAATTTGCGCCAATAATGCTGCTAACGGCTTCCCGCCTGCTGCATCGATTGCTCCTGCCCATTTCTGCTTATCCATCTTTTTCAGTTCTCCATTATAAACTTCTTTTCTGTTAATAACTTCATCTGCACCTAATTGTTTCAGATAAGCAGCCTCCTCGGTTTTTCCTGTACTGGCTGCTACCTGATACCCTTTCTTTTTCAAGAGGGAAATAGCAATACTTCCGACGCCGCCTGTTGCTCCAGTGACAAGAACAGGGCCATTTTCCGGCTTCAGTCCATTCTCTTCTAATCGCTGGACAGATAAAGCAGCTGTAAAACCGGCTGTTCCTAATATCATGCTTTCTTTTAAGCTCAACCCTTTTGGAAGAGGCACAACCCATTCTGCGGGAACACGTGCATATTCACTATAGCCGCCAAAATGGGAGACACCTAATTCGTAGCTGGTAACAATAACTTTATCGCCTGCTTTATAGCGTTCATCCTTGGAATCAATTACTTCACCGGCTAAATCAATTCCCGGAATAAACGGATATTCCTTTACAATATTTCCATTTGGATGAGCAGCAAGCCCGTCTTTATAGTTGATCCCGCTGTACTTTACATCGACTAGAACATCGCCCTCAGGCAAATCAGAAGGTTCGATTTCTTTTACATTCAAATTTAACTTTTCATTTTCTTTTTCTACGACGAGTGCTTTAAATGTGTTTGCCATGATATAACCTCCATCTAACTATATATTCTAATTGATTTTTCCCTGAATTTAGGTGCTTCAATCCTGTATTGATTTGCTATTTTTATGTGACAGCTTTTCATCTTCACAATGGTATAAAATAGCTTGATGAATAAATTCATTCAATGTATCGTTTCCGAATTGATTGATATATGCTTTAAAGCTTTTATCTTCCTTATACGTATAAGCAATACATTGCAGGATTTCTGTATCACCTATCATAAACTGTTCGAGATAACTTTTCCATTCTAGAACGATTTGCTGTACTTTTTCAGAAGCAGGTGATTCCTCTGAGAGCTTGGCAAACTGCATGAATACATCCTGCATATTCTGATCAAAAGCTTCAAATACAGCAGCTCTTTCTTCTTCGGGAATTTGTTTGATATTTTTTTCATATTCTTGATACTTATCTGTATCCCCATATACATATTTAGCTTCCATTTGATACTGTTCTTTTAATGGCAGCACGCTGCCTTCCTGAAAAATATCCAAGTTAGAGATATCTTTTCCAGAAATAAAATCATTTAAATTGGCTAATGTCCGCTCGAGGTTTTGCTTTTTTATTTGCATCGCTTCATAATGTCCGGCTAAAATCGTCCTTTGCTCTTGTTTTGGCAACTGTATAATCGCCGCTATTTCTTTCAAGGGCAAATCTAGTTCCTTTAACAGCAAAATGGTCCGCAATTTTTTGAGATCCTCCTGGTTATACAGCCGGTAGCCTTTATCTGAATAGCTATAAGGCTTTAATAAATGGATTTCATCATAATAATGCAGTGTTCTTTTCGTTACACCTGTAATGATAATCATATCTTTAACGGTGTAGTATGGTTTCTTCATCCCAATATGCTTCCACCTCGCTTAATATCCCCTGAGCCGGGAGTGTCGTTGCTTCCACAATGGATTTCCCTGTTTTTTGCAGATAATACTTCACTAAATAATAACCGCATGCATACCCGGCACTATGTGGCACTCCTCCAGCAACCGGTAACCCCTGTAATTTAGCAACTTCATCTCCATAAAGATACGCCATGATTTGCTGTAATCCTGTGATTTCTAAATGCTCTCTCAATACCGGTTTGATAATATGATTCAATGTATCAGCATCTGTTTTGCTGACCCAAGGTCCGATTAAATCTTCCCCATATAAAGAAGTCGCAAAGTTTTCTGCCAGTCCTTCACTGACAATCAATTCCCCAAGATTAATTTTATCATCCCATTTAATAAATTGATAACGGACATTATGATTACATTCATGTGCTAAAGCAGGTTTTAATCTTTTTAACGTATACTCATTTGGAAGCAAGCTTAGAATAATATAGCCGGGAATCCCTCCTTCCCCACTATATCCTTCACTTAGCTGCAAGATTTTGCTGTCCGGACTGCCTAACAAAATCGTAAATAAATATTCAGACACAGGTAAATGGATCTCATGCTGTGTAAATTGGTTTAAGCAGTGTTCCAATGTTTGCTTTAATTCACCCCATAACGCATCAGAGGAAATCTGTTTCATGTCTGATTCAACTTCAGTTGTTATCATCTCCGGTGACAGATGTGCCATATTATTTATTGTCATCACATCAAATCCATTTTCCTCCTCCGCATGGAATGGAATCTGCTGTATTTCCCACTTTTTCTTGTAAGGACCAAGCATCTCCCGTCGATACAACTCTGTTTTTTCTTCTGGTGGACTAGCTATGACCTTCTTATAAATCTTATCCGAACGTAATATGTTGATATTCATTTTATCACACCTTTTCAAAGTTTATTTTTAACTTACAGTATGACGTAACGTGAAGGTCAATATGAAAAGATGAAATAATCTGCTGCATACACATGAAAAATCTCAGCAATAGAAATTACTGAGATTTTTCTTAATTTATAAGACCAAAGTTATTACTTTTGCTATAGGAGCATTTTTTTAAACATCACTTCATCTGCTGCTCCAGCTTACTTATTTTTTCTTCCAGCAATGCAGCTCTTTCATCCAAGCGTTTCACATCGATCAGCCGCTGCACTTTCTCCTCCAGACGGTCTATCTTTGCCTCTAACCTGCTGATGCTGTCCGTTTCATATGAAAATGATTCTAAACGGGTAGTAGAAAAAATAGAGTCAGCATCCTTCTCCTCTACTGCAAAGCAGATAATATAATCTTCTCCCGTTACTTCTTTTACAGCCTCCCCAATCCGTTCACTATATTGAGTCTCCAGCCAATCAATCGTAAATTCATTCGCTGCAAATACTGTTAATTCATCTTCGTCCCATTCCACTGTTGTGTTTTTCAGCCATGTATCAAAACTTGGTTTAGATAAGTCACTGCTTAATTTTTCTAAAACTTTTCCCCATATATCCATATTGTCTTCCTCCCTCTATATAATTAAAATAAGACAACTTCTTTCTTTTCATTGCGCTGGTTATAATAGAACTCTGAAATCCTCTCATCTACAAATACCTTATACATCTCCATAAAATCAGGCGCTAATGGATAATCCGGCAATGCAGCTTTATCAATCCAAAAAACCTCTCCTTCATCCGAACTCTTTAATTCACCGGAAAAAGAATTTGTTTTATAAAGTAAAACGACATACCTTTCATCCTGGTTCGTCTGGAATTGCTTCGTTCCGCACAGCACTGGTTGTTTTATATGTAGGCCTGTCTCTTCCTCTACCTCCCGGACTACTGCATCATGGAATGACTCCTTTTTTTCAATATGCCCTCCGGGGAAAGTGATTCCCGGCCAGTTTTTATTTTGTCTGTCTTGAACCAGAATCTGTCCCTTTCCATTTTCAATCATGCACATATTGGTGAAAATTGCTGCTTCCGATCTCCCCATGCTGACTCCCCTTTTTCGTCTATATTTCCTTACTGTCTAGTATACCATTCTACAAATATCGTGAAAGAAAAATATGTTATGATGGAAAAAATGCAACAATAGAACGATAATGTAAAAGAGGCTAAGGAAAGAAGGTATAAAATGAAAATAGACATTCCAAAAATTTCTCCTGTATTAACTGAAAAAAGATTTACCGATATTTTTTTCGAAGAGGATCCGTTACTGGAAATGTGCGAAATCACTGGAGCAGAGTTTACCAATGAAGTGGTGGAGCGTGTACGGATTTATGATGCGGTCATCAAAAATTGCCAATTCAATCAGACAGACTTTGAAAATATAGAGCTGACAGATGTCCGATTTGAAAATTGTGATCTATCCAATGTAAATTTGACGAAATCTTCTATCCACCGCGTGGAGTTTATTCATTGCAAATTAGTCGGCTGTGAATTCCCGGAGTCATCCATCGGCAATGTCCGCTTTGATGATTCCACCTTAAATCTGGCTGCTTTTGGAAATGCCAAGCTCGAAAAGGTTATATTTAACGAATCCGTATTAACCAATGTCGATTTCTACAATTGTAAATTCAAAAAAATTGAATTTAACCGCTGCGATTTAAATGAAGCGAATTTTGAACAGACTACGCTGAAAGGAATCGATATCAGCTCTTCCAGCTTTGAAACATTGACCGTTTCATTAGAAAGTTTAAAAGGCTGTAAAGTTTCCTCTTATCAAGCGATTCAATTTGCTTCTCTGATTGGATTAGTTGTTAAAGAGTAAAAGAAAAAAGATACATTTGTTAGGATCAACACCGAAATCTATGGTTGGAAAATATAATTAAATATGATAAAAGCAACTAGCTAGCGGAGGAAATACACGGAGACTCCTGGTCGGCTAAGAACGGTCACGTCCTGTGACCAACGACCGACACTAGGACGTCCTGTCCGTCGTGGGAAAGCGCCATGGTCTTCGGCGGGGCGAGTAATCGCAGTCCCAGTCCCAGGGTGAAGACCCCGCAGAAAAAAAGCGTACTTCTTTTTTTCTACCCGCAGGGCATAAGTGCGACTATGCTTCTGTCTGCGCCTGTCGGCTTGCCAATCAGCAAGTCTTCTTTAAAGGAGATGAGCTCGGGGCCCATGGAAAGCGTAGTGTATTTCCGTAGTGGTCGCTTACAGCAACTTTATATCTACTATGTCACCCATAGATTTTGGTGAAGAGCCATTTGTTAATCTATGTTTAACTATCCTATTTTGTGGTATATTCATAATAGAGTAAATCAATCGGAAAAGGAGTTTTATAGTGGTTAAACATGTAAATTTAGGTAAATCAGATGTTTCTGTACATCCTATCGGCTTAGGAACCAATGCAGTAGGAGGCCATAACATTTATCCGGATATGCTGGATGAAGAACAAGGAAAAGACGTTGTCCGCACAGCACTGGATAATGGGATTAATATGCTGGATACAGCATTTATTTATGGACCGAAGCGCTCGGAAGAATTAGTTGGAGAGGTTATTCAAGAATATAAGCGTGAGAATATCGTGCTGGCAACGAAGGCAGCGCATAAATTTGTCGGCAACGATACGGTAATGGACAATTCACCGGCATTTTTAAAGCAATCTGTTGACGACGCGTTGAAGCGTACACAGACAGATTATATTGATTTGTTTTATATCCATTTCCCTGATGAAGACACGCCGAAAGCAGAAGCTGTCGGTGCTTTAAAAGAGTTAAAAGATCAAGGAAAAATCCGCTCCATCGGTGTTTCCAATTTTACGCCAGAGCAATTGAAGGACGCAAACCAGGACGGTTATGTAGACGTGTTGCAGGCAGAATATAACCTGTTAAATCGTGATGCTGAAAAAGACTTTTTCCCTTATACTGCGGAAAATAACATCACATTTATTCCTTACTTCCCATTGGAATCTGGTTTATTAGCTGGAAAATATGATAAGAACACCACTTTTTCTGATTTACGGGCAGAAAAACCAAATTTCCAAGGGCAGCAGTTCTTAGATAACCTGGAAAAAGTAAATCAGGTAAGAAAAATTGCGGATAAATACGGAGAAGAGGTTGCTCATATTGTTCTGGCCTGGTATTTCTCTCAAGACTCAGTTGATGTGATTATTCCTGGCGCAAAACGCCCAGAACAGGTGTTAAGCAACAAAAGAGCTGCTGAGATTTCATTATCTGAAGATGATATTCAAAAAATCAGCAATATCTTTGCTTAATCCTTTAAAGATAAAAACCCGCGTATTGTTTTAAATGAAAAACAATACGCGGGTTTTTGATTACAAATATTTACTAACAAAACGATTCATTCGCTTCGTAGCTTCCTGCAGGTTTTCCATCGAAGTCGCATAGGAGCAACGGATGTGCCCCTCTCCGCCAGCACCAAAGATATCCCCCGGCACCACAGCAACATGCTCTTCATATAATAATTTCTCCGCAAATTCTTCAGAGGATAATCCCGTCGCTTTAATAGACGGAAATGCATAAAACGCGCCTCCAGGCATATGGCAGGCTAAGCCCATCTCTGCGAAAGACTCTACAAAAAATCCGCGTCTCTGTTTATAAGACTGCGTCATTCTTTCCACATCGTCCATCCCGCTCTTCAAAGCCTCTAACGCTCCATACTGTGCCATTGTCGGTGCGCACATTAAGCTGTATTGATGCAGCTTCAGCATTGCCGCCAATAAATCAGGTGGTGCCATCACAAAGCCTAAGCGCCAGCCTGTCATTGCAAAAGCTTTAGAAAATCCGGAAATTAAAATCGTTCTCTCCTTCATCCCATCCAGCGCCGCAAAGCTGACATGCTTGTGATCATAGCTTAATTCTGCATAAATCTCATCAGAAAAGACAATCAAATCATGCTCTTCTGCTAACGTTGCTATTTCCTGTAAATCTTCTTTTAACATCACTGCACCAGTAGGGTTATTCGGGAAACTGATCATTAACGCCTTTGTTTTTTCTGTGAGCACCGCCCGAATCTGTTCCGCGGAGACTTTAAAATCATCTTCTATTTTTGTTCCTACCGAAACCGGCACACCTCCTGCCATGGATACAAGCGGCGCATAGGATACAAATCCAGGCTCGACAATAATGACTTCATCCCCCGGATCTAGAATAGCACGGCAGCCAATATCGATTGCTTCACTTGCCCCGACAGTTACAAGCACCTCTGTTTCCGGATCATAATCCACTTCAAAGCGCTGGTCCATATATTTTGTTATTTCCTGTCTTAATTCAAGTACACCGGCATTCGCTGAATAAGCAGTAAATCCCCTTTCCATCGATGAAATACTTGCCTCACGAATATTCCATGGTGTTGTAAAATCAGGCTCTCCGACACCTAAAGAAATAATATTATCCATCGAAGAAGCTAAGTCAAAAAATCTTCGGATGCCGGATGGCTTAATATCCTGGATACGTGATGATAAACGATTTTTCGTTTTTACACTTACTTGACTCATGGTGTCACCACAATTCTGCGATCTTCTTCGCCTTCTTCAAAAATAATTCCGTCGTGCTTATACTTCTTCAACTGAAAATGGGTTGTCGTTGAAATCACAGAATCGATGGATGAGAGTTTTTCTGAAACAAAGCGGGCAATCTCCTGCATCGTCTTTCCTTCAATCACTACCTGAAGATCGTATGCACCGGACATAAGGTATAAGGCCTGCACCTCAGAAAAGCGATAAATACGCTCTGCAACCTCATCAAATCCCACGCCGCGTTTTGGAGTTACCTTCACATCGATCATCGCTGTTACCTGTTCAGCCTGTGGCACCTTGCTCCAATCCACCACTGCAGAATAGTTTAAGATAACCTTCATTTTCTCTAATTTTTTTAAAATCGTTTGAATTTCTTCTTCACTTATATTTGTCATTTTCGCTAATGTATTGTAATCAATTCGCGCATCTTCTTCTATAATTCTCAAAATTTCTAATTCTTTTTCTGTCATTCTCCTTTGACTCCTTTACCATTTCTGTCCAATATCCAATCTCGTGTCTGGATTATATTCCATCATAACATATTCGACAGGATAAATTCATTTCTGTCCCCAAATATTTTAAATCTTTTGTTTTGTATATATCAAGCATTTCTATTTTTTGGAGATGAAATCGCAAACACATTAAAATCTGGAAGTCTATCAAAGGAAAATCTCTCTTTCTGCAGAAAAAGTTCTAAATAACCAGCTTTACGCCAAAACCCATTAATAGCAGCCCGGCACATTTTTGAAAAACCTTTTGAAATCCAGGCTTTTTCAGCCAACGCTTCATCGTATCTAAAAAATAAACCAGCATAAAAAACCAGCCTGACGCTATCAGCGTTAAGATACATCCAAGAAAAATCAGCTGCTGATTGACGTTCCCGCTTATATCTATAAATTGCGGCATAAAAGTGATGTATACTACAACCGTTTTCGGATTCAATATATTACTGATGGCCCCCTGAAAAAAAGAATCTTTATAATAAGGTTTTGCTGTTTTCCTATTATCATTTTTCTCTGATACAGCTTCCATAGAGAAAGTATCTCTTGAAAAGAAAGCACGGATACCCAAGTAAATGAGATAAGCAGCTCCAAGATATTTAATGATATTGAAAAGAAAAACTGACTGGGCAATCACAACAGACAGTCCAAAGACAGCAATCATGGTCCAGAAGGTGAGTCCAAATGCTATCCCGAGTATGGTAGCACAGCCAGCCTTTGCACCATAACGGAAGGTATTTTTCATCACCAATACCGTATCAGTCCCCGGCAGCATGGACATTATCAACGCCATCAGGATATATGCCAGTAAATTATCCATCCCACATGTTCCTTTCAGCTATCTTAGTAACGCAAGACTGCCTGTTAATTGATTCACTTTTTTCTTTTCTCCATAGATCCCCAGTCCATAATACAGATAATCTGATTTCGATTTCTCCTGAAGCTTTGCTATGTATTCCACATACGTTTTACAGCTTTGCGCTGCATTGGAAAAATCAACAACAGTCAGGTCAGCAAACGTCTCTGTCATTGTTTTATCTCTTAATTCATGAAGCAGTCCGGCATTTCCCTTTAAAATAGGAATAGGTGTTTTTACAATTCCTGCATGCTCCACACCAGATAAATCCGTTACATTCTCCCCTGCCATTTCAGGGGCTTCCTTTCCAAGTGTGACCCCGAGAATAGCTGCCGTATTGGCAATTAATCCTAAAGGCAGATTTTCATCGATAACAAGTACACATTTCGTTTCCATCGAATGCATTATATCTCTCCGTTCCGTTCAAAAATCTTCATATATTGCTTCGGTGTTAATCCAATCATGCTCTTAAAAAACCTGGTCAAATGGCTTTGATCACTGAACCCCGTCAGGAAAGCTACTTCAATCGGCTTCACTCCTTGTTCTAACAGCCTTTTTGCATGATTCACCCGAATTGTTTCCAAATAGCTGTAAGGAGAAATTCCCTTTTGTCTGGTAAAGGACCGCAATAAATAATATTTACTCCATCCTGTTAAACCGCTTAACGCTTGTAATGAAATTTTTTCAGCATAATGCTTTTCTAAATAATTGCTGATTTCCTGCACCTTTTGGGAGGATTCCACTTCTTTTTGCGGGATTGCCAGATCTGAATTTATCTCAATAAGCTCTTCCACTAAATAGAGAAACAGCTCTTCTTTTGGGAATGCATCCTCTCCCTCCGTCATTTTTAGATGAAGGTCTTTTAAAGCAGATGCTACTTCATTCTTATACAAAACATTTTCTTTAAAACGTGGAAGAACCTCCTCTCCCTTCATTTCAAACACAGCTTTCTTCATCACTTCCGCTTTTACATTAATACAGCGGTAATCCAATGTTCCTCCATCTACCTGCTCACAGCTGTGGGTATCGTACGGGTTGAAAATAAGTACATCGCCCGGCTGAATAACATATTCTTCTCCCTGGCAGATTAACTCCCGCTCTCCCTCCTCGATAAAGCCAATTACATAGTAATCATGAAAATGCGCCGGAAACTTTTGTGGTGATTCCTTTAAAACGATATGCTTCCGCTTCTAAATCCGGATCTAAATAAATCGTTCGCGTTTCATCTGCCATGCTCACTGCTCCCTCCTTGCACCTCTTTACCTTCTTCTAAACTAACAAATCATCTCTGTATTTTCTTGTATGATATTGCGCTTTTTCACATAAAACAGCCGCCGAAAAATTTTCCGGCGGCTGTTTCTTACTTTTTATTCGATTTCATAAGCAGCATAAAAATAATAATTAGAGTGAAAGCAGTGAAAGCTAAAAATGGTATCGTCATAAAACCGAACCAATTAATATATTCTGCATTACAAGGCACACCGCCAACACATGGCTTTAACGGGGCAAACCCCGGTACTTTTTGCTGAAGATAATGATACAGCGAAATACACCAGCCGATAATGGCAATGGGCAGTACATACTTTTTGATTGTAAATTCCTGCTTGAACGTAGCTACTCCAAGGATAAATGCCAAAGGATACATTGCAATCCGCTGATACCAGCATAATTCACACGGTATAAACCCTTTTATTTCACTAAAATAAAGACTTCCTAAGGTGGCTACTAAAGAAACGACCCAGGCAAAATACATATATAGCTGTCTCATATCCAGTTTATTCATCTTATTCACCTAACGCTTCGTCAATAGCTGCTTGGATAACCTCGTAATCAAACGTATCGTCATCCTCTATCTTAACATTATTAACCATAATCGTCGGCGTTGATTCCACTTCATACTGATTTCTTAAATTATCATCTATTACAAGTTCATCCATAAGTGGATTATTTTCTACATCCTCCGCCAACGCCTCTTCAATATCTTCCATTAATGCTTCCGTATCAATTCCCTCAACCCCATCAGCAATTTCCTCTATTTTATCGTTGGTTACCCATGTGGCTTGCTGATTTTCTGGCTGGTCATCAAACAGAGCATGATGGAAATCCCAATACGCATCAGGGTTCTGCACATAGACAGCTTCTGCAGCTAATGAAGCTAATCGTGACTCTTCTCCATGGAACAATATATTGACATATGAAAATTGCACGTCTCCATTATCTATATAGTCCGCTTCCAATTGTGGAAAAATAGTTTCGTCCCATGCTTTACACCCAGGGCATTTATAATCTCCAAATTCGACGACAGTTACTGGAGCGTCTGAGTCTCCATAGATTGGCTGTCCTTCTGTGGAAGGTGCTTCATCAAATTCCCTTCCAAAAGATTCTGAGTCCCGGTTTACGAGCACAACCAGTAACACCAACAGCGCAACAACAATTAATGTTATCGTTACGATTACTTTTAATGGCGATTTTTTCATATAAACATCTCTCCTATCTAGGTAAATATAACATAAAAATGTCATTTTGCTCAGCCTGAAATTACAAAAAGTAACTTTGTAACAAAAATTTAAATACAGTACCAATATACATTATTTTTTGCAGTCGTACACCTATTTGATTGTCACTTTTATGACAATATCAAATCATCTTCGTTTTGTCTAACCTTGCAATTAAAATGTTTATAAAAAAAGTACTCTATACGAGGCAAGAAGATCAAGCATCCTGTCATTTGCTAGAATTTTGAACTCCCTCTTAAAAGATAGAAAATCGATACATAAAGTAAAACTATATCAGCACGAACAAATAAGCTGTTTTATTGCAATAAAGACACATTAAAAATGTGAAGTTGACTTCTCATTTTTCTTTTGATAACATAAAATGAGAAGTCAACTTCACATCACTAAAGAGAAGAGAGATGTCATGATCGTTATCAATAAGGTGCAGACATTTAGAAAGCAAAAAAAGATGACACAGGAAGCGTTGGCAAATAAGGTCAATGTATCCAGAAAAACGATTGTTTCTTTGGAAAAGGGCAATTATACGCCTTCTTTATTGTTGGCATTACAGATAGCAAAAGTACTGGAAACAGATATTAACGTTATTTTTTATTTAGATGAGGAGTGATCCTGCTATGAAGAAAATTATATTTGAACAAACGGGGAATATCATTATGATATTGCTCCTGACCTTGGGAATGATACAAACGGTTCTAACTGCTACTGTAAATAAAGGCCCTTTTTCTTTTTCCTTTGAATTCGGCATTTTTTGGTTTTTATTTTTAGGCTGGCTAGTTATTTTTGGCATTGCCCGATTTTGGTACGGGAAGAAAAAGCATAATGAAGGCTATAGCACTCGAAAAGGAGAATTCAGCACGCAAGATGAACGGGAGGAGTTAATCTCCAAAAAAGCCAGTCTGATTACCTTTAAAATGCTGATCTCCTTATGGATTGTTCTTCTTTTTCTGTGCTTCGGAGTCGGTTTGTTCGTTACAGATATCAAAACCTTTCAAACCATGGTTATCGGCATGCTGGGAGGCAGTCTTATTATAGGGTTTCTCTCGTATCTGACTGTCTGGATAATACTTGATTCAAAGGATTAATCTGCAAGCCACATGCAATGTCATAAGATAACTATTGTTATAAGCGTTTTTATACAATTGGCAGACCTGTAATTTTGAAATCCTAAGAAAAACCGAGAATACTGCTTGGTCTTTAAAACATCTGTGTTCTCGCCGAAGAGATGTCCGCTCCGGGAAGTGGCTTTCCGTGGGCAACGGCTTAGCCTCCTCGAAAGAAAAGCCCTTTCTGCGGGATCTTCACCTGTTGCTTTTCCCGCAGGAGTCGACTTCCCTCCGCTTCCATCTAAGAAGAAATATGTATCATTTGATTTCTTACAAAAAATTGAAGCTAATTCTAGAGACGGTTTTGATGGGCGAGTAATCGCTATCCCAGGGGGAAGACCCCGCAGAAAAGAGCGTACTTCTTTTTATACCCTCGGGGCATAAGTGCGACTATGCTTCTGTCTGCGCCTGTCGGCAAGTCTTCTTTAAAGGAGATGATCTCGGGGTCCATGGAAAGTGGAATATATTTTTACTCACCCCCATGAACCCCGTTGGAGCGGCTATATTCAGCATTTTTATATACTTTCCTATTCTTAAAAAAAGAAAGCCTGTGAATCAAAAATGACTTTCTTTACGATGCAATTCAGCTTTAAGTACAATAATTCCGCTATCTATATAGTTTAATTAGGTCAGCCGCTGACTTAAATCCTATCGGTTATAACCTTAAAAAATTCATAAACAAAATACCCGGAAAAACCAATTAGTACGATACCGGCAATAATAGAAAATCCTTTGATCATTGCCCGGTTCATTACTTTCCGCGTTGTAGCTACAATCGCCAGCAAACCGATATCATGCAGTAAAATTCCTGTTAAAATCCCAGCAGCAATAAGTAAGAAATTGGATGGCTGCTCTGGATTATATGTGTTACTTAAAACAGCTCCAAAAACACTCAGCCAAAATACAACGTTTCCTGGCGAAATAGCCACAAGGAATCCATTTCGGTAGGAGGAGCGTATGGATTTAGCCGGTTTTTCCCCTGCCAATGTAATATCATTATCAGCATTTTTAATCGATTCATAACCAATCAGAAATAAAAAGACTGCGCCAATCAGCCACATAGGGATTTGTATAAAAGGTAATTGCAGAATAGATGCTAAACCTAAATAAAGCGCAGCAATCAAAACAAAATCGATTGTCATTCCGCCTAACCCCACAGCCCAGCCATGCATAAACCCATTTTTAAGCCCCTGCTTTATCATTTCAACGGTAATCGCTCCCACTGGCATTGCAATAGCAAGTCCTGCTATCACATATGTAAAAAATAATGCCATATCATTCGTTCCTCCCAAAAAGAAAATATTTTCTATCATACTATAAAACACAATAAATGTATATCTATACATTTCCTTTTATATTTATTCTTTCCGAAAAGGCGAAAAACTGCTTTCTGATGGTAAATATAAGTTAACACTCTCTGAATATCCTTTTAAAGAAAAAAAGATATAATTTATTAACACCCACCTTCTGATTGCCCGAATAAACCTCACTTTTAAAATACATAAAACGAATATGATGAATTACTCATTGCGCATATAAAAAAGAGGTTCAATATATGAACCTCTTTTTCTATCATTTTATTCCTCAGCTTCAGAAGTGTCCGTATTGTTATCTTCATTTTGCTCATCATCTTGTTCTTCTTCATTTTGCTCTTCATCATTTTCGTCATTATTTGCGTTGGCAACGTTATTTTCAGCCTGTTCTTCTTCCGGAGCATCAGCAGACTCGGAATCTGCCGCTTCAGCATCCGCAACATAATTTCGAATTTGATATCGTTCTGTGTCAGACAGGTCGTCCCATTGTTTGTAATTGGTCATGAATGTTAAAGCAAGAACAAGCAGCAAAATTGGCGTAATGCCAGTTATTATTTTCTTCACTTTACCTTCCTCCTGTTAGATTAATCATTGACTTGCACTATACCGTTTCTCCGGTTATCTGCCACACCATAAATAGAATTAGATTCATCATCGATAACAAGTGCCTGAATTCCTCCATAAAAATCGTGTTCCGTTTGATTGTAGATTTCATAGCCTCGGGCCCTCAGACCTGATTGAATATCGGTATCTAACTCGCCTTCTGTGAAAATATCATTATCTTCAATATAGAATCTATCATCCTCGACGGCATCTTCAAGTGTTTCATCAAACATCAAATATTTTACGAGCACTTGTGTCATTACCATCGGTATCCTTTTACCGCCTGGCGAGCCAATACCAATCATCCGGTCACCATTTGTCAAAATGGTTGGACTCGTGAAGCTTCTTGGTGTTTTTCCTGGCTCAATACTATTTAATGATTCATCCCTTTGACTGAAGTTTTCCATTTGATTATTCATGAAAAACCCGCCTACATCGTCACCGGAGCCAAAGAAATTCCCTAAGGTATGCGTTGCTGATACCATTGTACCATCTCGATCGACAATGACAAAATGTGTCGTATTATCGTGGTCTTCTTCATCGGATACCGAATCATTCACTTCATAGTCCTCGGATAATTCATCGAGTGAAATCGTGTCGGCCATCTGCTGTGTATGCTCAGGTGATGTCAGTTCATCAGCAGACATGGCGTCCGTAAAGAATCTGTCCCCCACATTTTCAACACGGTCATCATAGGACCGTTTGGAAATTTCTCCAATCAGATGCATATAATCTCTTTGATTATTCTCCGTCGACCCGATATTTAACTGCTCTGCCATTTGCAGAGACTGAATCAATGTAACCCCTGCTAACGGAGGCGGCGCAGAATATACATCATATCCGGCAAAGGTGCCATGCGCAGCTTCGGTTGTTTCTGCAGTATAACTGCTTAAATCTTCTGCTGTTAATGTTTCCTCATGTTCTAAGATTTGATCTGCAATTGGTCCATTATAAAAAGCATCTGCTCCGCCTTCCTGAATTTGCTGTAATGTTTCCGCTAATTCAGGCTGTACCAATGTATCGCCTGCTTCTAATATGTCATTATCCGGGAAAAATTGTTCCAGCTCTGGAACATTCATCCGGTAAGAGCCTTTACTAAGCCTGTCTACCAAATGGCCGTCAACTTGAAATCCTTCCTCCGCATAGTCAATTGCCGGCTGGATCAAGTCCTGCATGTCCATCGTACCTAAATCCTTATTGAGATCCTCCATCCCCCTTACTAAACCTGGAATAGCAAAGGTTTCCGGTTCTACACCTGATTCTGGTGCCGTTTCACGGTACTCATAAACGGTAGGCTCCTCTGCATCATGCGGGTAGACCAGCATCTCTCCGCCGCCGCCGATGCCTGAACCATAGGGCTCTACAACGCCAAGCACGTAGGAAACGACTACTGCCGCATCTGCTGCGTTCCCGCCTTCTTCCAATACTTTATTCCCTGCTTCTACTGCTAATGGATGCGAAGCGCTCACACCATATCCTTCTGACGAATTGATTGTCTCCGATTGTTCGACACCATAATCAGTCGTTGTCGTATCCGATTCAAACATTCCTTGCTGAGCATAAACAAATACCAGCCCTGCTACGACAATAACTCCCAGTATAATCATAAGTTTTTTATTGCCCATTATCAAAACTCCTTCCTTCTAAAACATCAGAATGATCCACTTCCAGAATCAGCTTCCCATCTTCTTTTTCAAAATTCTCTTCCGGCTGATTATTCATTAATTGCATATGAATTTTCATTTGATTGTATTTGTTTTCTGTTACATAAGGCTGTGCTCCATCTATACGCAGCGGCGTAATCTCAAACCTGCCTGTCCCGTCGCTTAATAGATCATACTGTACAATCGCACTATCCTTTGTCCTGGACCAGCCCTGGTCAAAAACAAAGTTGCCAAGCCCGTAAAAAATAACACCATCTTTATATTTTTCCACTTCTGATAACACGTGCGAGTGATGTCCAATAATAGCATCTGCGCCGGCATCAATCATTGCCCTTGCTAACTCGGTCTGTCTCGGGTGCGGCTGATTATCATATTCAACCCCCCAATGCATGTTCACAAAAACAAGGTCTGCTTCCTGCTTCGCTTCTTCAATCATTGGGAAAATATTATCCGGCAACGAACGGGCTACGCCTGCCCGGTAACCGAGCGCTGAGAAGCCCTCTACAAGCGCATCTGTATAACCAAGTGTTGCAATTCTTATTCCATTCACGTCCTGATAATCAACAGCAGTTGCTTCTTCTACATTTTCCCCGGCACCAACATGGGCTAAACCTGCACTATCAAGTGCCGAAATCGTATCAGTCAGTCCTTCTGCGCCATAATCCATCATATGGTTATTAGCCAGATTGAGCATGGTAAAATTCATTTCTGCTAAAGCTTGAGCTGCCTCTTCACCCGTATGTAGATGAATTCGTTTATCTATTTGCTCATAATTATCTTCATCTTGCAATAAAATCGGATTCTCAAAATTACCAGACACATAATCCGCATTGTCAAAGAAAGGCTTCACTTTTTCAAATGGATAGGTTACTCCGTATCTCTCTGTCACATCTTCCACGTGACGGCCAAACATGATGTCACCGACAAAAGTAGCTGTCAGCTCTGAATCATCTCTGCTGTCAACCTGTGCTACATCTGGTGAAAAGAAGATTTTATGTCCGATAATGAAGACAACAACAATAGCTAAACCGATGGCTACATGTTTACCGGCAGATTTTTTATGACGTTTCCCCATCCGTAATATTTTTTCTTGATATGTTAATTTTTTAGACATATTAACCCTTCCTATATGATGTAATAAACGCTTAAAATAACAAAAGTAAGTCCACCTAATAGAAGCGAACTTCCGATAGTAATAATGGCTCCTTGTTTTTGAATGGTATTGGCGATAAGACCGGGTACAATAACCCCAATCCCTCTAAACTCCAATATTTCAAACGGGAGCACCGGATAGGTATAATCGAGGAGCAGCTTCAACACAATCCCTACGGATAACATAGCAGCAAATTTTCTGCGTCCATAGAGCAGGACAATGCGTGAAAGTCCGTATGTCACAATAACATATGTTAAAAGACTGATACCAAAAATAACGGCAATAAAGATAGGCTGGTCAAAAACCAGTGCTAAATATCCAGGCACAACCAGTCCAGCCGGGACAATGCCGGTTTTCTCTGAAAAAAGTAAGCTTAGAATAACTCCAAGCACGAGTGCAATATATAAATCTGAGCCAAACATTCTATGATCCTCCTATTTCTCTGTTTCTGTGCCGGCATGGAATTTTTCAACTAATGGTTCGGCAGCACCGTGGATATTCCCTATTCCATAAATCATATTATCTGAAGATATCTCGATTAATGTTTCATAGATTTCATCCGTTGATTTCCCTTGAAGATCCATTACTTGATTAACTTCCAGTTTGCCAGATTTCACAGCATTCTTAATCGGGTCGGCCTTCTCCCCAATCAATACAAGCACATGCATCGGCAGGTGCGGCAATACATCATCCACAAATTGAATGGTCCGGTCCACACGGTCTGCCCGGCAGTTCATTACGATAATCGGGTTCTTCGCCGGATACCCTAATGACGCTACATTCTTCCAAATGTTAATGGTAGAAACAGAGTCATTGGCCGCAAAACCGTTAACGAAATAAGTTTCGGAACCTTCATGGCTCACCTGCTTAATCCACATCGCGCCCGGATCCGGCTGCGCCTTAAGCATTCCGCGAAATGCTGTTTCTTCATCAATATCCAATGCTTCCGCAACTGCTAAAGCGAGCGAAGCATTTTCCGGGAAAATCATATAATCGAATTTGCGTAAATATGCATCCGGAATTTTGCTGTTATCGGCCACAATCACTTTCGTGTTTCTTTTCGCTGCTTCTTGTTTAAAATACTCTACATAAGGACCTTCAGAGATAATTAAATGCCCATTATGCGGAATCGTCGCTGTAAAGGCTTCGGCAATCTCATCTAATGTCGGTCCCATCACGTCCATATGGTCTTCCAGCACATTAACAATTACACCAATATTCGCTTGGAGCAGCTTCTCCTGAAAAACAATTTGATAATCCGGGTTAACCGCCATACACTCACTTACCAACGCCTCGGCGCCCAAATCGGCTGCTTTTTTCACAACGATTTTCTGTTCACGGATATTCGGACCCTCAGGACGTCGGACAATAGGCTCTTCCTCCGGCGTATTCCAGTAAATCATCCTTGCTGAAGTACCAGTCGTTTTCCCGATGGTCTTATACCCCGCTTCTTTAATAATACCTGTAATCAGCCGCGTTACTGTTGATTTCCCACGGATTCCATTCACATTCACCCGAATCGGCAAAGCATTCACATGCTTTTTATGCGAATTCCACTCCATGATACCGATAACCAGTACAATAACGAGCACAATTGGAATCAATAACATAACTATACCCTTCCTTTATCATTCATCAAATCATGAAAATCGCAGAATTTCATTTCGCAATCATCAGCTGTCATGTTTAGACACACTTTGACAACACGTTAGACATTTTAACAAAAAAAATAAGTGTTACTAGGAAAAATCCTTTTTTTTATTCTATTTGTAATCTGCGTGACTAAACTGACTTTCAAATGTAATGTATTGTAATTTTATAAAATTTATGTCGATTACTCCTGCTATTTTTCAAGACTTTCTAATCTATTATATCAATTTTTATAGCATTGTCGTTTTTCAAATCCCTTCTTACACTTTATTCGCAGAAAAAAGTAATACAGGAGAATTTATCCAGTTGATGCACTGACCATAAGATGACCTTGATGAAAGCACACGCACGAAAACCGATATCGAATCATTCACATAATCAAAACCGTTATATAGCAGGAGTCTGCCGGTCTATAGTTTTCAATTCCAACAAAATTAATATTCCGATAATCAGCAAGTCGATAATTGTAAAAGAAGGGGTACTAAAAAATCAAAAAATGACGCATCAAAGTTAAGAAAATTCCGCCAAAAATGACAGCGTACAAAATGAATTGGTTTAATATACCACGTTCGAGCGAATTCTAAACCAACTGAATCACAATAAAAGAAACACTTTGACTGAGACAAATAAGCTGTACTTGTTATGAAATATACCGAGTTACTGCATAAACACTAGGATTAGAGAGCAAAATACAGTTATTAATAAAGGCGAACTTCATTGAGCAGGAGATTTTTTCTGATGAATGAGACTCTGATAATAAAAATGGAAAGGAAGGTGATTAGATGAAATACGTTTTAGCATTCTTCATTAAATTAGTTCTGACAACAGGAATATTATGGGTCACTTTAGGTTTGCTTTTTCAAATTTCTTTCAGCAGCTTGATGATAACCAGTTTGATTTTAACTGCCGTTGCATTTGCAGGTGATATGCTGATTCTTCCCAGAATAGGGAGCATAGCAGCTGCAGTAGGTGATTTTGCACTTGCTTATATCGGCATCTGGGGAATTGGCGCTTTACTGTATGACAATGCACTTTCTGTGGATGGAGCGGCATTAATAGCTGCTTTTCTAATTACAATAAGTGAACTTTTTTATCATCGATATTTGCGTAATTTTGTGTTTGATCATGTAGATGGAGAGGAGAACCACATTAATTCGGATAGCTTGCAAACAGAAGTAAGTGAAGAATTTTATGCTAAAAAAGACAAAAACAAATAAAAAACTATGTCGGCCTTATCATTTTTGCAAGTTTTTCCCGTCAACGCCTGAAAGTATAAATTAAGTCTAACGGCAAAGCATAAGAGAAATAGGAAAATAATAAGGAGTGATTCCCATGAAGTTAGCCTCTCATGAATTACATGAGCTAAGCGAGCTGATTGCAGGGTGTTATAATACAATATCTTGCATGGCAGGCTTTATTAATCAAGCCCAAGACCCTGAATTGAAGGAATTATTACAAAGGCACTTCCCGTTACATGTACAAGACTATAATCTAAAAGTAGAATTTGTTCAAAGCGAAACAACACCGGATATTACAAAATTTCAGCCTGCTCAAATAAATCCGATGTTAGCATCCTACACGCAGGCTCCCATTTCAGAATTTCCTGCTGCAACGCCGCGAACAGAAGTACAGCAGCATACCGACCGTGAAATTGCTACAGCTTATCTGCTTAATCAGAAGAGTTCTGCAAAAAATTATGGTAATGCTTCTGTAGAATGCGCTAACCCGGATTTAAGAACGTTTTTGGAACATGCCTTTTTGAACAGCAATCACCATGCTTACGAGGTTTGGCAGTATATGACAAAAAAAGGCTATTACCCATTAATGGCCGCACCGGATTATGCTATTCAGACGATAGCTTCTATCTACCAGCCAGTTGAGCAGCCGCCTCAATTATAAAAACAATTAAAAACCAGGAGCAGACTTCCAGTTTCTCGCTCCTGATTTTTTAACGAACGGCTACACTATCTTTTTTCTCTCAAAATACTCTCTTTGCAAAATTCCCATATGAATCATATCGTACCACTTCCCGTCCCGAAATAGAGCCTCTCTGCTTTTCCCTTCCAATTCAAAACCAAGCTTCTTATATAGATGAATTGCCCGCTGATTAAAGGAAAACACCCGTAAGGATATCCGGTGCAGATTCAGTTCAAGAAAAGCATAATCAAGCAGCAATTCCATCCCTTCTGCCCCGTAGCCCTTTCCCCAATATGCTTTCTCACCAATATCAATAATACATTCTGCGTTCCGGTTTTTATGATCCATGTGAATGAGAGAGACAATCCCAATAGCCGTATCCTTTTGCTTATCAACCATCATATACCCTTTTGACGTGTCCGATTTTAAAATAGCATACTCTACAAAATCCTCGGTAGCTTTTATTGGATATACATCTAAAGCAGGACTGGTTGAATGCATGACCTCTACATCATTTCTCCATTTATGATAAAGCTCTGTATCCTCTTTGGTCATCTTTCTCAATCTAAGCCTTGCAGATTCAAATAACATGCAATCACTCCTTATATAGTAATTTTTCCAAAGTAAAGCACAGAATGGATAATTGTTCCTGTACTTTTGTTTGTTTCATCCCCAGCTGAAAAGTATCGAGCATCAGTCCATTCAAAAAAGAAATCATATATCTGGAAATTCGCTCTGGTGACTGCTGCAGCTGAAATTCTTTCTTTTGTTCGCCAAGCATCAGTACTTCTTCTATCGCTTCTGTTATTTCATCGTAACGCTGGGATACATAAGAAAAATCATCTTTATGCTGTTGCGAGGTTAAAAAGAATTCGGCTTTTGCCTGAAGCAAAGACTGATTGATATTTTCAATAACCTGCTGCTGCATTTCCAGCCATCGCTGAATCTGCGGCCAAATCTGTTCGTCATTTGAGACTTCAAAAAACGCCACATCTTTTTGGTCGTCTTCTCTCAACACTTCCAAAAAAACATGCTCCAGATTATTAAAATAACGGTACATTGCTCCCCTTGATATACCTGCTTCATCCATGATATCCTGCATCGATGTTTGCACATAACCTTTCTTGATAAAGACCTTTTTCGCAGCTTGAACCAAGTTCCTTATCTTTTCTTCCTTATAAGCCTCACTTACTTTAGGCATCGAATCACCTCGGTTACAATCATTAAAATATACAACAGTGTCGTTTATTTTATTATAACGACACTGTTGTATATTTTCAAATTCGAGCTATACTGCTTTTTGTTCAGCCAGAAAGATGGCGTGATCATATAAAAAGATTGCTGAATTATATAATCCAGCAACCTTTTTTTAATAACCGTATTTCATTCTCTAATTAGCCCTCTGCGCTATTACTGTTCATCGTCCACATATCTCCCGAAATCAGGAACAGCTGTCTGATCAAATGTTTTTACTAATTTCTTCAGTCCTTCAGACAGTTCCTCCTCGTACATCGGTTCTCCGTGCCCCGTTATTGCTATTGCTGGTTTTAAGGCTTCCAGCGTTTGAACCGATTTCTTTGCTGCTTCCCAATCTGTTGTAAAATATCTCGGCGGTCCGTGTATTTCTCTGTCCTGTACCATTACTTTATATAAGGAATCCTGTTTCACAGTAATAAAAGCATCTCCAGCAATCAGTATTCGATCGGATTCTCTATATAAGGAAATATGTCCCGGAGAGTGTCCTGGGGTGTGTATCCATTTCCAGCCAGGCATCTCCGGCACACTTCCATCAGCCGGAAGCTCCGCTATACTGCTTCCAATGTCAATGGGCTCATTAGGAAACATGGAAGAAGCTTTAGCAACCAGCCCGCCCTCCACACTCGGATCCGGCTCGGGATAACTCTTTTTTCCAGTCAGGAATGGAAGCTCCAGCTTATGGGCGTAGACAGGGACATTCCAATGCTTCACTAAATTAACCAGTCCCCCTACATGATCAAAATGACCATGTGTTAAAATAATTGCTTTTGGCCTGCTGTTCTTGCCGAAGCGTTCCTCTGTCACAGCCATAATTTTATCCGCTGATTTCGGCATACCCGCGTCAATCAACACAAAGCTTTTTGTTTCTGGATCTTGCACGAAACAAATATTAACAATTTGGATAGTATGACAATAGATGTCTGACAAAACTTCTGTACCTGCACCGCTGTTCACAGACGTGGCCGGAATATATTTATAATCCGCTCCGTAAGAAAGGTTCTGATCCATTTTTTATCTCCTCCTAATATGTCATCATTTGAATGAATATATAGATACCTTTCCTTTGCATTACATTTTTATCCCTTTTGGTGAAAGATTTTTACATTTTTTCTGGATAAAGGTTTATAGCAGTCCTGCTGGGCAATGCGTTTTAATAATTATTTTCTCTGCTAAGATTTTCCATTATTTAACAAAAATCAACCGAGGCTGAACCATCGAATTTTTTAAAAAATATGTTATATTAAAACAGAGAAAGGAGTTTTACCATGTCTAAAAAGATTTTGATGATTGCTCTGACATTATTGAGTGCAATCGTCTGTATTTTATTAGCTGCGCGGCAGCCGACAGGTCCCAATACCATTTCCTATGATGATCTTGGCGGTTTATTTATTTCCATAGGGATGGTCGTCGTGTTATTTTTACCGCCCCTTCTTTTATCATTCTTCCATCATGTGGTGGTAAGAACTATTTCAGCAATTTATCAAGCCTTGATTGCCATTTCTTTTACCGGGCTTATTTTGGGAAGCTTTTTTGCATCGACGGGTGCGGCCGTTACGATTACAGCAATCATCGGAACGATTTTAAGTATTACAAGTATTTTTGTAACCCTTTATGCAGGAAAAACAAAAAATACATATAGCTTCTAAAATGGATTGGATAATTATCTTATCCATTTTTTTATGACGAAAATTCTTTTATATTAAGAAACATTTTTTCCTAAATAAAACCAGGGTGCTGTTCATTTTTCGAACAGCACCCTGGTTTTATTTAGATTATGCTTTTTCCTGTACAAGATTATCCTGTTGCAACTCTGGATTTTCCTCCTGCGTTGTTCTGCCGCGTTTAATAAAGAATGATAAAATCAACCCGATAACTGCAAATACCGTAGATACCATAAAGGCATCATTGATTCCCTGAACTTGCGCAAGGTTAGCTGCATGCAGCATATCCTGCTGGTTTGCAGGATTAAAATGGTTATCTGCAATAATACCTTCTATACTGTTTTTAGCCTGGTTCGTCATAACTGTTACTAAAAATGCCGTACCTATGGCTCCTGCTACAGAACGGACTGTGTTAACCATAGCCGTGCCATGCGGATGAAGCCTTTGCGGCAGCTGATTTAATCCAGCCGTCATAATAGGCATCATAATCATAGACATGCCGAACATACGAATGGTGTAAATGACAATCAGGTACGAATAGCTTGTTGTATCGGTAAGCTGTGTAAATAAATAGGTTGTTACGACAGTTATCGCTAAACCGAAAACAGCAAGCGGACGTGCACCAATTCGATCAAACACCTTACCAGTGATCGGCGACATAATCCCCATTACTACCGCTCCCGGCATCAACATCAAACCGGAGTTCATCGGGCTGACACCTAAGACATTTTGTAAATATAGCGGAATCAGCAGCATTGGAGCAAACATAGCTACCGTAATTGCTATATTAATCACCGTGGTCAGAGAAAAAATACGGTCCTTGAACACTCGGAAATCCAACATAGGGACATCTGCCTTTAATTCACGTAACACAAATAAAATTAATCCAACAAAGCCGACAACTAATCCTGTGATTACTGTTGCATCTGTCCATCCGTTTGTACCCGCTGTACTGAAGCCGTATAAAATACCGCCAAACCCAAGGGTAGATAGAATAACTGCTATCACATCAATATCCGGGAAGGTCTGTTTTGTAACATTTTTCAAGAAAATAGCTCCAAGAATAATTGTTAAAACAGCAATTGGGAAAATGATATAGAATAGTAATCTCCATGAGTAATGTTCTACTACAAAACCGGATAACGTCGGACCGACCGCTGGCGCGAAGATAATCGCAATACCAATAATCCCCATCGCTCCTCCGCGTTTTTCAACCGGAAACAGTGCCAGAACCACGGTTGTTAATAGCGGCATTATAATCCCTGCGCCGACTGCCTGAATAATACGTCCCGCCATCAATATAGGGAAATCTGGTGCAATCCCGCAAATTAATGTTCCCAGCGCAAATAAGCTAATTGCTGTTAAAAACAGCTGTCTTGTTGAAAATTTCTCCATTAAAAATGCCGTAATCGGAATAAGCACCCCATTAACCAGCATAAACCCTGTCGTAATCCATTGTGCTGTACTTTCTACAATATCTAAATCCTCCATTATTGAAGGCAATGCTACATTCATCAATGTCTGATTCAAGAGCGATACAAATGCGCCCAAAATGATAACAGCAAGAATGGGCCCCTTTTTTATATTGTTCATTGTTGATTCAGCCATAATACTTTCTCATCTCCTATTTCTTTTACAATTCTTTTTTCAACTAATTCCAGTCATTGATCTGGAAGATACAGCTTCACTTATTCCGCATCACAAAAGAAAAAGAATGTTAAAAAAATCACATTCCAATCCTTTCTTCTTATCTACTTCGTTTTTAAAAACGGCTACACGGTCTGCAATGTTTTTAAAAATACTTCTATCCGGTGCACAAGCGGCTGACATTCTTCTATCTCAGCTAAAAACAAAAGTAATGATTTAACCAAAAACGTTCTGGGTTTCTTTTCATGGATTTCTGCTTGTAAAGATTGTACGGCTGCAGCATACTCTTCTTTTTCCTCATCATACAGCGCCGATTTCTTTATTTTCTTCTCCAGTTCTTCCAAAAGCTGATTGATTTGCTGTTCTGGAGATTTCGGTTCCAGGTCTGCTTGAAAAGCCTCGTATTCTTTCATTTCCAAAGGTGTCAACACAGGTTCTGCCTCTGTTGTATGCTGCACAATCGTATCAAACCGCTCCACAACAAAACGGGCAACATCTTCAAAATCAAGCTCCTTGTGATCTCGAAAAATCAAGGAAGTATACTCTTTTAATGTCCCCTGAAACATCAGTGCCAGGTCCCAGATGTACGGCTCTACTTGGCTTCCATAAGCCTCCATAAAGCAATCCTTATACCAATTCATCATCGTGATTCGGATTCGTTTCATAAGCAAAGAAATTTTCGGATTGTCATGTGGAGGCAATGCAGTCAGTAACATACTCAAGTAATCTTTATTTTCACGAATCCCGTCAAACTGTACAACCACCTTTTGAATCAGCTTTTCTTTTGGAGGCAGGGAGGCATCCAGATTGAGATTTTCAGCCTGCTCCAGCATTTTCCGGTGATTGTGACGGATTACCTGTATCAATAAATCTTCTTTTGAATCAAAAAAATTATATAATGTCCCTTTGGAAATTCTGCAGTCATTAGCAATTTCCTGAACCGATGTAGCAGCATATCCTTTTTTAGAAAAAAGATGAATTGCGGATTGCATAATTTCTTCTTTTTTATCCATTATTTATCCCCTTTTTAAAATACATCTCTTCCACTTTTTGCTTTCTGATATCCCTGTTTCCTAAAATCAACTAGATTATATTACCGTTAGCTTTCTTCCATACATATGACCACTAAGTCAAATTAGTACTATTAAGTCACTGACATATTATAATTGACCAATTGGTTTTTTGTCAACTACTCAGTTCTATCATAATTAGGCGAGAGGATTCCCAACCTCAAGGCAGGCTAACGTCGCAACGTCCTGGGGTTGCGATTACTCACCCCATCGAAAAGAGTTGTTGCAACGCCTGCACTAGTACATCCTGGGACTGCGATTACTCGTCCCATTGAAAACATTTGTACGTTGGAATATGCAGGGTGAACCCCAATGAGTAGATGGGAGGTGAATTGCTTTTTTGTATTTACGAACATAAGTTTGCATGGTATAATGTTCTTGAAAGACGCTCTTTGAAAACTGAACATAGCAGGTTGTGGCGAGAATCGTTGCTTTGCCACGTAAAATGTTCAAGCCAAACATGGCAGCCAGGACACACAAACGTGTGAACCTCATATAGGCTGAAACGTAATCTCAGGAGGCAGGACCAATAGGCTAGCGGGGTTGGGTGTTTTTAGCACACCGATGTGTCAACTCCACTGGCGGTTAATCGTCATCTTGAAAGTCGACACCCCAGAAACCCACACTTCAAATTTCTTTAGAAATGAAGTCGCGGGAGTATTCATAAGTGAATAATTTATTTAAAAAGAGCCATACTTTTGTCAGTATGACTCCTTAATATGCAGCGTTAATCAACGGGAGGTTTTGTATCTCTCATTGAATATTTAGTTGAATGAATCGATTTAAATATATCCGCAAGAAACTAAAATATCCGCAGCAGTTTACTGCTTCGCAACCGCTCTATAAAAATCTCCAAGGTTTTTGTTTGGAATGGCGATTTCGTAATAATGGAAAACGCACGTGTAAAAGGAAAACCTTCCATAGGCACTATCTTCAAATCACCATATTTTATTTCTTTTTGAATCGCCCATTTCGAAAGCAGTGTAATACCTAATCCAGACGCAACGGATTCTTTGATTGATTGGGTACTGCTAAATTGCATCAATCGGACAGGCTGAATATCCGCCTTTTGAAAAAAATTTTCCGTCGCCGCTCTCGTACCTGAACCATGTTCGCGCACAACCCATGTTTCATTTGCTAAGTCACTTAGCTCTATTTTCGCTTTTTGATGGAACAGCTTATTTTCTGTCGAAGCAACGATAACCATTTCATCTTCTGCTAATTCCTCAATCATCATGTCCTTCCTGTTAAATTCTCCTTCTATTATTCCTACATCCAGCTGATGCATTGCAACCAAATCCGCTATTTCAGCTGTATTCCCAATCGTCACAGCTGGTTCGATATCCGGATGTATTTCCAGCAGGTCAGCAATAATCCTTGGTAAAACATATTCCCCAAAAGTGTAGCTTGCTCCAATGGCCAAGGGTCCATTCGCTCTATTCATCAAATCATCCACTAAATGCTGCATGGTTGTATATAAGCCCAGTATTTCCTTCCCGTAATGATAAACAATTTCTCCAGCTTTATTTAAACGAACATATTTGTTGCTGCGTTCCAATAACCGTATGCCTGCACTCTCCTCCAATGTACGAATATATTGACTGACCGCCGGCTGGGTCATGTAATGCTCCTCCGCCGCTTTGGAAAAACTCTGCTTTTCTGCAACGGTTATAAATATTTGCAAATGCTTATCCATCCCTTCACCCTCTTTCCTCTCATTTCTATTATAACAATTTACTTATCCTATTTATTATAATAAATTATTTTCCTTATTCATTTATGTTGGCTATGCTATAAGAAGGAGGTGCTTTTATGACTTCACAAGCATCACATCGAATAAAACGACAGCGCTTAAATTCTGCAAAAAACTGGATTGGCGGTATTGTATTTACCTTTTTTATTGCCTTGCTCGGGTTCTTCTTAGCAAAAGTTCCTGGCTTTAACCATGCTGGGCAGCTCGCTTGTGCTATCATTATCGCCATCATTTACAGACAATTTTTTGGTTATCCGGAAGCGCTGCGTTCTGGAATTACGTTTTCATCTAAAAATCTGCTCCGCTTCGCTATCATTTTATATGGATTAAAACTAAACATCGATACCATATTGCATGATGGGCTCGGACTCCTTGTACGTGATGCGTTTATTATTCTGTTTGCAATCAGTGTGATGATCTGGCTTGGCAAGGTATGCAAAGCAGATAAAAATATTTCGCTTCTGCTCGGAATCGGGACAGGAGTTTGCGGTGCTGCCGCCATTGCAGCTGCAGCACCAATTATGAAGACAAAGGATGAAGATATTGCTATCAGCGTCGGGATTATTGCAATGATGGGCACTGTCTTCGCACTTGGATATTCATTATTGCGTCCTGTCTTACCATTAACCGCTTTGGATTATGGAATTTGGTCGGGAATCAGCCTGCATGAGCTTGCCCATGTTGCTATTGCAGCAGAGCCGGCCGGAGAAGATGCATTAGCCATTGCATTACTTGCTAAATTAGGACGTGTATTTTTACTTATTCCTCTTTGTTTTATTCTTATTTATATAATGAAAATCAAAACAAGCGGTTCTCAAACACAAAATAAGGTTGATTTTCCATGGTTTCTGCTTGGTTTTATCCTGATGAGCCTTATTGGCAGCTATGTGCTTGGACACACCATCCCTATATCTGAAAATATGATGGAAGGAATCTCCGCAGCAACCACATGGATATTGACAGCAGCTATGGTCGGGCTTGGATTGAATGTCAGCCTGAAAGACTTGCGGTCAAAGGCTTTAAAACCGTTGCTGGCAGTGACTGTTACATCTGTTTTTCTTTCTATTATTGCTTATTTTATTATTTGAATACGTGTAATAAAAACGACTCTATCATAGATTATATGAGCCGTTTTTATTGCAATCAGGAGATCACCTTTTTCCCAACATATTCCAGCTCATTTTCTTCACACCAATTAATGGCAATTTGCCTGTATTCATTATCCCCATAGAATAAAGCTTTCCATGATATCGTAATCACTCACTTCAAACTGATTAGGGAATCTAACGTATTTTCCCGGATTTATTTCTAATTCGTCTTTAAATGTTCTTTGCTCTTCTCCCATATAATTATTGCCTATTTTATAATGATTTCTATAGAACGTTAACTAAATGCTTACTATGAATTATGGATTATAATGATTCATGTTATGATAAATGAATAAACAAAGCCATAGGAGGTAAAGACACATGTCCACGGAATTTATTCTAATTGTTGTTATTGGTCTTGCACTTATTTACCTGTCAACGTTGCGAAACAGAAATAAACCCGCTGACAGACAAGGAAGAGAGCTGAAGTCTCCAGAAGAGATACTCCCAGAAGTTCAGCAGAGGTTGGAATCAGGAGAAAATAAAATTAAATTGATTAAGCATGTACGTACCGAAACCGGGCTTGGACTGGAGGATGCGAAAAATTTAGTTGAGGGGAACTATAAAATGAAGAGCCCCATTGCAGATTCCGACCTTAAGGAAAAAGTCCAAGAAATGCTTCAATCTGGCACCGGGGAAATCAAAACAATAAAATACGTTCGCGAACAGACTGGATTGGGCTTAAAAGAAGCAAAGGATTTTGTAGACAATGTCAAAAAGAATGAAGAGATGTAAATCCGCAGAGAGACTCTGTTTTCTGCTGTCAAAATAGAAACGCAGCCAGTTATACGGAGGTAAGGGAGCTGTGATTGTGATTCCAATCCAAAAAGTATACGGTTATATAACAAGACGGAAAGAAGACAAAATACAAGTCCTTGTTTTCCGGCATTCTAATCCAGCAGCCGACGTACAAATTCCTAAAGGAACCGTGAAAGACGGAGAAGAAACAGAAGAAGCGGTCATTCGGGAAATCAAAGAAGAGACAGGATTAAAAAATTTCAAAGTCGAAACATTGATTGCAGAAGATTTTTGGAAAAATGATGATGGGGCTGTTCATCAGAGATTTTTTTATGAGATATATGTAACAGAGTCTCTTGATGAATGGGAGTATCAGCCAACAGGTGGCGGGGAAGAAAAAGGACTGACCTTCCGCTACTTTTGGATTTCTTCTCCAAACGAAACAGAGCTCGTCCGAGGGCATGGGGATTACTTAGATTATATCTTTTAGCAGAAGACTTTTTTAAAGATACATGTTGATATGATTTCTTAGGGACTGTGATTTATAATAATGACCTTATAGACTATCTGACTTGTTCCTGCTGTTTTTCTTTGCATAATACGTCCATGTATAATACACAATCCAAAATAAAGCGATGACTACAAACGCATAGAGCATTCCTTTATTTTCTGGTATAAAGATGATTAAAGAAATAGAAATGAGTAAAGACGGCGGCATAAGTATCCAATAACGTTTATTTTTAAAAGTATTCATAGCAGTCCACCTCCATTAAATCAGAAATCCATCCCGGAAAATATGATAGCCTTTCCATCATTACCTCTTTCTTAACAAATCTAGTTTTTTAAAAGAAGCCGCTTATTCAGAACATATGAATCAAGCGGCTTTCTCTGTAAACTTATTCTGCATCAGCAACTTTTACCAGCTGCTTCCCTATATTATCTCCAGAAAATAGTCCTAAAAACGCATCTGGAATCGAATGGAATCCTTCTTGAATGGTCTCTTCAAACTTCAATTCACCATTAGAAACTGCTTCTTCCAGTGCCTGATAGGCTTCATCATAGTGGTCGGCAAAGTCTCCTACCAGCAAGCCCTGCATTTTCACACGTGATTTAATAAGGAATTGCTGCACGCGCAGGCCAATATCTTTTTCTCCTTCTTCTAAATTATAGGCAGAAATCGCGCCGCATACAGGTACACGGGCGAACACATTTAATAACGGCCAGACAGCATCTGAAATTTCACCGCCGACATTTTCATAATAGACGTCAATTCCATCTGGACATGTTTCTTTCAGCTGCTCACTGACATTTCCTTTTTTGTATTCAACAGCTGCATCAAGCCCGAGTGTTTCTGTAATATAAGCAGCTTTTTTCTCTGATCCGACAATGCCTACCACTCGTGCTCCTTCTTTCTTAGCCAGCTGTCCCGCGATTTGTCCGACAGCTCCTGCTGCCCCCGATACAACAACGGTCTCTCCCTTTTTTGGCTCGCCAATATGCATCATGCCGAAATAGGCGGTGAGTGCAGGCATTCCCAACACGCTTAGAGCGCTTGATGGACTCATTCCTTTTGTAGTTACCTTTCTCACCTTATCATTTTTGACCACATTGTATTCCTGAAAATCGAGCGTACCAGTTACCAGGTCGCCCTTTTCAAAATTACTGCTGTTGGATTCGACCACCTGGCTTACTGCTGCGCCCTTTAATGGTTCCCCTACTTCAAAAGGAGCTGCGTAGGATGGACCATCAGACATTCTCCCGCGCATATAGGGGTCTACCGATACATACAACGTTTTAAGCAACAGCTCTTCTTCTGAAGGTTTACCGATTTCTGCCTTTTTAAATTGAAATGTATTTTCATCCGGCAGCCCATTTGGACGCTCTTGTAGTATTAATTGTTCTTGTGTCATCCTTATTTCCTCCTTCATCTTTACTGTTAACAAAATAAAAATTAACCTTTATGTATCTTTTCCTTTCTCTCTAAAAGATTAAACATAACTTTTTGTTTATTTCCATGCAAAAAAGCTTGTTATTATGTACAATGAAAATTTGACAATTAATTTAAATAGGGAATTGTAAATAGAGAGAGAAAGAAGGGTAGCGTTTTGAAGTCTCAAAGATTAACTCCTGCTTCTTTTTTATTGGCAGGGATTATATTTCTATTATTATTCGGCGTCATCGCCTGGGGTGTATATTTTGAAAGCAATTGGATCCGTTCCTTTGATTTATCATGGATTGAGCGGATTCAGGGAACAATTTCTGAAGGAAAAACAGCTTTTATTATGTTTATAACAGAGCTGGGAAGCATGAAAGCTGTTATCGCCATGACAATTATTATTTGTATTGTCCTCTTTTTCAAGCGTAAATTTGCAGAAGGATTATGGTTCGGCGGTACGATTCTTTTCTGCGCAGCAATCGGCGGAAAAGTATTAAAGAAAATCGTTGAACGTGATCGCCCTAACTTCTTACAACTTATTGAAAAAACAAACGAAAGCTTCCCGAGCGGACATGCCACAGCTACAACGATTTTTTATGGTTTTATCGGGATGGTACTTATTCTTTCAGTTTATCAAATATGGAAAAAAGTAATTATCAGCTTTATCACACTTGTTTGGATTGGTTTTATATTATTTACGAGAATTTATTTAGGAGTACATTTCCCTACAGATGTGCTTGCCGGATTTTTATATGGTTTAGCTGCTGTATTTATTTCCATAGGCGTCTATTTACTTATTCGGGAGCCGCTTCGTCAGCTTCTCCAAAAACTTCATTTAGCTGATCAAAGTCAGGCTTTTAAAAGAGCGAGATAGTACGAAGAAAGGCATCCGTATGAGATACGGATGCCTTTCTTTTCGAAATTTGCGGCGAAAGAACATGCAGTTCACATCTGCATATCGTACGTTGTCTCTCGGCTTACGCAAATCAGCTCATCGCAAAATAAAGTATAGCATGGTTTTAGTTAAAATACCACGCTTATTTTTTTTCCTTCCGGCTAGAAAAGCTTTCATCCCTTCATCAGCTGAGCTGTTAATTATTCCTTTTCTGCCATTCCTTCACATAATTCAATCTTTCTTTAAATTTTTTCTCATTTCCTTGCTCTGTCGGGTAATAGTACTGCTGTCCCTCCAACGAAGGCGGCATCGTTCGCATCGCAGTTAATTTATCTTTTTCATCATGCGCATACTGATAACCCTTTCCATAATCCAGTTCTTTCATTAATTTTGTCGGTGCATTTCTGATTTGCAGAGGTACGGGTTCATTAATCGATTCCTTTACATCCTTTTTCGCTTTTTGCCGCGCTAGGTACACGGCATTTGATTTGGGCGCCAGTGACAAATAGATAACCGCCTCTGTAAGATGGACATCACATTCCGGCATTCCGATATAACGGCAGGCTTGAAATACATCCGTGGTAATTGTCAGTGCACGTGTATCAGCTAAGCCGATATCTTCACTCGCAAAGCGAATCAGCCTTCTGGCAATATAGATTGGATCCTCTCCTGATTCAAGCATTCTGGACATCCAATAAATCGCGGCATCCACATCACTGTTCCGCATCGATTTATGAAGGGCAGAAATGATATTATAATGCTCTTCGCCACTTTTATCATACAGAAAGGAAGTCCGGTTAATCAGCTGTTCCAGATTCGACTCATTGATATAGAAGTCTCCAGCATTTGTGCCGCTATTTAACACCGCCATCTCTAACGTATTTAAGGCACTCCTTGCATCTCCATTTGCAAACTTTGCAATCGCCTCTAAGCTTTGTTCGGTTATATGAATATCCTTATCTCCAAATCCATACGGATGGATTATTGCATTCCTTAAAAGATTTACAACATCAGCTATTTCCAATTGGTTTAAAACAAACACCTTACTTCTCGACAGCAATGCCGCATTTACTTCAAAGGAAGGGTTCTCCGTTGTTGCCCCGATTAAAATAATACTGCCATTTTCGACATAAGGCAGAAAAGCATCCTGCTGCGCCTTGTTGAACCGGTGTATTTCATCAATAAAAATAATGGTTTTTTCACCGAAATCGCGTCTTGTTTCCGCTTCCTTCATTATATTTTTGATATCCTTGATGCTGCTGTTTACTGCAGACAGGTTAATAAATTTTGATTCTGTCTTATGAGCAATAATTTCAGCCAGCGTTGTTTTGCCAACGCCAGGCGGTCCCCAAAAAATAATCGAAGTCACCTGGTCATTTTCGATAAATTCACGCAACACCTTCCCCCGCGCCAATAAGTGCTGCTGACCGACAAATTCATCCAGTGTTCTGGGACGGACACGGCTGGCAAGCGGGGAATTTCTTTTATTATCCTCACCAAAAAGCGATTCCTGTTTCATTGGACTCACCTCTCATTTCAGCAAATTGATTGTTACGGAGTAATTATATTTATTTCAAACGTCTAAACTCAACTTTCGCACATTAAAAAGTAACTTTATCTCTATAGAAACAGGAGTTGATTGTTCCTTGGATAACTTCCTTGACAAAGAATAGAAGGTGAAGTGTAAAACACCGCTGCGGAAAAACACTACGCTAGTAGGATATTCTATACATGGATAACACCTCACCAAATAGATGTTTAATCAGATAGAACATATTTTTCATGCTACATGGTAAAATGTTCCGCCAAGATTACTTTCTGTGCATCGAAGCGATTCCCTGTATTTGATATCCATACTGCCATGATTGGGTTGTTCAGGCGAAAGCTGCTATTTCGTCCAACTTATCAAAATGTTAGTTCCTTCATTCGCTGTAGAATCCTATCAAAGCGCAGGCCAACCACGCAGACTCCTATGGGAACAGGGCGAGCTGAAGATCCACTTGAAAAGCGGGTTTCTTTTCAAGTTAGCTGAAGCCGTCCCCATGGAAAGCGGAGTGGTTGGCCGGAGCGGAGCTACGCACAATCATCAATTCCAAAAAGGCAGGATATTTCACCAAAATGCAAGCATGGTAATCGAGAACATGTTCATCCTAGAATAACAAGATATATATGCTTATTCTTAGGTGCGAAAGTTGAGGTCTAAACTTTAAAGCTTTCGTCTTCGTTATTTGAAGTGATCAAAACCACCAAAAGAACGTTTGTTCCATTATAACAAACGTTCTTCGATTTGCAAAGCTTTTAAAACAAGGAAAAAGTATTCGTTACAGCCGCAAACAGCCCGATTAACCTAACTGCCAGCGGTTTTAACAAAAAGCGTAAGCGCCTCCTGCAGTTCTCACTTTATCTCCGATTAGAAGTTAATTGCCTTTATGCTATAATAAAACAAAGTATTTGCTGAAGGAGGATGACATATGCTTTTTATACAAATCTTTTTGATTATTGTGATCGTTGCCGGAATAATCTATTTATTATTTTTACGTAAAAGAAATAAATTCAATCCATCCCAATCACAAAGAGATCCTTTCGAGGTTATTCTAGAGGCTACAGAGATGATTGAAGATAATAAAAATAACGCATCGCCTTTAAAATATCTGCGAATCATGAAATATGTACGGCAAGAAACCGGTATGGGCTTCTTCGAATTAAAAAGATATGTAAATAATTCGGCCTCCCCCTATCTGAAATTAGAAGATCCCGAGGTTGTAAGCCATTTAAAAGATATGCTTGAAAATCATGAGGATGAGCATCAGGCTGTAAAGTATGTGCAGGATCGCAGTGGATTAAATTTCGAAAAAGCAAAAGATTTTGTTGATAAATTTAAAAAGGCGGATATATAAAATAAAAAAACACTTGACCTGAAAACGATATCAGAAAGTAAACTCAAGTTAGAGAACAATCCGGCGGCATGCGGCATAGATTTTGGATATTGATATGAGTGTAACTGAAAAGGCATGATCATATCATATACCATGATTTTTGCCGGGCCCGGATTGTTTTTTATGTTCATGAAAAGCAGCAAATATCCTCAAGACCTTGCTGCTTTTCATACGTTTTCATCAAACTGTTGACCTTTCCATTAACTCCGTTGAAACTTCTTTATGGGAAATCTCTTCAGCTATGGCCTGTTCAAACAAAATCTGCCCGATAGAATATAGCGGGATATTAACGGAAGTAATTTGCATAGCACGTGCTATCGGCTGATCATCAAAGCCAATAACTGCTAAATTATGCGGAACCTTGAGTGCATATTTTGAACTGGAAGTAATTATACCCGCTGCTACTTGATCACTTGTAGCTAGAATAGCTGTAGGACGTTCCTGAAATGCAGCTATTTCTCGTAAAATACGTTCCCCATCTTCTATATTGAGACATTTTTTAAAGATATATTCTTTGTGAAAAGGGAGTCCTTTTAACTTTAAAAAATCACGGTAGGCACGTTCACGCTGGCTGCTGTTTGCTCCGTCCAGCCGATTTATAGAAAAACCAATTTTTCGGTGTCCATGCTCATACAGATACTCCAGGGCCCTCATAAAACATGCATAATGATCGATAAACGTATAGCTCAACGGCGTATCTTCCCCATTTTCAAAAAGAACAATGCTGCCATATTGCTGATAATGTTCTACTGTTTCTAAAGATATTTTTCTGGAACAAATGATTAAACTGTCAATTTGCTTTAGCTTTAACATTTCTAAAGCTTCTTTTTCCTGATGCTCGTCATATCCAGTCTGGTACAGCACCAATTTATATTGATGAACAGAAGCTGCCTGTGATATCCCTTGAACCAGCTGTGAAAAATACGGCACATCTAAAAATGGCAAAACAATGCCTACAAGATGCGTCTTTCCTTTCTTTAAATTAACCGCATTAATATTCGGAATATAGCCTGTTTCTATAATTGCTTTTTTCACAGCCTCTGCTTTTTCCTTTTTGACATAAGGATGATTATTCAGCACGCGCGAAACCGTACTGACAGATACACCTGCAGCTTTCGAAACATCATGAATATTTGCCATCTCCCTGCCCCCTGCCTACTACAGATTTACGCTTCGATATGGTTGATATACGTCGTTTCGTATGAATCTCCCGTTATTATTAAACAATTTAATCTTCCACCATAAGCACATGCACCGTCGATATCAATTTTTTTATTCCCAAAAAATATGCTATTATCATTTTTTCCGCGAAGATACTGTGTCGGTGTATGACCATGCACGACGGTAAAATCGTGGGGATGATCAAAGCCTAAAAATTCTTGACGAATCCAGATTTTATCAAAATCGGGCGTCTCCTTCCAATCATCCAATGCAGGGTCAATACCTGCATGAATAAAGAGATGGTTTTCCGTTTCATAATAATACGGCAGGTTAGATAAAAATTCTAAATGCTCGCTATCATCTTCTTTGATTTTTTCCTTGGCAGCCTGCAAATGCTCCCCTGCAGCATTACCTGGAAAAAAGTCTTCTCCCACATACGATTCTATCGTATCCATCCCGCCATTAATTAAATAACGCCGTTCCTTATCTGGATTGTTGCTGAATATACACTCCAAAAACATCTGATCATGATTTCCCCGCAAAACAATGGCTCCTTCTTCTGCCAGTTTCATAATATAAGCAACCGTCCGCTTTGGCTCAGGACCTCTGTCGATATAGTCTCCCAGAAGGATAAGCTGGTCTTCTTTTGGGTTATAATGATTTAATTGCAATAGCTGCTCAAGCTCATGATAACAGCCATGAATGTCGCTGATGGCAAGGATTCTTTTGTTTGACATAATAAATCACTCCTCTTTTCGTTTGACATTTTTTCCATGGTGTTTGAATAGCTGTTATTACAAATCTGCCTCCTGGTAAACATTATATTATGCAGAAGGCTCGTTTACATGGCCTTATAATAAATGATCCAATTCACCTTTTTTAAATATGGCTTGAGCGTTATATTCATCCGTGAAATTCTATTCCTCCCAGCTCATACCTATTCTTTCTGACTATTTTATACTTTTTTTGAGGCAGCTTCTAGAATAAATTCTCCATTCTCTACAAATACAAAATATCTCATTCTATTATACCCTTATTTAACTCCAGATAAATCTGTAATAACAAAGTGAATAGCACCTTTTTTACTGCGCAAGTGTAAATAATGTGATCTCTCTTTATTTTAATACCGTTTACGTTAAGCGGAATTATCTTCCTCCAAATAATATCGAATCAATCGGGGTAATCTATAGCTATCCAGATATAGAAAAACGGAGGGACTTTGATGAATAAGTTATTTATGATACTCGTGTTGATTGGACTGCCGCTTTCCATCATCGGCTCCATCTTTCATTGGTCTGCTATCATCATGTTTATCATCTATTGCTTGACGATTATTGCTTTAGCGGGCTTTATCGGCAGAGCTACGGAAAGTTTAGCAATCGTTTTAGGGCCGAGAGCTGGAGGATTGCTAAATGCAACCTTCGGAAATGCGGTTGAACTTATTATTTCTATCTTTGCATTAAAAGCCGGACTCATCGGAATCGTACTGGCTTCATTAACGGGCTCTGTATTAGGGAACTTACTGCTTGTCGGCGGCTTATCCTTTTTTGTCGGGGGACTAAAATATAAAAGACAATCCTTTAGCGTACACGATGCGCGCCATAATGCCGGTATGCTGATTTTTGCTGTGATTGTTGCCTTTGTAATTCCAGAAGTATTCACCCAGTCGCTGAACGAACGTGATACGATGATTGTCAGTGTTGGAATAGCTGTTATTTTAATTGTGTTATATTTGGCAGCATTACTATTTAAATTCGTTACCCACCGTGGCGTGTATCATTCAGATAACGAACAAAATGAATCGAAACAGGAGGAGGAACCTGAATGGGGGAAAGGCAAAGCAATTGTTATCCTGGCACTTGCAACAGCTGCTGTTGCTTATGTTTCGGAGCATTTGGTATCGACATTTGATACTGTCGGCGCTGCCTTTGGATGGTCTGAATTATTTATCGGAATCATTATTGTAGCAATTGTCGGAAATGCAGCAGAGCACGCATCAGCGATTGTCATGGCTTATAAAAATAAAATGGACGTCGCTGTTGAAATTGCCGTTGGTTCCACCCTGCAGATTACGATGTTTGTTCTGCCGATTCTTGTTTTGTTATCCCTCTTCTTTTCCACATCCATGCCGCTTGTCTTTACATGGCCGGAGCTGATTAGCATGGTGACAGCTGTATTTTTAATGATTACCATTTCGAATGATGGGGATTCCAATTGGTTTGAAGGGCTTACTTTATTAGCTGCATATGTGATTATGGGCATCGGATTTTACTTCATCTAAGATTTATAATAGAATATACGCATTTTATAGCCAGTGGCCTTATTATATAAGAACACTGGCTATTTTATATAGAGAATACCTGTTTTCCAAGCAATCCATTCTTTTAACAATAATGTAAATCGGAATCTATATGGTAAATGGCGGGATATAACGCCCGTCTATATCTGTAAATCCATACTCCTTCGCTAACTCTCCAGCTCGGAACACCTGCCCGCTTTTCTCCATCACATTTGGATCAGCTGCTAATGCCCCTATTCCCCGTCCGACATAATAGGGTGTTTCTGTTTGCTGTAAATCATCCGCTTCCCTCCAGTTTTCTTCATCGGCGCCGTGATATTTCAATACAAGCTCAGTCCGCATAAATCCTGGCGAAACAGCAAGAACAGCAATATTATCCGCTTTTAATTCGATAGATAGCCCATATGCCATTCGCACCAACGCATTTTTTGCTAAATCATAATAAAATTGGCCAGTGTACTTGCCATAATCCCAGAATGTTGTATGAATTATCAAAGCCTGTTTATTTTCTCGAAGCAGGGGAACAGCAAAGTGATTGACAGCCAGCTGTGCTCTTACACCTGCTGTAAACATTGTATCCCAATTTTGCAAGGTCAGCTCCCAAAAAGGTTTTCCTTCCACACCTAAGTCATGTGCGCCCCACACATTATTTATCAAAATATCCAGCTTTCCCTGCTCTTTGCGAATTTGAGAAATAACAGCCTCTGTTTCTGCGTCCTTGGTATGGTCGCACTGTATTGCAATGGCTTTTCCACCGGCAGCTTCTATTTCTGAAACCGTGTCGTCCACAGTTCCCGGCCAATGATTCGTAGATGCTCCCCGAACACTGCGGCCTGTGACATATACAATTGCACCGGCTTTCCCCAGCTCTGCCGCAATGCCGCGTCCAGCTCCTCTGCTCCCGCCTGTGACAAGAGCTACTTTTCCATTCAATGGTTTCATTCTTTTCCATCCTTTCTTCCTCAGATATTTTCATTATACAAACTAATTCTTGACATCTATTGTCATATTTCATTTAATTAATATAATTCATTAGAAAAAAGGTGATGTTCATGCGAGGGGACCGTCTCATATCCATTCTTTTATTGCTGCAGTCTCAAGGTCGAATGACTGCTAAAGAATTATCTGAAAAACTGGAAGTCTCCGAACGGACGATTTACAGAGATATGGAGGTTTTAAGCGGATCTGGTATTCCCGTTTTTGCTGATCGCGGCAAAAATGGCGGCTGGTCTTTAGTTGATGGCTATCAGACTGATTTGACCGGCTTAAAGGAATCGGAAATACGCGCTTTATTCGTGCCTGCAGCTCCTCAATTACTGGATGATTTAGGATTAACCCGCACTTCTGAAGACGCCAGAAACAAAGTTATCGCATCCCTGCCTGCAGCTTACCGTGAAAGTGCAAAGGATGTATGGAGCCGCATTCATATTGATACCAGCTCCTGGAGGGGCACAAAAGAAAAAATCGCATCCTTTGAGGTTCTGAAAAATGCAATATGGAAAAATAATAAATTGAATATCCTCTATCAGCGTGGAGACGGACAAACAAATCATTATATCGTACAGCCGCTGGGACTAGTTGCGAAAGGAAGCAGCTGGTACGTGATTGCCGTAAAGGAAAATGGAGATATCCGGAATTATCGCGCTTCACGAATCCAGTCTGCTGTGTCAAGCAAAGAAACCTTTGAAAGACCGGTTGATTTTGATATTGCAGCATACTGGAAAAACTCGAAACAAGCATTTATCAAGGCCTTGCCGACTTATGAGGTATGGGTAAAGACTTCCAGAGAAGTGCTGCCGAGGCTTTCCTTTTCTACTTATTTTGTACGGATAATAGAGACTGCATCTACTGACGAAAAAGGATGGACACGCGTTAAATTAGCTTTTGATACAAAAGAAGAAGCAAAAAGATTTCTTCTTGGATTTACAGACCAAATGACCGTTACCGAACCAGAAGAACTCCATGCAGAAATTCTTCGGATGGCAGAAGCCGCTGTTGCACATTATAAGAAATAAACGATATTCAGTAATATGATCTATTCACCTTCTGACAAAATATAAGACAAACTCTCCCAGAATTGATAAACTACTTTACATGAATCTAAAAGAACGGAGAAAATGCTATGGAAAATATTGCTCTAGTCAGTATCGTTGTTATTATTGTCGTTGGTATCTTCTCGCAATGGCTGGCTTGGCGAATTCAATGGCCTTCCATTGTCATCATGTCCATTGCCGGACTATTATTGGGACCTGTGCTTGGTTTGTTCAACCCGCAAGAAGCATTGGGCAGCCTGTACAGTCCATTGATTTCGCTTGCGGTCGCCATTATTTTATTTGAAGGCAGCTCCAGCCTCGATGTCCGGGAAATCAGAGGCGTATCTAAATCCGTATTCCGGATTGTTACGTTCGGTGCTTTCATTGCCTGGATCGGCGGAGCACTCGCTGCTCATTTTATCGCAGGCTTGAGCTTGGAGATATCTTTCATTATTGGCGGTTTATTTATTGTAACCGGACCGACTGTTATTCTGCCTTTGCTGCGGAATGCAAAATTAAAACCGCGTACGGCAGCTGTCCTTAAATGGGAAGGAATTATTGTTGATCCATTCGGTCCGCTGCTCGCATTATTTGCTTACGAAATTATTAAGGTACTTACAACAGAAAGTCTGCATGCGAATTATTTAATTCATTTCTTTCTCAGTGCCATTATTGCCGTTATTCTCGGCTATGTGATCGGCATGGTAGTCAGTTTAATGATCAGCAAGGGCGTATTTCCCGAGTACCTAAAAACACCGATTATTATATCCTTTCTCCTGCTTTGTTTTACCGTAGCCGAGGTTATTATGCATGAAACTGGCATGCTGGCTGTTACCGTTATGGGATTAACAATTGGCCGTACCAAACATTATATATCCTCTATCGGCCATGAAGTCAGTCACTTTGTTGAAAATATTTCTGTCCTGCTGACATCCACTATTTTCATTTTACTGACGGCTTCTTTAACGCGGGAAACAATCGCGGAGATGTTCACCTGGCCGATTATCGGCTTTGTTCTTGTCATGTTATTTATTGTACGCCCTTTATCGATTTGGCTCTCTACTATTGGCACAGAGCTTTCCAATTCTGAAAAGATGCTGATCGGCTGGATTGCACCGCGGGGAATTGTTGCCCTGTCTGTTTCCGGTTATTTTGCAACCATTCTGCTGAATGACGGGCATGAAGGGGCTGCTATGCTGACAGCTTTAACCTTTGCACTTGTATTTATTACCGTATGCGCGCATGGATTTTCATTGCGGCCAATTGCTAAGGCGCTCCATCTTGCCAATGATACCGCACCAGGCGTCCTATTAGTAGGAGCAAACAGCTTTTCCATTGCATTGGCTTCCTATTTACAAAAGATGGATTTACCTGTATTAATCAGTGATTCTTCCGCTACACAGCTGCAGCCGGCTGTAAATAAGAAAATCCCTGTTTATCACGGTCAAATCCTGGCAGAGCACAGCGAATATGAAGTAGACCTGACGCCATATGAGACCATTCTTTCTTTGACCGGAGATGACGCAATCAACATATTGGTCAGCCAGTCCTATGCACCTAAATTTGGTCACCATCATACATTTACCCTTACCAGCAACAACTATAAACAAGAGGGGTCGAACAAAATTCCGTTTGCAGGAAAAGGACATCTCCTGTTTCATGAAGATGCTGTATTTACCGAATTAAATAAGAAAATCAATACAGGCTACACGATACAAGAGTTCCCATTAAATCAAAAAGGAAAGCTTGAGAAGGAGCAATTGCCGGAAAATACGGTTCCACTGTTTATCAAAAAGAAGAACCATACCATTCAGCTGATTACGTTAAGAAGTAAAATAATGTTAGATGAAGAAGACCAGCTCGTTGTTTTGCAGAAAAATAAACTGACTTAAACATAAGAAAAACCAAGGAGAATACTTGGTCCTTAAAACACAGCTGTTCTTGCTAAAGAGATGTCCGCTGCGGGAAGTCGCTTTCCGCGGGCAACGGCTCAGTCTCCTCGGAAGAAAACCGCTTCCTGCGGGGCCTTCACCTGTTGCTTTTCCCGCAGGAGTCGACAACATCCGCTCCCATCTAAGAAGAAATATGTTTATTTGTTTTCTTCTTACAAAGAAATGACGCTAATTCTAGCGACGGTTTTGATGGGGCGAGTAATCGCAGTCCCAGAAGAAATACACGGAGACTCCTGTGGGAATGCGCAGAGCGAAGACCCCGCAGAAAAAAGCGAACTTCTTTTTTCGAGGAGGCTGAGCTCAAGCCCACGGAAAGCGGAGTGTATTTCTGGGGTTGCGATTACTCACCCCATGAAACCCGTTGGAGCGGCTATCTTCAGCTTTTTTATATACTTTCCTATTCTTGAACAAAGCCTCGCTGAAATGATGACATTCCATCTATCAGCGAGGCTTTTGAAATACATTTTTCGTTTATATCGATTTATTTTTGATTGGAAATATTCATCTTAACAACTCTCGGTTACCCTCTAAATCAAATTATAGCTTCTCCCCATTCGAAGCAATCACCTGCTTATACCAATCAAAGCTTTTCTTTTTCGAACGTTTTAAGGTCCCTTTTCCTTCGTTATCACGGTCTACATAAATATAACCGTAACGTTTTTTCATTTCGCCGGTGGAGGCACTGACAATGTCAATCGGGCCCCAGCTGGTATAGCCGATGATATCCACACCATCTTCTATTGCTTCACCCATTTCAGCGATATGCTCCTTTAAATACTCTATACGATAGTCATCGTCAACGGTACCATCAGCGTTTAATTTGTCAATCGCGCCAAGTCCGTTTTCCACAACAAATAATGGCTTTTCATAGCGGTCATACAGCTGATTAGCCGTAATGCGGAAGCCTTTTGGATCAATTGTCCAACCCCATTCGGATGCTTTCAGATATGGATTGGCAACAGAAGCAAATACATTTCCATCTGTAATATCCTTTAATATTTCCGGATCAGTGCTTGTTGTTCTGCTGGAATAATAGCTGAATCCGATATAGTCCACTGTATGCTTCTTCAATAGTTCTTCGTCATTTTCTTCCATATCGATTTTCAAACCATTGTCCCGGAAAAAGCGTTTTGCATAACCAGGATAGTGCCCGCGGGATTGCACATCAATAAAGAAGAAGGATTCCCGGTCTCTTTCCATTGCTTTGGCAACATCATCCGGATTAGAAGTGTACGGATAGGTCGTACCTGCTGCCAGCATACAGCCGATTTTTGCATCCGGGATAATTTCATGTCCTGATTTTACAGCTAAGGCACTTGCAACGAGCTGATGATGCGCTGCCTGATATTTGATTTGCAACTCATTTTCACCTTCGTCAAACACTAATCCGGCACCGACAAATGGAAGATGCAGAAGCATGTTGATTTCATTGAATGTCATCCAATATTTCACTTTATCCTGGTAACGTGTGAAAATCGTTTTTGCATAGGTTTCAAAGAAATTCACAAGCTTGCGGTTTCTCCAGCTTCCATAGGCTTCAATTAAATGTACCGGCACATCAAAATGGGCGATGGTTACCACCGGTTCTATGTCATATTTCCGCATTTCATCAAATAAATCATCATAAAATTGAAGCCCTGCTTCATTTGGCTCTGCATCATCTCCATTCGGAAAAATACGCGCCCATGAAATCGAAACTCGTAATGCTTTAAATCCCATTTCCGCAAACAAAGCAATATCTTCTTTATAGCGATGGTAAAAATCAATGGCTTCATGCGATGGATAAAATTCGCCTTCAACGGGTTTTAATGAATCAACTTTTCCTGTCATGACCTGCCAGCGCTTTTCTCCCGTCGGCAATAAATCAACCGATGTTAATCCTTTTCCATCCTCTAAATAAGCACCTTCAACCTGGTTCGCAGCTACTGCTCCGCCCCATAAAAATCCTTTTGGAAATTGTGTCATCGTAAAAACTCCTTTGTTTAGTATGGAGAAGGAAAGACTGAATACCACCCTTTCTTCTATCTATTTGGTATCCGTTACTTTTCTAATGAAAGCAGCGGGTCGCCAATCTTAATTTGTTTTGTTTCTGTAAACGCAATATCTTTATAATCACCTGAATTCGTGATAATAATCGGTGTGGTCAGAGGGAAGCCGGCTTTTTTAATTTCTGGTATATCAAATTCAATAAGCAGCTGTCCTTTGTCGACTTTTGCACCTTGTTCCACATGGCCTGTGAAGTGCTTGCCATCCAATTGTACTGTGTCCATTCCAATATGCATTAAAATCTCAGCGCCATTTTCCGTTGTAATTCCAATGGCGTGATTTGTAGGGAACATCGCCGAAACAGTTCCAGAAACAGGTGAAATCAATTTTCCTTCTGTCGGTTCCACTGCAATTCCTTTCCCAAGCGTTCCGGAAGCAAACGCCGTATCTTCTATTTTTTCGAGTGCAATGGTTTCTCCAGTTAACGGGCTGACAATATCTTCATTTTGTATCGTAATAACTGTTTCCTCTTTTGCGGAAGCTGCTTCGGCTGCTGGTGCAGCTGTCGCTTTTTGATTAATCCCTCCGAAGAAATAAGTCAGAACAAAGGATAGAACCATCCCGACCGCTGCTGCTATGATAGTACCGATAAATGCTGTGTTTAATCCTTCCTCTGGATGGATCATGGCAGGGAATTGGAAGATACCAAGTCCGCCGAGCAAGTGAATTTTCGTCCCGAATAATCCAATGATTGCTCCACCGACAGCTGATGATATAAGCGAGATAACAAATGGTCGCTTCAATGGTAAAGCAATCCCGTATAAAGCAGGTTCCGTTACGCCGAATATGGAAGAAATAAACGCCGGCGGGCTGAGTGTTTTCGTAGTTTCATTTTTTGTTTTTATCCAAATAGCCAGTACTGCTGCTGCTAAAGCAAATGAATGCACGAAAATTAATGCCAGAATTGGATCTTCTCCGGAAACCGCAACGTTGTTAAACGCAATTGGAATAAGCCCCCAATGCAATCCAAACATAACAAATACCATCCAGAAACCGCCCAGAAAAGCACCTGCAATAATAGGGCTTAAATCATACACCCAGACAGTTACCTGTCCCAATAATTGACTTGCCCAGGTTGCAATTGGGCCAATCACAATAAAGGTTAATGGAACAATAATCAGTAACGTGAACATAGGTACAAAAAACATTTTGACAACATTAGGAGTAATTTTCGCTAAAGCCTTTTCAATTTTTGCTGCAAAAAATGTTGCTACAATAATTGGTATAACAGACATTGAATACGTCATTAAAATGACTGGTATTCCAAAGAACTCTATATAGACAGGTGACTCGAACACCGTTCCTGCAAACAAGGTATACAGCGGTTCTGCCGCTCCAGGTATTCCTTCAAGCGCAGGATATACCAATGCCATGGCAATAACCATACCTACGAAAGGCGTCCCGCCGAACTTTTTCATTGCACTGTACCCTAATATAATCGGCAAGAAATAAAACAGGGCATCTCCGGTTGCATTTAAAATTTGATATGTTCCGCCTTCTTCATTAAGCCATCCAATCGCAACGAATAAAGCATTGAACCCTTTGATCATACCGGACGCTGCCAATACTCCAAGAATCGGCGTGAAGATACCGGAAATCATATCAATAAAGCGGTTGAGCAAGCTGCCTTTATCTCCGCCATCCGCTTCATCAGCAGATCCTTTTGACTCCAAACCGCCGACTTCTACAATTGCCTTATACACATCTGGTACATGGTTGCCGATAACCACTTGGTATTGTCCGGCACTTTTCATGACGGCCACAACGCCATCCATTTCTTTTAAAACTTCTGTATTTGCCTTTTCCTCGTCTTTTAATTTAAAACGAAGACGCGTAATACAATGAACAACACTGTTAACGTTTTCTTTTCCGCCAACATTTTCAATAATATCTTTAGCTAATTGTTCATATTTCATTGTTTTCCCCTCTTTCTATTATAATAAAACAAATTAAATCTATTTTCTGATTTTATTCAGGATTATTGCCTGCATGGATTCTTTTACATATAGCGTTTGCTTAAAATATTTCCTGCGGTGTGATACTCTTCGGGATAGAGGTTACGCTTCTAAAAAAATAATAAATAATTTCGACATACAGCCTGACAACATCTCATCCATTCGTTTTATGATAATTTATAATTTGATTCAACCACCTCCTCAAAGTAATAAAAAAAACCTAAATTACACACAGCATACAGAGCTCTCCTCTGTAAACTGCGGGTAACTTAGGTTTTGCCTGCTTCATCAGTAACAATCCTAAACATAATTATTCAATTACAGGTTTCATTTATATCACGATGAAGAATCTATTTGGTGCCGATTGGTAATTCGGTGGATATGCAATGTTAAGTAAACTTTTTCATCATTGGAAATGTCCCAATCATAGTTTTTAGCAATATAGGCTGCAATTCTCTCTGTGCATTCAAATGCAGCTGTATATTTCTTTTTCACCTGTTCATACAGGAAATCATCATGCGTATTTTCTGCTTTTTCTTTTCGGATAAAACGGGTAGCAAAAAATCGCAGATGCGTCAGAAACCGTTCATAGTTGATGGAATCCTCCTCCAATTCAATTTTGAAATAGTATCTGACAATATTCAGGATATTATTAACCAGTTCCGTTACTTTAATTGCGGTATCCATGTTTTCACCGGATAGTTGACTATTGACCAAATGCAGGGCAATAGAAGCCGCTTCATCTTCTACAAGCCTTACTCCAGTATCCTCCTCCACCATATCCAACGCTTTTAATGCAATCTGAAACTCCTGTTTATAATACCTGCGAATTTCCCACAACAGCGGATTTTTCAAGTCGATGCCATTTTTATGCCTTGTAATTGCAAAGCTTAAATGATCCGTTAAGGCAACATATAAATAATTATCCAATTTATATGTCAATTGAGATTTAGCCAGTTCAAGGATTTTGTAAGAAAGATCCAAGTAGATCTCAGAAGTTTCTTTCATTAATTCCGCAAGCTTCTTAGCTACATTAGAATTCTCCAGCACAAAGGTTTTCTCCACTTTCGATGATTCAATCGCATCTCCAGTCTTTTTTTGAAAAGCCAAACCCTTGCCCATGACAACGATTTCCTGATTGGATTCATCTTTTGACATAACTACATTATTATTTAATACTTTTGTAATTTTCAATTGCATTCACACCTGAAATGAGTATTTTTTAAATTCTTCTGATACCTGTTTGTCCAGAAAAAAACCTGGATTAATCCAAAATTGTAGACAAAAAGCCATACAATCCACTGTGATTAACCCAGGTTTTGCCTGCCGAACAGTAACAATCCTTTAGTTAACTTCATTATAGATGATTACGGTTTCAAATGCAACAGGAAAGTAGATTTTTTACCTAACTGTTTAAGCACTTCCTGATATAGGTAGTAAAATATATTTATTTTTATATTCTCCATTCGTTCTTATCCATTCTATCTTAGGCTACTCTTCTATTATCTCCGTTAGCTGAACCTGGGTTTTGAATATAATATACTCAACTTGCGCACCTAAGAATAAGCATATATATCTTGCTATTCCAGGGTGAACATGTTCTCCATTACCATACTTGCTTTTTGATTAAATATCCGGCTCTTTTGGAATTGGTGATGGTGCATAGCTCCGATGCACAGGAAGTAATCTTGGTGGAACATTTAGGATAAATCATACTGGTCAACATTCGAAATATGTGTCATCTAAAGTTCTGTTCGCAGATCCCACAATTCCGGGAAAAAATATTGATCGAGTACTTTTTTCAAGTAGCTCACGCCGCCAGAACCGCCTGTTCCTTTTTTAAAGCCAATAATTCTTTCTACCGTTTTCATATGCCTGAAGCGCCATTGCTGAAATAAGCCTTCTATGTCCACCAATTTTTCAGCAAGCTCATATAACTCCCAATACTGCGCTACGTTTTTATAGACTATCATCCAGGCTCTTTTCACGCTCTCATTCGTCTGATGCGTGATACGGGCATCCCTGTTTAATACTTCTTTATCAATGGAAAACCCTGCTCTGGAGAGAGCTTGAATCGACACATCATAAAGACTTGGCGCATCGTATGCTTCTTGTAAAATTGGATGAAGCTCCGTATCATTTTCATATATTTTGAGAACATATTCTGTTTTATATCCCAGAGCAAATTCTACTAATCTATTTTGATAGGATTGAAATCCAGAAGCACTTCCCAATTTATCTCTAAACTCGATATACTCGCTTGGCGTCAGCGTAGAAAGGACGTCCCATACACTTTTTAGCTGCTCTTGTATTTGAGATACGCGTGCGAGCTTTTTAAAGGAAGACCTTAGATTATCTGCCTGTATATCATCAATAGCAGAATGAATTTCATGCAGAATCTGCTTCATCCACAGCTCGCTTACATGATGAACAATGATAAATAACATTTCGTCATGATGGCCGCTCAAACGATGCTGGCTCGATAATAACGTATCCAGGCTTAAATAATCACTGTATGTCATCTTCTCTTTAAAATCAGTTTGGATACTCTTTTCATTTTCAAAAGCTTGGTGTTGATTGACCGATTTCATTTTTAACGCTCCTCTATTGGTTTTATGACGGCACGAACAGGACACCCATCCCCTTCTTCCAACGCTAATGGCAAGGCAATCAGTTCATAATCACCTTCTTCAACCTGGTCCAGCATCACATTCTCCAAAATATAAATATCTTGCTTATACAATGCATGATGCCCGGCCAGGTCTTTACTTGAAATCGAATCCACAGATGGAGTGTCTACACCTACAAGCTTTACACCGAGCTCTTTCATATAAGCTGCTCCGTCTGCTGTTATCGGAGACACTTCTTCTGGAAAACGATCCGGTTTATTTGGAAGCGCTGTTTTAATCAGCAAACGCTCCGCATGCGAAATTCCTTTTGTCTTTAAAGCTTTTTCGCTAATTTCATTAAAATCACTTAAATCAATCACTTTACAGAGACCAATATAGCGCTCAATATCTAAATCCAGTATCCGTTTGCCCTCATTTGAAAAATGAAACGGTGCATCAACATGTGTGCCTACATGTACACTTGTTGTGATTTTGCCGATATTAACAACCCCCGACACCTCTTTCTTTACAGGCGTATCATAGTGAAATGGTTCATCTCCCGGCCAATGTGCCAGATTGTTATTTAACGGTTGGGAAACATCGATCCATTTAGACATCAGGAAACAACCTCTCTTTCATTGGAAAATTGCTCATAGGCTTTTTCTTCCATAATATTCTTTAGTATTTGTATACATTCATAAACATCCGTAAACGAATTATATAAAGCCACCGGCGCAAGCCGAATGCCAGATGGTTTTCTAAAATCCGGAATGACCTTCCTCTTCTTTAATGCTTTGCAAATTCTCGCAGCCTCCGGATGTTCAAGGTAAATATGCCCTCCACGCTGTTTTTCATTTATTGGATTACAAATATCAAAATCAAATTCCTTTAATTCATGTTCAATTAATTCCATCATATATGCGGTCAGCTGCAAGGACTTTTCACGTATTTTTTCTATTCCGGCTTCATCAAACAGCTCTAATGCTCCAATTAGCGGAGCAGCACTTAACACATGCGGTGTCCCGATTTGAAAAGCTCCGGCATCCTCGGCAGCCGCCAACGTGTGCTCCATCTCAAACTGCTTTTCTTTATCCGAGCTGAACCAGCCCGCAAGTCCAGGTGCAGTCCCGAAATGCTTTTCATTCACATAAAGCGCCGCCACACTGCCGGGCCCGCCATTTAAATGTTTATAGGTACACCAAAACGCAAAATCAACGTCCCAATCATGCAATTGATGCGGGACAGCCCCAATCGAATGACATAAATCAAAACCGATTTTTATACCGCGCTCGTGCGCTGCTATTGTCAGCTTTTCCATATCTAAGATTTGTCCGCTCCGGTACAGGACGCTCGGCAATACAATTAACGCGATCTCTTCTGTCATTGCATCTATAATGGTCTCTTCATCCAGTGTGTGCCCATCCTCACTCTGTACTTGAATAAGGTGGGAATCATCATACCCTTTTAACTTTAGCTGTGCTTTTAAAGCATAAATATCACTGGGAAAGTTTAATGTATCTGCTAAAATTTTTGTTTTGCTTCCTTTTGGTTTATAAAATGTGGACACAAGCTGATGCAGATTTACGGTTGTTGAACCAGTTACGACAACCTCCTCTTTTTCGGCACCAACAAGCACGGCCATTTTTTCACCAAGCGATTCCGATAAGTAGTACCAGGCGTTCTCTCCTTGCGTCCATCCATCAATCGCATGCTTTTTCCAGGAAGCAAGCAAATCATAGACGGACTGCTCTGCTCTTTTGCTCATCAAACCTAAGGAATTCCCATCCATGTAAACGTATTCATTTTTGAGATAAAATTCATTTCGGAAGGACCTTAATGTATCCTCCGCATCTAACTTTTCAGCATAGGTTCTTGTATATCTTTCTTCCATTTTGTCACTTCCTTTGCCATTATGCTATGGTTGAAACGTATTAAGGGATTTTTAGACTGTTTTGCTAATTATCTTCTGTTAACAGCTTACCAATAACTCGACATGAATGGAACCAATAACATAACTATTGTTAAAAATAGAAAATACTTCCCATATCAGATGGAGCAGCCCTAAAAATAAGCCCAAGAGATTATGTTGATAATTTCTTGGGCTTCTATCTGTTCCATTCTTACAACTCCAAAGTATATTATCACGTACCGCAAAACGTCTGAAAATCCTGTTCCGGCGGATCAACAGCATACTTCTCCTGCTCCTCTGTATACGCATAAGGATCTTCCAATGCTGTTAATAAAGCATGAAAAGGTTCGTAATCTCCTTCTGTCACAGCCGCAGCCAACACCTCTTCCACCAAATAATTTCGGGGAATAATCGATGGATTATGCCGTTTCATTAACTGAGAAGCTTCTTCTAAAGATGCCGTCTGACTTTCAAGCTTATCCTGCCATGCCTGATGCCACTCTTTAAAAGCAGTTGATTGGAAAATAATGGAATCATTATCAAGCTGCTGTAGCGTTAAAGCACGGAAGGTATTGGTAAAGTCTGCATGATATTTCTCCATCAAATCCAACAAGCTTCGAATCAATGTTTTATCATCATCACTTTGACCGATAATCCCCAGCTTCTTTCTCATACCGTCTAACCAATAGGATTCTACTGACTGCACATAGGTTTCCACAGCCTCTTTTGCCTTTGGAATCGCTTGTTCTTCCTCTTCATCCATCAGAACTAACAAGGATTCTGCAAAGCGCGCCATATTCCAAGCTCCGATTCCCGGCTGGTTGCCGTAAGCATACCGCCCTTGCTGATCAATCGAACTAAAAACCGTTTCCCGATCATATTGATCCATAAAAGCACATGGACCATAATCAATCGTCTCTCCGCTGATAGCAACATTATCTGTATTCATCACACCATGGATAAAGCCTTTTAACTGCCAATCCGCAATCAGCTCGGCCTGCTTGTCTGCCACCTTATACAAGAATGTCAAATAACGATTTTCATCCTCTGCAATCTCTGGATAATGCCGCTTCATGCTATAGTCTGCCAACGCTTGTAAATCCTTTTTATTCCCCCACTGCCTTGCATATTGAAACGTTCCAACCCGAATATGGCTTTCTGCCACTCTTGTCAAAACAGCGCCGGGCAGCGGAGCTTCACGAAATACCGTTTCCCCGGTGGTTGCTACCGCTAAACTGCGGCTTGTCGGAATGCCCAATCCATGCATTGCTTCGCTGATTAGATATTCTCTCAGCATCGGTCCAAGCGCCGCCCGTCCATCACCGCCGCGGGAATAAGGCGTTCTGCCAGAGCCTTTCAGCTGAATATCATAGCGCTCACCCTTCGGAGTCACTTGCTCTCCAAATAATACAGCACGACCGTCACCAAGCATCGTAAAGGAACCAAATTGATGTCCAGCATAAGCTTGAGCAATCGAATCACTTCCATCTGGAAGCTTATTGCCTGCGAAGATTTCCGCTTCGTGCTTCAAGGCGGAACTATCCAACCCTAATTCTGCTGCGAGCTTTTCATTGTACACGGCTAGCACAGGGGCATCTGCTTTTGCTGGTTTTACATTCGTATAGAAAAGCTTGGGCAATTGCTGGTAGGTATTTTCTAAGTTCCAGCCTTGATTCTGTTTATCTGTCATCGTATCGCCTCCTTTATTTAAACTGTTCGTTTTCTTTAGGATAACATATAAGTATATTTTACTTGAATGAATCACCTATTTTTACTTTGCACTTTTATTTGTAAAAATATTTATTATCATTAATTTCTCCACTTAAACTTCTTGTTTTCCTATAGTATAAGAGGGGAAGAATACATAACTTATGCATTCTTCCCCTCTTATACTTGAATTTTAATATAATAAATTTCTTTAAACCACAGGAAAAGCAGGTAAATCATCCACAAAAGCAGAAATATCCCGCTCCGCTTCCTCCTCCGTCACTAAACAAGCATCCAATGACGCCGCAATCCCTTCCTTATCCATCTCACTGCCAATCAAAACAAGCTCTGTCATCCGATCCCCGGCCTGCTCATCCCAGTCCTCAAACAAAGACGGGTCCTGCACTTTTAATGCTTCCTGTTCTGCTTCCGAATAGCTTGCCAGCCATCTGCCGGCTCCTTCCAGTGTCATCATTGAACCTGCCTGAGACAAAAACCCCGCTACATTATTTCTGGTGACTAACCAAAAGAAGCCTTTCGCCCGGAGGATTTCCTTCGGCCAATTTTCCAGCCATCCTTGAAACCGCTCGGGATGAAACGGTTTTCTGCTTCGATAGACAAAGGAGCTGATTCCATACTCTTCTGTTTCCGGTATATGCTCCTCATTCAATTCCTTAATCCATCCGGCGCCATGCTTTGCTTCTTCAAAGTCAAACTGACCGGTTTGAAGCACCTGTAACGGATCTACTTTCCCAAAGACTGCTGTGATAAACTTCGCATCCGGGTTTAGCTTATAAAGTAAACTTTTTAATGAAGTAATTTCTTCCTCCGTCATCTGATCTGTTTTATTTAAAATAACCACATTGGCAAATTCAATCTGGTCTACCAGTAAATCGACAATGCCTCTTTCATCGTCCTCAGCGACTTCCATCCCGCGGTCCATCAATAAATCCTCTGATTGATAATCCTTCCAAAACTGATGTCCATCGATGACCGTTACCATCGTATCAAGCTGGAAAAAGGCATTTAAGTCGATTCCCAATTCATCATCCGCATAGACAAAGCTTTGCGCAACTGGAATTGGTTCCGACACACCGCTTGATTCGATCAACACATAATCGATATCGAGTTCTGCTAATTTTTCCAGCTCCACAATCAAGTCTTCTCTTAATGTGCAGCAAATACAGCCATTGGTCATTTCCACCATATTTTCTTCCGTACGGATAAAACCGCCTTCTTTTACCAATTTGGCATCCACATTTATTTCACTCATATCATTCACGATAACGGCTATTTTCAATCCTTGCTGATTTTGAAGCAGATGATTCAGCAGGGTTGTTTTCCCTGCACCTAGAAATCCGCTTAACACCGTTACTGGTATTTTCTTGCTCACTTTATTTCACGCCTTTCTTACAGATGAACTGGCTGTAACCGTCATTCTGGAAATGACAGCATTACAGCCAACTAAACGTCTTTATTCCTATATTTTTTTCTATATATAGAGAAGCTTCCTCTCCGCCAATGAAGGATTCACGTTCTTTCCTTGTCCAAATAAACACGGCTAGGTGTCGTCCCTTGCTGATACAAATACTTTCCACTATACCCTTCCGTTTTTTGATCCACTTTGGCTATAACAAGCTGGCAAACTCGCATTCCGGCCTGCAGTTGAACAGGCACGCGATTTGCATTAAATAGCTCCAAGGTAATTTGTCCGGAAAACCCGGGATCGATCCAGCCTGCATTTTGAATAAAAACACCGAGCCGACCGATCGAGCTTCTTCCTTCCACAAAGGCAGTTAACTGTTCTGGGAGACCAATTTGCTCCAATGTCGTTCCCAATAGAAAACTTTGCGGCGGAATCGTGATGGTTTCTTGCTCTGCTATCTTGATTCTCCGATAATCTGCTGGTTGATCAACCGATAAATAAGGCGTAGACAAGTCATCAACAGCTAAAAAATCTTTCCCCAGCCGTAAATCAATCGAAGCTGGCTGAACACTTAATTCCTGAAAAGGAGTAATTGTTAACTGCTTATCATCAACATGCTGTTTTATCGTTTGTCCAGATAAAATCATGCCTTCGCACTCCCCGATAGCTGCCATGGAAATGGATTTCTAAACGCGGACCAGTCTTCATCCATTTCTGTTTCACTCAACAGGCAGCGTTCTAAATCCTCCGTTATCTGCTCCTTATCCAAGTCCATGCCAATGAATACCAGCTTGGTATGGCGGTCTCCAAATTGCGGATCCCACAGCTCTCTGACCTCCGGATTATTCTCAAATATTTCCCTTTGCTGGGCTTTTGGCAGCGAATCGACCCAATAAGCTAACGGCTCCACCTCGACAGAAGGGCCTGCCTGCGATAGTAATAAGGCTAAATCATTATGCGTTGCACACCAGACAACGCCTTTCATGCGGACAATTTCTCTTGGCAAATCCTGATACCAGCTTACCAGCCGTTCCGTATGAAATGGCAATCTGGACCGGTATACAAAGGAACTGATCCCGTATTCTTCGGTTTCCGGCGTATGATTTTCCACGCCTGCATTTAATTCCTGTAACCAGCCGGCTGACTCACTTGCCTTCTCAAAATCAAACAAATTCGTATTGACAATTTCCTGTAAATCGACTTGACAATGCTGGGTACGGATGATTTTTGCTTCCGGCTGTAAGGTACGAATCACCTTCTCCAGCTTATCTAAATCTTCTGCTTTGACTAAATCCGTTTTATTGAGAATAAGCACATTACAGAATTCAATTTGATCAATTAATAAATCAGCAATATTCCATTCATCTACATCACTGACCGCCTGTTTCCGGTCAAGAAGCGAATCGCCTGAACCGAAATCATGCCAGAAGCGGTTCGCGTCAACAACGGTAACCATGGTATCCAATCGGCAATATTGGGTTAAATCAATATCCAGGCTTTCATCAATATAAGAGAAGGTCTGGGCTACCGGAATCGGTTCGCTAATACCAGAAGACTCAATCAATATATGGTCGAACTCTCCTTGCTTTACGAGTTTTTCCACTTCTACTAATAAATCCTCCCGCAGTGTGCAGCAGATGCAGCCATTAGACATTTCAACCAGCTTTTCCTCTGTCCGTGAAAATCCGCCTTGGGATTGGACCAGCTCACTATCAATATTGACCTCACTCATGTCATTGACGATGACCGCCACCTTTAACCCTTCCCGGTTATGTAAGACATGATTTAATAACGTTGTTTTTCCAGAACCTAAATATCCGCTTAATACAGTAACAGGGATTCTTTTCATGTGTTCATCCTCCTAATTGTAATCATTACGGTTTAATTATCAAAAATTAAGCAAGGCAATATTGAAAGCCTTTTTCCAATTCTTGATGGTCAAGATGCTTTCCAATAATAACAACCTCGCTTTTACGCTTTTCATCCTTTGTCCATACATCGCCTTCTGTACCTGCAAAGAGCATATGCACTCCTTGAAACACCACTTTTTGCTCTATTTGTTTAATGGAAAGCAATCCTTTATAACGGTAGAGGCTTTCTCCTTTGATACGAACTAAGTAAGCAAACCATTTATTCACTTTGTCCAAATCAAGCGGTCGATCATCTTGAAATACAAAGGATGTCACGTGATGATTATGATGATGGTGATGTGTTTCTGTTAACAGCTCAGGGTCAATGTTTAAGGCATAATCTAAATCAAACGATTTTTTTCCGATTAATTCTTTGGTATCTACGTTTCCATATGTCGTATAAAACTGCTTGGCATTTGGATTCATATGCGTTAACTGTGCTTCCAGCTGCTTTCTTTCGTCTTCTGTAATCAAATCGGTCTTGTTCACAAGCAAAATATCGGCAAATGCAATCTGCTGCTCCGGCTCCTCTTCCTGCAGATGCAGCTTGATATGCTTGGCATCAACCATCGTAATTACACTGTCGATTTCAAAGGTATCAGCTATCTGCTCATCCATCAAAAACGTTTGAATAACTGGGGCTGGATTCGCCATGCCTGTTGTTTCAATGATAATGCGATCCACTTTTTCTTCCTGCTTCATTAAATCAGTTAACAAGCTGATCAAATCACCGCGTACATTACAGCAGATACAGCCGCTGTTAATTTCAACAATTTCTTCTTTTGTTCGTATCACCAATTGACTATCAATCGATGTATCACCAAACTCATTAATGATCACAGCAGCCTTCTCATTGGGTATATCGTGCAGCAGTTTATTTAACAATGTCGTTTTGCCGGCACCTAAGAAACCAGTTAGAATCGTTACTGGAATGGGGCTTTCTTGTGACAATGCTTTTCCTCCTTATTCATGAAAGAGAAAACAGCTTTCCGCCAAGTATCCGTTAAAAGCTGTTTTCTTTCCTATCTTATATCGTGTGGTACATGAAAATACAGCGTCAGCTTAGATGATACTGCTGCTTAGATAACTGCATGATTTGATTACCAGCTGGCTTTCTTCACGCCAGGCACTTGTCCTTTATGCGCATATTCTCTAAAAGCAATACGGGACATGTTGAATTTACGCATATATCCGCGTGGTCTGCCTGTAACCTCACAACGGCTTTTCAAACGGGTTGGTGAAGAATCCCGAGGCAGTTTACGAAGCGCTTCATAATCTCCTTTTGCTTTTAGCTCTCTTCGTAATTCTGCATATTGTGCAACCATTTGCTGGCGTTTTTTCTCTTTTGCAACTTTTGACTTTTTAGCCATTTTACACTTTCTCCTTTCAATAGTACTCTTTATTTTGTATTTCTTAATAAATTTAAATCGTAACGATTACGAATGGAATTTATTATAAACTATTTTATTAAATATGTAAACAGTAATTATTACGTTTTAGTTTTTTATCTGATAGCCGCAAAGGTTAACCCTACCTGTAATAAAAAATTTGTACAATAATTAATAGAAGGTTCCTGTTCCAGCTGCGAACATTAGAATCGTCAAAGTAAAAAAACATGGACACCTGCCCCCAAGTAGAGTCAGATATCCATGATTGATAAGCTGCTTTATTTCATTGTAACGCCGCCGTTCGCAGCAATAGACTGTACGATAACAAAGCTTGATGATTAACTGCTTAGTCTTAATACCGCATCAGCAATTTCATCATCCTAACCTGCTGTTCTGATTCTCCTTCGCTCAACCTTGGAAATGCTTGAATTCCGACGAAGGATAGGATACGGCCACTCCTATTTCTATATAAATTTTTGATTCCCATGTCTTTTTTAAACAACCATCTATTTTAACAGCAATCTCTCCCAATTAGGAATAAGTGCAGAAAAAAAAAAGAATCGGATTAACCTTTTCATAGTAATCCGATTCTCTCTCTATGTATGTTTCTCGCTATGAATTACTTCCACTAAATGTGACTCTGACTTTGTATGGCCATGGATATCACAATAATACACGACGGTTTTTATTTTATGAAAAACATCACAGGTGCGTGTTTCCCTGAGGAAATTTTTCCAATAAGTATATTCATGTGTGTCAACGTGGATTATTTCATAATTAGTGCTTGATATTTCCCAATTGTGTTCTATTTCATCCGTCGTTGTGTCTCCCTCAATAATTTCTGCTCCTGCTTTAGGCAACCCTATTGAGAAGTATAGAATAAACGTAAGCCCTATTGTAAAAAAAACATTTCTCAATTTCATCAGCCCTTTTATCATTTTATTTAATTTAATAATTCTTCTATGTAATTTAACCAAGCAAATGAGAAATATACCCCTTATACGACAAAAATGGAGAGATGCCCGACACTGTAAAAACAGTATCATGATTATTTATGAATCTGTTTTTTATAGAAAAGAATACCTCCGGCGGCTTGTTGCTGTTATCTCGTTAATGTCGGCTGTATAATTTTTAATTTTTGGCAGCTTTCGTGATACTTGTTTCTAAAGCAACCGTTAAAAAGTATTTAATAATTCTTATCTCCAAATCTCTCTCCCAAATCACATAATATTCGTACTAATTTACTCAAAGCAGCAGTACCAAAAATCATTCGATAACGTTTTTCCAACCTAGAAAAAGATTTCACACAATACAGATGCAAAAAATATTGTAATCATGCGGTACTCTTCTGGAGATGATTTTGCATTAGCTTTAGCTCAAGGGTTAGAAAGCTAATCCTAATCATTTATAAACCGTGATGTGGTTAATTCACATCACGGTTTACTATAATTTCTAATATAGTTTTTTTATCTTCATCCATACAATATAGGAGATAGTAAACGTTGATTATTCTTCCTCTTCATTATCACTATCACCATCAGAATCCTCAGCTTCTTCGTCGTGATCTTCTTTGACTTCAAAATAGGAATCTAAAACACGTTCCCCAACTTTTAAGTTAATCTGATCTCCTTCACCAATTCCTACATGCGGTACAACTACTGCAAAAGCAATTTCCGGATCATCAAATGGTGCATAGCCGACTAAGGTTAAATTATTGAGGTCAAACCGCTCTCCATCAACAAATTCCGCTGACTCTGCTGTCCCTGTTTTTCCAGCCGGGTTATATGATTTATCATCGAAATAATCATTCCCTGTTCCTTGTGACCCTTGATAGGAAAGACGAAACCCGTCCTGCACACGACTGATTTCATCATCTGTCATCTCAATTCGGTTCATCGTCGTTGTATTGGACGAATAATACAATGGGCCAAGCTCATCCATGGAAGCAACTGGATCACGGGCTTCCTTTAAGAAATGAGGCTGAACACGATAGCCATCATTCGCAATCGTGGATACATACTGAGCAAGCTGCATGGTCGTATACGTATCATACTGCCCGATGACAAAATCAAGCAGATTCCCTGGATTATCAGGAACCTGTCCTCTTAATCCAGTACTCTCATATGGAAAGTCCACTCCTGTAGTCGAACCAAGCCCAAATTGATTGAAATAATTTTGCAGTGTTTGCAAGGTTTCACCCATGTTTATATCTAAATTGGCATTTCGCGGCATCGGATGACGATAGTCTCCCCCTAACCGCAAGGCAACATAGAACATATAAACGTTAGAGGACCTTTCCAGCGCTGTTAAATCATTTACCGTTCCCATATCTTGAACCGACCTTTTCACTTCCGATCCTGCCAGCCGCATCGGTGCATCGTTAAACGTTTCCCCGGGAGAAATAACTTCGGAATCATAACCTGCCAGAATTGTTGCTCCTTTAATACTGGAACCAGGCTCATGCGCGTTAGCCAACGCTGTAAACCCGGCATTATTATTATATTCATCATTCTCGGTATCATATTCTACACCAGAAGTGGCTAACAGTTCTCCCGTTTTCGGATTCATAACAACAGCATAAGCATTGGTTGCAAACCGATTTTCATATGGGCTGCTTGCTTTCATGGATTGAAATTCATCTAATAAAATATCATCCACTTCCTGCTGAAATTCTAAATCTGTCGTTAATACTAAATCTTTTCCCCGTTCGCCGTCCACAATCGTTTCTGAACCGATAATCGATCCATTTTGGCTTGTCGTATATTGGATTTGTTCTTTACGACCGCGAAGGAAATCTTCATATTGCTCCTCAAGTCCACTTGTACCAACACGATCGTTTCTGCTGTAGCCCATTGTTAAGTAAGCATTCAAATCCTCTTCAGGAATACCTTCTTCCTGACTGGAGACATTTCCTAGAATACTAGTTAACGTGTCTCCATTTGGATAAACACGATCCCAATCTGTGCTGGCATTGATTCCAGGCAGTTCATCTAAATTTTCAGCTACAGCTGCATATTCCTCTGCTGTCACATCTTCATTTTTGACAACCTGCGGAGTTAGAGCATAGGCACTATCCAATTCTTTTTTTATTGCAATAATCTCTAATTCATCATCTGTAAAATCGGCAATTTCTTCATCTGTGATCAATTCCAGCGTGGCGTCATATACCTCGGAATTCTCCATTTCTTCTGTATTGACCGTCTCTAACCGCTCTTCTATCTCTTCCTCATGATGCAATAGATAATATTCTCTTCTATCTCTGTCTGTTATTCGATCGATGGTTTGTTCATCACGCATATCGATATATTGGGCCAGTTTTTCAGCTACTTCCAGACGCTCTTCTGCTTGCACATCATTCGAAGGTGTGTACGTAATAGAATACATTGCTTCATTATCTACAATAAGTTCTCCATTGGTATCATAGATTTTCCCCCGGGGGACAGGTACGTTCGTTGTATCTAAATTCGTCCTCTGAATTTCATCTTGATACGATTCGCCATTTAAAATCTGAACAACACCTAACTGAAGTACGAGCGCAGAAAATAATAGGAAGATGGCAAAAAAGAGGATATTCATACGTATAGAGAGCGGGGCTCGTTTTTTCTTATTTTTTTTGTCTGCCACTTTTCTCCTCCTTATTCTATTTCAAGTATATTATCAAATGATATCTTTCTTGAAATACTTTGTCAGCTGATTGAGCAACAAATTTAAAATAATTCATTCTGCTGATTATTCCCATTTCAGATTGTAAAGCTCAAGTATGTACATATCAAGTTAATCAATCCGTTTTAATGTTTTCAGAAATTTCTATTTAATATTAGTGAGCTTTATCATCTATTTAATACCTCTTTCCTTGTATAAATAAACCCTGCTTTATAAAAAATCCTTTTATAAGATATGAGGCAGTTATTTTTCTAACGAGAACCTGACCTATGGACAATTCAGCAGTGTTTTTGCTCATCAGGGATTAATGAATTCCGAAGGGCACCGAGAGAATCTATTGCAGGATAACTTTGCTGAATTAGGAGTTGGTGTCGATTTTAATGATGACAATCAGCCATTTTTCACAGAGAATTTTTTAAATGATCAGTGGTTATACTAACGCCCAAACAGCTATTTAAAAGGGATATCTCCATTGATTCTGGAAGAGAAGAAATATATTTACTTTGAATTTGCCTTTGCTCTTCTCTTCCTACATATAATGATAATAAATTATTAAAGCACCTGCGTTATAAGCTTTCCTTACTAGAAGAATCGCCATATTTTAAAGCATATACTTTGAAATTTTTACAGCCTCTCTTCCATCGGGACTTCCCATGACGAATTAATTTCTTCTCGATGGCAAATTACCTGCCCGTCATTATAATAAATTATCTTCAAATGGCAAAACCTAAGGTAATATTACATTCTCCCGTATCATTCCCTATGTTTAAGAGGTGACAACACATGAATTTACAACAACTATTGAAAAATATTAGTAAACAGATGAGTATACCGAATATGATAATCAATAAAATAACAACGAATTCCAAATCTGTAGATGAAAATGACTTATTCATCGCTATAAAGGGATACAGTTTTAATGGTCATGATTTTATTAATCAGGCAATCAAGGCCGGTGCGGTTTGTATTATAGGAGAAGAAGATCTCCAAGAGTTATCCGTACCATATATTCGAGTTCCTGACAGCCGTCTGGCTTTAGCTGAAATAGCTTCTGAATTTTACGGAAACCCCACAAAAGACAAAAAAATAATTGGTATCACCGGTACAAACGGGAAAACCACGACAGCTTATATGATAAAACATATTTTAGAGGAGTCTGGTCATACATGTGCCATGTTTGGATCCGTAAACACGATAATCAATGGGGAAACGTATCCTTCGCTGAATACAACACCCGATGCGCTGAGCCTGCAAAAGCATCTGGCAATAAGTAAGGACGAATTTGTTATTATGGAGGTTTCTTCACATGGAATAGCGCAGGGCAGGATACATGGGATTGAATTTGATTTTGGTCTGTTTACCAATTTAGACCACGACCATCTCGATTATCATCACACGATGGAAGATTATTTCTTCACCAAAGCAAAAATGTTTAAAACCTTAAAAGCTCAGGGATATGCGATTATCAACAACTATAATGAATGGGGAGCAAAGCTCAGCAGCATGCTCCAAGCCCGTGACCTTTCCTTAATTACTTTAGGAAATAAAGAAAGTGATAAGCTGAGAATAAATGAAATAACCCCCGGTTTTTTTGAAATCTCCTATAGAGGATGTAACCATTCCCTTCAATTATCAATATTGGGACAGCATAATATCTCTAATGCAGCAATGGCATTCTTGACAGCCTCGCAAATAGGCGTCCCCATTCAGCAAATCATGAAATCATTACGTACATTCTCTGGTGTTCCCGGAAGGTTTGAACTATTCAAGCGTTCAAATGGGACAACAATTGTTGTAGATTATGCCCATACTGCAGAAGCTTTTTCTAATTGTCTTACAACTGCTAAAATCGAGGGCGCCGAAAAAGTTTTTCATGTTTTTGGTTTTAGAGGAGACAGAGATTCCAGTAAAAGAAATAAAATGATAACTGTTTCTAAAAAACTGGCGGATGAAATCATTCTTACATTTGATGACTTAAATGGCGTCCCCTCTGCTGCTATGCTCCAAGAGCTCAATGAACTAAACGAAGGACAGGTTATTTCAGATCGCACCTTAGCTATACAGTATGCTATTGAAAAGGCAGCGGAAAAAGACTGGGTAATCATCACGGGGAAAGGAAATGAACGTTACCGAGCGGATTTCAGTTTGCCAGTGAGCTCCGATAGAGAGGCTGTTGAGTATGTTTTGCAAAAAGAAGGGAAAAAGCTGAAAACAAGGTAATCGAAATAGCTTAAGAAAAAAGAACATTTAAAACTGCGTAATTTATTAAAATAGCTGAGAATAAAGTGAAATCTCATTCCGTAAGGGTTAAAAAGCCCTGCTGAATGAGATTCCACTTTACCAATAGATTATTTAAAATGTTTCCTCTACAAAATCACTAATCACTCCTATCGCCGCTTTACTCCCTTCACTCGCAGCAATAATCAGCTGCGGTGGACCAGATGCAGTATCTCCGCCAGCATAAATCCCTTTGATACTTGTCCGCCCTTGCGAATCTGTTTTAATTCCACCCATATCGTTCAATTCTAAACCCAGGCGCTCAGCAAATGGGGCAGCCTGCTCCATTTTAAAGGATACAAAACCTGCTTCTTTATACAATTCGTTTCCATTTTTAAATAGAATTGTTTTTAATTGCCCATTTTCTCCTTGCAATCGTAAAATTTCATCATCAATAACCTCGAATTGCTTTTGTGCCAAAATATCCCTTTCTTCAGTGGAGAAGCTTTCTTTGCCATTTGTGCAAACGACTATATCTTTATTCCAATTGGAAATCATCTTTATACCATGAAAAGAAAATTCTCCATCAGCAATATAAACCAGCGGCGTATCCTTTAGCTCCCATCCATCACAGAAAGGGCAGGCAAACAGACTCTTTCCATAAAAATCATGGATTCCTTGGATTTCAGGCAATACATCCTTCAGTCCTGTCGCCAGAATAATGGTTTTTGCTTTGTAATCCTTCCCTGTTTCTGTGTGAATGCGAAAAGGAGAAGCAGCCGAATCTATATTGGTTACGCGGTCTTTTTGAATCACTATATTCGAATACTTCTTTAAATCTGCATGGGCCGCTTCCCGAAATTCGGCTGGTTTCACGCCATCCCTGGTAATAAAATTATGGGATTCCTGTGTGACAGCATTGCGGGGAGCATCATCATCCAATAAAATCACTTCTTTTTTTCCTCTGCCTAAAGCGAGAGATGCATTTAATCCGGCAGGTCCTCCCCCGATAACAACACAATCATAAACCAATGTAATCTCCTCCTTTGTTACGCAGGTTCTGTTTTGCGTAATTTCCATTAAACATATCGTAATGATTACGATTTATCAATTAGGGAGATTCTTTTTTACTCCAATCTTTACTATATGTAAAAAAAGAACCTATAGAAAATTATCCCGTCTTCTAATAGATTCTTCTTATTTTTATATTTCATTTTTGAATTCGATATTAAGAGCTTAGCACCTTAATCCCTTTAATGATATTCCAAATAAAATAATAAATATCAATGATAAAGCAAATCATCATTGCAATTATTGTTGTGATAAATAATCCACTACTTACTTCTCCCGACCAAACTTGTCCGATCCCAATTGAAAAGATAAAGACTCCTGCAATACCAGTTGAGATAATCGGAATAAGATGTGTCCACAAGGCTTTCTTCGCGTGCCCTTTTGTTTCCTCATCTCCAAGAATCCATACCAAAATCGGAAATAAAAATGGAGCAAAAAAGATACTAAAATAACATAATGATGATAATAATTTATTCCCTTCCATCCAATAAACTCCTTCAATATTCTCTAATGATAAGGAAGTTATTTTATCTTTTCCTTCCTCAAAAATACACCCTCTTTTAATGATAAAAGGGTGTATGTAAACAATAAATTATTTAAAAGTTTTCTGCCACGTAATCACTGAGTACACTTATCGCCGCTTTGCTTCCTTCAGCCGCAGCTACAATCTGCTGAGGCAGACCGCCAGCATTATCTCCTGCAGCATATACACCTTTCCTGCTTGTGCGTCCATAGGGATCTATTCTAATTCCCCCCGCGCCATTGGATTCTAAACCCAGACGCCCGGCAAATGGTGCAGCCTGCTGTAATTTATACGAAATAAACCCTGCTTCGCGACGGAGTTCCTTCCCATTCTTAAATTGAATGCTTTTTAATTGTCCGCCTTCTCCTTGCAGCCGCAAAATTTCGTCTTCTACAACCGGAATATTCTTTTGTGCTAAGACAGCTTTTTCCTCTGGGGATATGCTATCCTTCCCATTTGTGCAAACAACAATATCCTTACTCCAATTCGAAACCATTTTCACACTGTTAAAAGCATGTGGATATGCAGCAATATAAACCAATGGAAGTTCTTTCAGCTCCCACCCATCACAGTATGGGCATCCGAAAAGACTTGTTCCGTAAAATTGTTGGATACCTTCTATCTCAGGAAGAATATCTTTTAATCCCGTTGCCAAAATAATTCTTTGCGCATCAAAGACCTGCCCTCTCCCTGTTTGAATCTGAAAATAAGAAGCAGTCTGTACAATATCAACCACTTGATTTCTTTCAACGGAAATCGTAGGATATTTATTTAAATCTTCATAAGCCGCTTTTTTAAATGCGGTTGGATGAATCCCGTCTCTGGTAATAAAATTATGAGATTCCTGTGTTATGGAATTACGAGGCGTATCGTCATCAAATAAAATAACTTTCTTTCTTCCCCTGCCTAAAATAAGCGAAGCATTTAATCCGGCAGGTCCTCCTCCAATAACTGCGCAATCATACAACATGATGATTTCCTCCTTTTTACTGCACTTTAAGAAAGTATAAAAAATTTAAGGAGTAAAGTATAAGTGCAATAGTTTTTGATGGGGCGAGTAATCGCAAAAGCTCTTCGGTGGGGCGAGTAATCGCAGTCCCAGTCCCAACTAAAGCAATCCTACGCCTTTTAGGCTTGGCTTGCCAAGTTTTCTTTACAGGATGAAATTTCGTAATGATGAATTTACTATAAAGGAATCCATGTGCTTTACCAAGATGGAAGTCGATATAATTCACATCATAGGAAAATGAAACCACTTCGAATAATTCACTGTTATCCACAAAGCTTCTCTGCTTGAATTAGATTTACATTTTTATTCCAAAAAAACACTTGAAAAAGGATTCGCTTCTTCAAGTGTTTTCCATTATATGTAATTTTATTTTTTGGCATGACTGTATTTAATAGTATACAACAACGAAATATATAAGTCTATTTTTTTCTTAATTTCATTGCTAAAATGAACAAGACATTCAGTTAAGGGGGATTCGCAATGGCATTTGAGGAAGAAAAAAAGGTATTACATGAAACCTTATCAATTATCAACAAGCAATATGAACGTTTAGCCGAAATACCGGAATATATCGGCGATAATTTTACAGAAAACGTATTGGAAGGCAGCCGGCAGCGTGTAAGAGAATCTCTGACGATTGCTAAAAAGGAACCCTATTTTGCCCGTCTTGATTTTAAAGAAGAAGAAAATGAGGAAGTAAAAGCCACCTATATCGGGAAAGCCGGTGTTTTTGATGAGCATACCGGAGATGTTCTGATTACGGATTGGCGTGCTCCGGTAGCCAGCCTGTTCTATGGCTTTAGCGGCAGTGAGGATGACGTCTATTATCTTTCACCAGACGGCATCGTAGAGGGTGAAATTTATTTAAAAAGAAATATCGTCACTTATAATCAGGAGCTTCAAAGAGTGGTAGACCGCTATATTCGTGGAGAGCAGGAGGCTTCCGGAGGAGATGAATTCTTATTATATAAGCTGGAAGACCAAAAGGATAATAAACTTCGTGATATTGTTGCGACCATTCAAGGAGAGCAGAATGAAATCATCCGTTATCCTTTAAACAAGGCTGTTATAATCCAAGGTGTTGCCGGAAGCGGAAAAACCACTGTGGCACTGCATCGATTAGCTTATTTATTATATGAATACCGGGAGCAATTAACGGCGCACCGGATGATTATTTTTGCACCGAATACCATCTTTCTTGATTATATTTCACAAGTATTGCCGGAATTAGGGGTCGGAGATATTGTCCAGACCACCTTTCCTAAATGGGTCATGACCTCCATTATCGATGATCCGAAATGTAAGCTGGAATCTCTCAGTGAAAGAAGGAAGGCATTTTTTGAATCCGGCACAGCAGAAAAGAATAATTGGAAAGGTTCTTTAGAATTCCAGCAGCAAATCAGGGAGCAGTTATCGCAACTAGAAAAGGATTGGATCCCGGAAGAAGATTTTATTCCCTGGGAAAATAAAAAAGGTGTTCTCTTAGAACAAATTAACACTTGGATTGAAGCTGATTTTAAAGGCAATCCAGCCACTAAAAAATATGATAGGCTTAAAGCAAAATTAACACGATGGATTGAAATAGAAGCAAAGATGTATGGAGAGAAAAAAGAACAGGAGCAAGCCCGTAAAGAAGGCAAAAAGGAATTAAGAAGATATTTACGGAAATGGAAAAAAAGAAAACCTTATGAACTGTACGCACAAATCTTAAAAAGAATGGAAAGAACGGACCTTTTGCCGCCAAAGGATAAAATAACTTTAGATGACCTGGCTCCCCTGCTCGATATTCATGATTATTGGTATGGAATTGAAAGAGAAGAGCGATTTGATCATGTGGTGATTGATGAAGCACAGGATTTCTCCCCCTATCAGGTTTCTGTATTGCATGCACGGACCAAAACAGCGTCATTTACGATATTAGGAGATTTAGCACAAGGTATTCACAGCAACGAAGGAATTGACGAGTGGGAAAACTTTATTGACCTTTTCGGCACATCCCGCTCGAAATTCTTCCAAATGACAAAAAGCTACCGCTCCACTTATGAGATTATTGCGTTTTCCAACACCATTCTTCGTCATCTTACCAACCGTCCCGCCTATGCAGAACCAGTATTCCGAAGCGGTGAGGAGGTACAGATCCAACAAGTAGAAACAGATGAAAAATTAAAGAAAATTACAAGCTGGATACATGATATGAAAAATAAAGAAATGAAGACCATTGCAGTTATTTTAAGATCGGAAGCTGATTGTAATGCGATTTATCCGAAGCTAAAAGAAAAGATTCCAGAGTTAACCATGATTACTACTGAGGATAAATCGTACGAAGGAGGCATTTCCTTATTGCCTGTATATGTATCCAAAGGACTGGAATTTGATACGGTATTAATGGTCGATGTGGATGAAACACGTTATCCAGTGACAGAGCAAACCGCAAAATTATTATATGTTGGCTGTACCAGAGCGCTGCATCATTTATCCGTTATTTACAGCGGAAATGCATCGAAGCTGATTTCTAATGAATAAATATTGAATTAGACAGAGATGAAAAGCGATTCATTTGGCTGGTGGAGGTGCTTTTTATTTCAGTATAAAAAGGGGTTTGTCAAATAAAGTGTGTAAGTTCCCATTCACTCAAGGTACTTTAACACTCTATCTTTCAGTTCATCATGAAGTAGAAGTTGGTTCATGACCATTGCCCAGTTTTGGATATGACCGCCTTCCCACTTGGATTCCAGTTCTCTGATCCGTAAAAATAACACTTTTAACAGAGCGTTCTCGTTAGGGAATGCTCCTTTTTTCGTTACTTTTCTAAAACTGGAATGGACGCTTTCTACAGCGTTTGTGGTGTACATGACTTTCCGGATGGCACTTCCATAATCATAAAGCTGCTCTACATGACTAAAATTCCTTGTCCATACATCAATCGCGCCCTGGTAAGCCGCCCATTGTTGTTTAAAGGATTCAAAGGCACTTAAACAAGCCTTGAGACTTGGTGCTCCATACACTTTTCTTAAAGCTTTGGTGAAAGCCTTGTAATCTTTGCTTGGCACGTATCTGATCGAGTTACGAATTAAATGAACCATACAACGCTGCACAATGACTTCAGGTAAAATAGCTCGTGCACCTTCTTCTAAGCCACTCACTCCGTCTATCGATAGAAAGAAAATATCTTCTACACCTCTCGCTTTGATTTCATCAAAAATCTGCATCCACTTATGCTTGCTTTCTGTCTCGTTTAACCATAATCCAAGTATTTCTTTCTCTCCTTCGATGGTGTAGCCCAGAATGGTATAGACTGCATATTTCCTTGTTTCATATTGGTTGCGGATGGTGGTATACATACAATCGACAAAAACAAAGGCATAACAGTTACTCAAGGGGCGATCTTGCCATTCTTCCAAATCAGGAAGAACTTGGTCGGTAATGTCCGATACCATTTCATGAGAGACAGAAAAGCCATAAATATCCTCAATGGTGGAGGAAATATCTCGCTGGGACATGCCTCGTGCGTACATGGAAATCACTTTATTTTCAATGGCTGATACATCTTTTTTTCGTTTCGGTATCAGTTCCGGTTTATAGGAGCCGTCTCGATCTCTTGGTACCTTGATATCTACTTCTCCTGAGCTTGTTTTAATGGTCTTCTTACCATAACCATTTCGTCTATTCTCCGTTGTTTTTTCTGCTTTATCATTGGATTCATAACCTAAATGATGATTCATTTCACCTTTCAACATAGACTCAAACATCGGTCCAAATATGTCTCTCAATGCATTTTGCATGTCTTCTACGTTCTCTGGTTGGTAGTTTTCTAGAATTTGTTTGGCTAATTCAGCTGATTTCTCTTCTCGCTTTGACTTAGACAATAGAATAACCTCCCAATCGTTATATACTTATTCTAACAATAAAAAACTAACTGCGTAGTAAGAGCCGTACGCTCTCTTACTTACACAGTTTAGTTTACACCCCCATAAAAAGTGAGCAGTTTGAAATATAACCTGCTCACTTTTTTTATACTATAGCATGCGGATTACTTATTCTTCTTTTCCTTGCTTGCCTGCAAGCTTTTTAATCTCTGCTTCGCTGTACTCTGTAATTTCTGCTACTTCGCTGATAGACATGCCCTTTTTTATCAATTTTAAAACGATTTCTTGCTTTCCTTTCTCTATGCCTTCTTCTATCCCTTCCTCTTTTCCTCTCTCAAAATAAGAATTCGGCAGCTGCAAAACCATGTCTTTTTCCTCCTCCGGCAAGTTCTCCATTTGCTCCATCATTTGTGCCGGGTTGATTTGCATCCGGGTGATCATGCGCAGAAACTCCAGCTTCACCTGAACCCGCTCATGCTCTTCATATCCCATTTGACTGAGCAAGACTGCGGCGGCCGGGTTGTCTGATTGAATATATGCTTTCCAGTTTTTCTTGATTAAGTGTAATTGTAAAAAGTTAAATTGAAGGACGTCTTGGGTGGGGGGATCGATTCTGAATTGTGTCGGTTCTTCTTTTTTCCTATTATAACTCAAAACAGCAATGGGTTGAATCGGTTTGCGGTCTTTGGCGTAAAGGTAAGAAAAATAGAGAAACATTCTTTCGGGAAAATTTGCTTCATGAGTTGATTGCGCTTCGGTATGAATATGGAGTATTTTGTCTTCGTGATTCAGCTTTACTGCTGCGAGAACGTCAATTTCTTTCTTGCGGCCATTGATGTAGTCCAGATACACTTCTTGTTCGATAAAGTGAAACTTCATTCAGCGGTATTCTGAATGGGACTGCGACTACTCGCCCCATCAAAACCGCTGTTAGTTGAACCAATCGGGCCGTTACTGGCTGTTAGACCTTCCACTTTGAAATAACAGATTTTCTTATTTTTGATGTGGAAGTCTTACAAAAGCACTTCGGTGGGACGAGTAACCGCAGTCCCAGCCAGTTACACTGCGGGGAAGGTGACCTTGGAGAAATCAATGTGAGGGTGAAGATTGGGGAAAAAAGCTTCGATAAATTCTTCAAAAAACTCTTGTATCAGCTTTTTTTTCAGCCGATCATGCTTCATGTAGTCTGCTTTTTTTTTCTAGAATTAATGGTACTGTGAACAATAGACTTGAAATAAGCAGCAGAAATATAAATCCACCTACTCCGGCTGCATAGGTGGATTTATATTTCTGCTGCATTTTATCAGCCTACAAAAGCGACACCATAATATGTCAAAACTGCAATAACAATCCCATATACCAAAATACTTGCACCAGCGGATATGAATAACTTCACTTTATTCATCCCTATTCCATTGGCAATCACTGCAACAGCCCATGAACCAATGATCGGTGTCAGCAACACAACAACTAATGGTCCTTGCTTTTCGATACGATATTTATATTTGCTGTTTGCTAATTTATCCAGCCATTTCTTAATACGTTCTGATTTTGCAAGAAGCTGATAGAAAAAAGCAATGAACGGGACCGGAAGAAAATTCCCAAAACTGGACCAGATAATGGAAGAAACCGCATCTAATCCCATCACCATCGTAGCTGGAATTGCAATATATATTTCAAACATTGGAAAGAACCCAATAAACCATGCAGTAGCCGCTAAGCTCAAATAATTAAACATAAATTATACTCTCTTCTTTCTTTACACTACATTTTCTTTATTCCTATAGTATAATATAAAGTATATGGTTACCGTATACTCAAGCGTAAAGTTGGTGATGAAATGGATTCTTCCAAAAAAATGATGACAACTGGAGAATTTGCAGATTTATGTGAGGTCAAAAAGCAAACGCTATTCCATTATGATGAAATTGGTCTGTTAGAACCGGAATACAAAAATGAAAATGGATACCGTTATTACACGATTCAACAAGCTGAGGCTTATAGCGTGATTGATATGTTAAAAGAAATCGGAATGTCTTTGGCGGAAATCAAAGACTTTTTACATTCCAAAAACACAAAGAAGATTACTGATTTATTAACGGAAAAAGAAAAACTGGTGGATATAAAAATACGGAAAATGCAGCGTATCCAGCACCTCATTAAAAATCAGAAAAGGCAAATGGAAGAAGCATCACAATTAGACCTTGATCAATTTACTATCGAGGATATGAAGGTAGAACAGATTGTATTAAGTGAAAATATTTTAAATTATTCTCATAAAGACATCACCAAAATGGTTATATCGTTTATGAAATATGTAAAACAAGGCGAAATCAATGTGGAAAATTGGGGTGCTCTTATTCGCCACGAACAAATAGAAACAGGAGATTATTTAAATTATTCCTATTTCTATTTACGTGAGAACCAGCTTCATTTAACAAAGACATTTGAGAAAAAAGCTGGAAAATATGTCATTGGCTATCATAAAGGAAGCTATATGCATACGTATCAAACATATGAACAAATAAAAGATTATTTGAATGAGACAGGATATCGTATTTGTGGTGACAGCTTTGAAGAGTATCTCTACCTAATGGATGGAAGCAGCTTGAATGTAAGTGCAAATTACGTAATTAAAATAATGATTGAGGTAGAAGAAAATAACTGAGCGACTTTGCTTGCTGTATATATGTTTAATATGAGTTATATTGATAAACCAATACACTCATCGTCTTTATACTAATAGAAAACACGGCCCCATCAGTCCCTCCAGACTGCGAGGGTCAATTAGAATAGCCCCTTTAAATTCACATAATCCAGCTTCTACAATTGCTCAACATATTGCCGTCCTAATATCCTCGCTATATTCAAGCTAATCGGTCAGCACAAAAAATTCGTTTCACACTTTCTCTTTCCCTTCTGCCATGACCGACATAACATTATCCAGCAAATCCCTCAGCTTTTTCATTTCCGGCACTGCATTGCAAAGATAGTAATAATTCTTTGTTCCCTCCCGGCGGATATCAACGATTCCAATTTGTTTCAAAATCTTTAAATGATGTGATACAGCTGGTCGTGACAGCTTCGTTGCTTCTGTTAAATCAATTACACGAAGCCCTTGGCATCCATTGCAAGCATGGTCATTCAATAAAGCAACAATGATAATTTGTCTTTTTTCATCCCCTAAAGCGATAAGAAAATCCTTTACTTCATCAAATTCATTCTTTAAATTCTCTATTTTATTTGTTTTCATATACATCCTCGTTTCATTTGAATAATCAATCGTTCAAATTATTAAACCATTAAATTTTTATTACGTCAATAGCATGGATTCGTTGTGTATAATTAGAAAATGATCTTTGAAGTTACTTTTCATTTGATTAGTTGACATTTTTTAAAAATCAAGCTATCATACATTATTAGTTCAAAAGTTTAAATGTTTAAACCATTATTCTGATAAGGAGATTTATCAAATGAAAAAACAAATGAAAGCAATGCTTATTCATAAATATGGACAAAAAAATATGCAATTGGAGAATGTTCCTATTCCTGAAATATCTTATGATGATGTATTAGTAGAAATTCACGCTGCGAGTATTAATCCGGTTGATTTCAAAATTAGAGACGGAAAATTAAAGCCGCTCATCAACTATAAAATGCCATTGATTCTTGGAAATGATTTTTCCGGAACAGTCCTCAAAACCGGGAAAAATGTAACGAAATTTAAAGCTGGGGATTCTGTTTATGGACGTCCAAGAAAATCAAGGATCGGTACTTTTGCTGAATATATTGCTATTCATGAAGATGATATTGCACTCAAACCAGAAAACGTAACATTTGAAGAAGCAGCGTCCGTACCATTAGTCGGGTTAACTACCTATCAGGCATTTCATGAGATATTAAATCTTAAGCCGAAAGACAAAATTTTGATTCAGGCAGGCTCTGGCGGAATTGGAACCTTTGCGATTCAATTAGCTAAAGAGATGGGAGCTTACGTCGCTACAACCGCAAGTAGTGCCGGGAAAGATTTAGTAGAGAGCCTGGGTGCAGATAAGGTCATAAATTATCGGGAAGAAAATTTTGAAGAAGTATTAGCTGATTATGATTACGTATATGATACCTTAGGCGGCGATGCTCTAGTTAATTCGTTTCAAATCCTGAAAGCCGGCGGAAAAATTGTATCAATCTCCGACCTCCCAAATGGCCGCTTTGGAAAAGAGAATAATTATCCTTTTTGGAAAACAATCGCTTTTAGATTGATTTCAAGGAAATTAACAAAATTAGAAAAGCAATATCAAGTGCAATATAACTTTTTATTCATGAAGCCCAGCGGCGAGCAATTAAATAAAATCAAAGAACTTATCGAGGCTGAAAAAATCAAACCATTCATTGATCGGGTTATTCCTTTTGAAGATGTACAAAAAGCAATGGAATATTCCGAATCAGGCAGGGCAAAAGGTAAAATTGTTATTAAAATCAAGTGACTTGTTCTTGATGTATGTTTTAATTATATCTTTCTCTCTTTAACCAGCACGGCAGAAGCTTTTTCAATAAGGTGATGCCCTGCTGGTTAGCTTTTTCATATTAGAAGGTATATACGAACCGAACTAATTGAAAAAACATAAAACTATTATTCCACTCTTTACTTCCAGCCCAAATTCATTTATTATATATCTAAATAATATATATCAAAAAGATATAAGGTGAGATAAATGCAAAAATATAATGACAGCACATACGCCATACTTGGCATTTTAACCACAAACTGTCGTTCAGGCTACGAAATAAAACAGTTTATTGATAATAGCCTGAATCATTTTTGGAAAATTAGCTATGGACAAATCTATCCGACATTAAAGCGGCTGGAAGAAGAAGGTTTAGCTACTGTTCAAACATTAGTACAAGAAGGAAAACCGGAGCGCAAAGAATATTTTCTGACAGAGAAAGGCAAAGATGTTTTAAAAAATTGGCTGGAGCAGCCGTTAACGCAATTGCCAGTCGAGCGGAATGAAGTATTGCTGAAGCTGTTTTTTGGCAGGCATCAGACAAAGGAACAAAGTCTCTATCTGTTAGCGGATTATAAGCAAAAGCTAGAGAAGCTGTATCAAACATATGAAGGAATTGAAGAAGGTATTTCCCGCCATAACACGAATCATCAGGATGCAAAATATTGGCTGTTTACTTTAGATTATGGAAAACGTGTGACGGAAGCTGCTATCGCATGGTGTGAGGCCACAATTAAGGAACTCTAATTTTTAAGGAGGAATCATCCATGGGTAAAAAAATCTACTCTGGCAGGTATACTACGGAAAATGATCAGGATGTTGTTGTTTTTATTATTGGGATGCGTATTAATAAACGGCTCGCGGTCCGGAAGTGGGGACCTGTGTTTACAGCCATGCCCGGTATGATTAAAGAATTGTATGAAAACCAAGAGGAATTAGGGTTTCTTTCCATGGAAAGCTATTTTGGTCTGCGCACTACCATCATGGTTCAATACTGGCGTTCTACAGAGGATTTGCTCGCTTATGCCAAAGGAAAAAAACATTTGAAAGCATGGCAGAATTTCAACAAGAAAGTTGGGGAAAATGATGCTGTCGGCTTCTATCATGAAACCTATCAGATAAAAGCCGGGAGTTATGAATCTGTCTATCGAAATATGCCCTTATTCGGCATGGGAAATGCGAAAAAGCATATTCCTATCACAGCACAGCATAATTCGGCACGTAAACGGCTGCAAGGCGTAAAATTAAACTAATTCCGTTTCTTTTCCCTTCACAAAAATAAACTCCAAAGACATTTTGGAGTTTATTTTTTGTAATCACGATTTATCTTTTTGCTCTACATTCTCGGACTTATCCTCCATAATATCATTCGCCGTGCTCTTAAATTCTCTTAATGTTTCTCCAGCCGCTTTACCAATCTCCGGTAATTTTTTCGGTCCAAAAATGATTAATGCCAGAACAACAATAAGGATTAATCCAGGAATTCCTATGTTTGCTAACCCCATTAAAAATCGCCTCCAGCTCTTAATGGATTTTTTACATTAAACCTTTTTCTTTTAATTTTTCGCTTCCACAAGCTGCCCGCCATTTTTTAGAAAATCAATCGTTCCTTCTGTTGCACGATAGGTTAAAGCTGCAGCTGTGGTGGTAGGATTGGTTACTCCAAAGTGTGGAAAAGCGCTCGATCCACATACAAATAAATTATCCATATTCCACATTTGTAAATAGCTATTCACAACGGATGTTTCCGGGTCATCTCCCATAATTGCTCCGCCACTATTATGCTGAAAAAGGAGTACTTAGCCAACAATCCCACCCGTTGTCATTCCTGCTGTTTTAATAAATTGACGTCGAGATACATCCACTTATTGCTGGTTTTCACTTACCTTCCCCTTTTTGTCATCCTTATTCTCTGAAATGTGACTCCCCCTTTATTTACAATCACACATGTAAAATATATTTTCGAAGCTCCTCCTTTCAAGCTTATGTAAAAAGACTGCTATTATATATAATATGTGGTCATCATAACTAGAAAACAAACATCTGTGAAGAACCTAAAAATTCTAGGTTACCTATGGAAAACAGAAGAACATGCCTGTTGTCTATCTACTAAAAATGAAAAAACTGCTAAATTAATAAGGTTAGTACGAAGGTTCATCCCGAGTTAATTATATACCCTTACATTAATTTCGAAGTACTTTGTTTAAGCACTTCTTAGGTATACCATTTATTTTTATAGACTATACTTCCCTTAAGTCATGTTACCAGTATGTATATGAATAAATTGTCTTATATATAACTGATGTTTTTATGAACACCTTAGCATTCTATTCTTACAGGCAATTGTTTGCGATAAACTCCAACAGAAAAAGAATGAATCACTGCCTTCTCGGGAATGTTATAACTTGCAAGCTAAAAACATACACTTTGGAGGAGTTTATTCATGTCCCATCAACAACATCAGCAGCTCATTGACGCACTGCAAAACTGTATTGTTGCATGTAATCATTGCTACGATGCATGTCTAAAAGAAGAAGATATTAAAATGATGGCCGAATGCATCCGTTTGGATAGAGAGTGCGCCGAAATTTGTTCCTATCTGGCACAAGCTCTATGCAGAGATACGCCTTTTGCCAAGGAACTTGCTTCGGTTTGTGCTAACATTTGTGAAGCATGCGGAGATGAATGTAAAAAACATAGCCATGCGCATTGTCAGAAATGTGCGGATGCCTGCTTCCAATGTGCAGAGGCATGTAAAAAGAGTGCTTAAACGCATAAATAAAGAAGCAGCTCCTTTTATAGAACTGCTTCTTTATTAATTATTCTGCTTCAATTGTGACATCTCTAAAGAATGGGAAGCTGCTTGGAAATTGATAGTATCCATTTACTTCATCACGCAAGCCGGATAAAAGAACAGAATGATAAATCGGCACGATCGGCGCCTCATCTACAATCATTTGCTGTGCATCTGCATAGAGAGATAGCCTTTCTGCTTCATCGCCCTCTTGTCTGGCATCTTCCAGCAACCCGTCCACTTCTTCATTTGCATAGAAGGAACGATTCCCCGGCGCACCAGCATTATCAGAATGAAACATGGGGTATAAACCGTAATCCGCATCCAGCGTTACCGTTCCCCAGCTTCCTAAAAACATGTCAACGCTTCCGTTTGCAGTATCTTCTAAATAAGTAGCTGTTTCTGTCATTTGAATGTCCACGTCTATTCCGATTTCATTCAGCTGCGATTGGATGACTTGTGCGATATCGCCTGTATTTGTATCATAAGCCATCAGGGTTACCTCTAAGCCATCTGCATAGCCGGCATCCTCCATCAGAGACTGAGCTTCTTCCACATCTCTGTCAATAGGCTCTATATTTTCATCATATCCAAATACAGTCGGTGCAAGAGGCCCTTTTGCCGGTAAAGCAACTCCGTTCAAAACGCCATTAATAATTTCATCCTTATCTAAGGTCATCGCAATCGCTTGACGGACTCTTTCATCATCAAACGGCTCACGCTCTACGTTAAAGCCTAGATACGTCATACTGGCACTATCAGACTGCATCACATGTGTGCCATCATTATTGTCGACTTCCTCCACATTATTGGCATTTACCGGATAAATAAAATCAGAGTCCTCAGTCTGAAGCTCCGCAATGCGAGTTAAATCCTCCGGAACAAAATGGAATGCAATAGAGTCCATTCCAGCTTGCTCTCCCCAATAGTCTTCGTTCTTTACTACGGTTATTTCCCCGCTGACAGCACGTTCCTCAAATTTAAAATAACCTGTTCCTATCGGATTTTCATTTACAACAGAAAAAGGTTCTTCTCCATTTGCAATTGCTTCATTATCTGCTTCAATCGCCTCCAGGCTGATCATATGCCCGCCTGGATGTGCTAAATGGGCAGGTAATGCGGAAAACGGATATGCTGTTTCAATTTGAACCGTGTATTCGTCGATCACTTTAACGTTTTCAATCATGTCAAAGAGAAAGCCAAGCGGAGAACCTATTTCCGTATCACGTACACGGTCTAAATTTGCTTTTACCACTTCCGCATTAAAAGGAGAACCATCGTGGAAAGTAACGTCTTCCCGCAGCTTCGCCTCCCAGACCGTATCCTCGATTTGTTCCAGGCTTTCCGCCAGTGCAGGCTGTATTTCCAAGTCTGTATTCTGTTCTACCAATGTATCATACAAGGTATTCATTACATATAACGAATTACCATCATTTGCTGCATGCGGATCAAGCGATACAGGTTCTGACGCTAAGCCTGCCTTCAGCTGTGTTTCTTCCGCCGTTTCTTCGGCAGGTGCTTCTGTTTCATCTTCTGGACCGCTGTCATCTGCACATGCTGCCATCATAACTAACAAGGAAAACAGTATCGTCCATCCAATTATCTTCTTCAAATTTACTCCCCCTCATTTTCTATGTAGAATCTCCTTCATTCTGATAAGAATACAATTCTTTCAGTTGAGAATAAGTATATACTATTTTTAAAAAAGTGAGAAGAAGTAAATCTGCTGCTCCAAAGTGATAATAAGAAACTGTTGAATTAGATTGCGGTAAAAGTAGTCGTGTTTTAACAAAAATCTTGGCAATTCAAAAATACCAACGTTCTTCAAACCGAAAGTAATGTCCTTACAGCACTAACTTAACCAGCCTTTTTCTTTCACTCTCGCTATGGCTTCTATCCGGTTATCCACCTCTAGTTTATCCAAGATAATTGAAATATAGTTTCGAACGGTTCCATTGGATAAATGTAATTCTTTTGCAATCGCCTTGGTTGTTCCCCCCTGTGTTAACAGCTGCAGGACCTCTATTTCCCGTTTGGTTAAGGGGTTTTCTTCTGCAAAGGCAAGATCGATCAATTCGGAGGAATACAAACGCTTCCCCTTCATAATCTGACGAATGGAGTCGGCCAAATCCTCGCTGGGGCTATCTTTTAATAAGTAACCATCGACTTCTGCCTTTCTAGCCCGTTCAAAGTAGCCGGGTCTTGCAAAGGTGGTCAGAATAATAATTTTGCAGGAATCCTCCCTTAGATACTCTGCAGCATCCAGACCTGTCATAACTGGCATCTCAATATCCATTAAGCAGATATCAGGGCGCTCTTGCTTGACTAATGCCAACAGTTCTTCCCCATTACCTGCTTTTCCTACCACGGTCATATCTTCTTCTAAATCCAGGAGCGCGCCTAAAGCTCCTAACAATAACTGTTGATCTTCTGCAATTACAATCCGAATCAAATTCAAACCTCCTCCATTTGCCTTAATATCTTTGGCACCGTCATATCTACTTTAAACCCTTTCGAATGTGCAGTGATAGCTAATGTCCCGTTGATAAAGGATAAACGCTCTCTCATCCCTTGAAGGCCATTTCCAAATTCAGGAACACTATTCTTCCCTATCCCATCGTCCTCTACCTGCAGTCTTATTTCCTTTTCTGTTTCTGAAAATTCCACGGAACAGTGATCTGCCTGACTATGCTTTACGACATTCGTTACTGCTTCTTTCAAGCACATACTTAATACTGTTTCCATTAACATTGGCAACGATGATTGATCTACTTTAATTATAATTTCATGCTTGATTTGTGCGACTTCCATTAATTGTTCGACATGCGCAAGCTCTTCTTCCAAGCGAACATTTTTCATATCCGACACCATTTCCCGCACTTCTTTTAATGCATGTCTGGCTGTATTCTGCACATCCTGCAGCTCTTTTTTCGCTTTTGCAGGGTCTTTCTCCAGCAGTTTCCCCACAAGTTCACTTTTCAGACCGATCATCGATAATTTCTGACCTAAGGTATCATGTAAATCACGGGCTATTCGATGCCGCTCTTCTACAATTGCAAGTTCAGCAATTTTGCGGTTAGCATCTTCCAATTGTTCCTCCAGCTCCTCCTGTTTCAAACGATTATAACGATTAATAGGTATCAGAATAACTCCTAATATGGTCATAATCAAGAATGGCAGCTGATTTAGAAACAGGGAATAATTAAAGAAAAATCCTGCCGTGATGGAACCTATAATCACGACCATGTGTATCACATACATCGTGATAAACCCTGCTTTGCCACGAACATTCCCAACAAAAAATGCAGTAAATAAAGCAAAATAAACGTATCCATATAGAATTGTCATCACCGTATTAATAATAAATTCCATCGTTAATCCGATATACATAAACGGTTCAAGGGAGTTAAAGGTAAACCAGTAAATCGCAAAGAAAAGTAATGTTAACAATACGCCAACACCGATCTCCCAAATCGAAGTAGAGCGAAAAATAAAGTAAAACGGCAACACACAAAAAATAACCCAAATATATATGCTTAATCCTGTGTTTCTTGGAAAAATATAATACCATTGACGCACGATTTGTCCCCCTATTTTCTCGCTTGACATTATTATACCAAATATATCTCGTGAACGATAAAGAACCCCCTAAAACGTGTAGGGGGTGTGCAGCCAAGCCAGTTATGAGCGAATCGTAGAAGTTGACTTTGCTGTCGTTATCCTTTGATTTTTTGATTGATTTAAACGATGCTTCATTTCGCGGAAGCTGATAAATGTTTTCTGTTCTTCATCATAGAGACGGAATTTGATTGATTTCAAACTCGTTTTTAACGTAATGATAGTCGCATTGTGTAATGGCGGCGTTTCGCGGTGTGCTTGTTCCAAATGATAATTAGGGACTTTGGGTGCTAAATGGTGCACATGGTGATAACCAATACTTCCCGTCATCCATTCTAACCATTTCGGCAGCTTATAGTAGGAGCTGCCATCTACCGCTGCTTTCACATAATCCCATTCTGACTCATTCTCAAAATAAGAATCCTCGAACTGATGCTGAACATAGAATAACCAGATTCCTAAGAAACCTGCAATATAAGCAATCGGCAGCTGCACGAATACAAGCGCCTGCCAGCCAAGCAGAAAGCCTATAAGACAGTAAATCACAATTAATGAGATATTAATAATATAGGTATTCTTTCGTTCCTTTTTTTTCGCATCCTTACGATTAATCCGATTACTATAGAGAAATAGCGAAAATGGTCCTAAACCAAACAAAATAATTGGATTGCGATATAAGCGATATTGCAGTCTCTCCCATTTTGTTGCCTTTTCATATTCCTCTACAGTCATAATCCAGATATCACCGGTGCCTCGCTGATCTAAGTTGCCGCTTGTCGCATGATGAATCGCATGTTCTCTTTTCCACTTTTCAAAGGGAAAATGAGTAATTACGCCGGTAATGGTGCCAAGCAGTCGATTTAATTTCGGTTTTTTGAAAAAAGATTGATGCGCGCAATCATGAAAGATAATAAACGTTCGGACCATGAAGCCCGCCGCAGCAATGCTGCATAACAAACTTAACCAAATGGAAACAGCTAAACTTTGATAAGCTAAAATCCACAGGATAAAAAATGGAGGTATCGTATTCAATAGTTGAACAATACTCGTTTTCGTTTTAGATGTTGCGAATGGCATAACGTCTTTTCTAAGCTGTGCTTGCTTTTGTTTGCTCATTGGTATCCCCGCCCTTATAAACTTACTATGATTTCAGTATAAGGAATCGAGCAATGAAATGTTAGATACAGTTGTCAGTAATTTGATATGACACTTGTCATATTTTCTGGATGATGTTCCCCTGTTATGGATTATACTTCACTTAACAGAAGGTTGAATAACGATTCTCCATGATTTAAACCACACATCCCACAGGAAAAAGCCAATTGGTTATAAAACGGGTAACCAATTAGCTTTTTCATTTTAAAATTATTTCCGTTCTTTCATCAGCCTGTATTCACTAATCCTGCAGCTACCCCATTGATTGTCAGTAACACCTCGGTCACCAGATCTTCAGGAGGATTATCTGTTTCTCTTAATTTATGGATTAAATCCACCTGCAGGAAATTAAGCGGATCGACATATGGATTACGAAGATGAACAGAACCTTGAATATTTGGCGTGTGGCTTAGCAGTTCCTCATTGCCGGAAATGTCCAGCAGCGCCTTTTTTGTACGTTCATATTCATCTGCAATATCTTCATATATCCGTTTTGCAGTCTCCGAATCCTCAACTAATTCCAGATATTCTTCAGCAGTTTTCATATCTGCTTTCATCAATGCCATTTGTAAATTATTAATCGTCACTTTGAAGAAAGGCCATTCTTTATACATTGCTCGTAAAGCTTCTAAATGACTCGCATCTTCCTCAATGAAAGATTGCAGACCTGTGCCCGCTGCATACCATGCAGGCAGCATGTACCTGGATTGTGTCCACGCAAATACCCATGGAATAGCCCGTAAGTCTTCAAAACGCTGGCTGTTCTTCCTGCTCATCGGCCGCGATCCAATATTTAAAGCACCCAATTCCGTCAAAGGAGTTGCCTGATTAAAAAACGCTAGAAAATCCGGGTCGCCAAACACCAGCGATTGATATTTTTTCAATGATTTTTGGGAAATAGATTCCATTGTGATTTCCCATTCTTTTTGACGCAGTTCTTCTTGATCCGGTGTATTTGAAACCTTGGCGGACCTTGTAAATAAAGCAGAGGCTGCCTGCTCTAAATTTCGGTAAGCAATATCTTCAAGAAGATATCTGGAAGAAAGCACTTCTCCCTGCTCCGTAATTTTCACACCATCTTCTAGAGTCTCCGCAGGCTGGGAAAGGATGCTGGTACTCAATGAACCGCCTCCACGGCCAAGCGAACCCCCGCGGCCATGGAAGAATTTCAGACGGATTTGGTATTGTCTTGCTATATTATGGATTTCCTCCTGTGCTTTAAACAGGTTCCAGTTAGCGCTTAACGTACCGCCGTCTTTGCTTCCATCTGAATAGCCAAGCATAATTTCCTGATGTTGCCCGCGTGCTTTTAATTGTTTCTGATATACCTCTGTTTCAAACAATGTCTTCATAATATCCGGACCTGCAATCAAATCATCGATTGTTTCCAGTAATGGAGCGACATCAAGATCACTTTCCGCCGTTCCATCTGGATAAAGACGATAAATCCCGGTTTCTTTAGCAAGTACCAACACTTCCAAGAGATCGCTCGGCGATTCTGACATGCTGATTAAATAGACTTCAATTGCTCGTTTTCCAAATTCCTCATGTGCATTTTTTATCGTTTTGAAGACTTTCAAAATATCCTGTGTTTCTTTAGAATAACCGCCATCGAAAAGCAGCAGAGGTCTCGGATCATTCAAAACCTCACACAATACTTTTTGTTTCTCTTCTTCACCAAGCGCAGCATAGTCATCTGTAACATGAACAGCCGTTAAAATCTCATGAACAGCCGTTTCATGCTCTCCACTATGATTTCGTACATCCAATGTGGCTAAGTGAAAACCAAACATCTCTACTTGCCGGATGACCTTTCGAATCGTTTTCAGCTTTTTCGTCTTTGGCAAATGTGCTTCGGCACTTTCTTTGATTTCTTTAAGGTCATGAACCAGTTCTTCTGGAGAATCATAACCCTGTGACGTTTTCCCTGTTTCACGCAAACGTTTTAGAATAATGGCAAATTTACGTCGATATACTTCTGACTTGATTGGCCATTTATCGTTCTCATTTAAATAGCTGGTCTCTTCTTTTTCCATTCTATCAATAAATTGCTGATTAATAGATATTCGTTGACTTGATTGGCTAAATCGTCTCATCAGCTCAACGATAGAAGCTTCGTATTTTTTCAAAATCAATTCCCTCTGCATCTCCAATGTCTGCCAAGTGATTTCTGGAGTTACATTCGGATTGCCATCCCTGTCTCCTCCAATCCAGGAACCAAAATGAATGAAATTTGGTACTTCCCAATTTCCCTCTGGAATTTGTTTCTGCAGCTGTGTTTCCATTTCTTGAAAGACATCGGGTAAGGTTTCAAATAATGTCTGGTCAAAATAATAAAGTCCATTTTTTACTTCATCCAATACTCCCGGCTTTCTTTGCCTCAGCTCATTGGTGTGCCATAAAGCAGTGATTTCATTAAACAGACTTTCTTCCACATCCGCCTTCTCTCTTTGTGAAGTCTGCGGATTGTCCAATGTCCGTAAATGCGCCGATATGCGCTTCTGTATTTCCAGCACCGTCCGCTTCGTTGCCTCTGTCGGGTGTGCTGTCATAACAAGTTCAATGGATAATTCATTAAGTATCTCTTGAATTCCTTTATTGGTAAGGTTGCTTTCTTTCACTTTGGATACGGCTTTTTCAATAGAAAAAGACTGGCTGCTTTCCTCATCCAGCAGATACTGGCGTTTGCGCCTGATCCGGTGATTTTGCTCCGCAATATTAATCAAATGAAAATAGATAGAAAAAGCACGGATGACCTGCTGACGTAAAGGCGGTTTTAAATTGCTGATTTCTCTTTTTAACGTTTGATATGTATCTTCATCATACTCATTTCGGATACTTTTCGTCATTTCCCGAATCGATTCTACCTTATCAAATAATGCTGTACCTCCATGTAACTTCAAAACTTCTCCTAATATGTTTCCAAGCATATTGACATCATTTCGCAATGAGGCATTTTTATCGATTGTTTCTTTCATGTTGTTTCCTCCTGTTCCAATTACCGTAGAATTATCATATCATTTTTTTGAAAAAAATGATAAAACGAAACTTCATTCAGTGGGAGAATGAAGTCTGTTTCCTACATTCTCCCACTGAATTAGCCTGAGCGATTCAGGGAATTAGCTCACCTGAACTCCCGCCTAAATAAATTTATTCTCTTTTTATTTTGAGGAGGGAGTTATACGGACGGTTCTCCGTGATAAATTCATGATGCAAAAGTGTTTATTTTCCATTTTAAACAGTTAACCTTTTCACCGCTCTCATCGAGAAAAAGACAAATGAATATATCCTTAAACGATTATTTTCACATACATTATTTCTGATTTTTCTTTATATTTGTGGTGAAGCAGCGAGATGAATTAATACCTCTTTTCCCTTTTTATGAAAATATCAAACATTTGAGAGATAAACCTTGAAGATACCCTCCTTTATCTTTTTAAAACAAAGAATAAGATGTTGCTATTTTACTTGATTTTCATTGATTTATTATTATAGCAGAAGAAACTGAAAAGCACCTGCTAAAAAGCAGATGCTTCCTTGTTATTTACTGTTTTTAGGAGATTGCTGATTCTGCACGCTTACTTCTTCCAAATTGGTATCACTGTATATTTCTGTCCCGTGACCTCCCGTTGTTTTAGCTAGGAATTCTTTGACTTCATTATAAGACATACCTGAGTTTTGGTTTGCCTTTTTTACGGCTTCAATATTTGTCCCAGCCGCTGTAAATTTCTTATCCTGATTTTTCTGCATTTATACCCCTCCTGCTTTGTTTCATTTTATTTTGTCCATTAGAGGGGTTTTTAGCCGAAATTTTCTCCTGTCGTTTATAAAAACTGGCGAGTATGGGTTTAACTTTTCTATCTTCTGTATTCTTCGAAGGATGTGTAAAAACAGTGGGCGATACATCAGGATACACTTTCCTTCGTAATAAACCAATTCATTTATTAGCTCAGCGAAACGGCTGAAAACGGCCGCTCTTTTTTATTTACCAACTAGAAGTGACTTGCTTACATGGATACATTCAGTGTTAAAAACGCTGGCAGCTGTTGTTTATGTTTATCAAGCATAATCTGCTCCGGCTTGATTCCCTGCTCTAAAAGCACGTCAATATTCTGCTGAAGAAATTCGTCACTGCCGACAACATAGAAGAGGCCCTCTTTATCAGCTGCAAGGTTTTTCACTTCTTCATAGTAGTCTTTCCGATTATCAACAAACTGCGACGTGAATTTTTTATCAGGTGCGGATTCAAAAATAGGCGTGAATAAGAAATCCTTTGTTGAATCGATGTTCAGAGAATGAATTTGATTAACGTTATCAGCACGTTCGAGATAATCCAGTACAAGCGGCCTGAAGGTTGCCAAACCGACACCTGCCGACAGCAAGTAAACATTTTTATCTTCTCTTTTAAGCGGTACATTCGAATGCGTTTTAAATATAGCAACCTCTTGACCGACTTCCATATTTCTTAAAATCGTTTTAAACTCAGAACATTGCTCTTTAATACGTGTTGTGATGCCGATGGAATTTTCATGCGGTAATGTAGTAATCGACATGTGGCGAATCAGACTGCGGTTCGGTTTCTCTCCGGCATTAAACCCTTCCAGTGCGAAGTGGGTGTGGGAACCTTCTTCCCACGTAAAACCTTCCGGGCAGTCAAGCATATATGTTTTAACCTCAGGTGTTTCATCAATAATTTTATTTATTTTCGTCCAGTATATTTGCATAATATATTCTCCTCCATTATATTTGCCTTTAGTATCTAATATACTACAAATGATAATAATTCTCAATTAAACGGGTTGATTATTTTGGAAAGCACTTGGGATTTTATTATAGGAGGGGTATCAATATGACACTTATAATGGCTACAGCTTCTTTTATTACATCTTTAGCCGTGTTGATCATTGTCACTAGCCAAAACAAGAAGAACGAATGATAATATATAGATCAACCAAGCATATCAATTTTTTTAAATAGGAAATGATAACTTTATTAAATCACCTTAAAAAAGCGCCTCTGCTGCAGCTTCTATGCAGGGGCGCTTCGATCTTTCTCCATTATTTACTTATCTGTTTCCAGCGGAAGGTCAGGATCACTTGCCCATTCCGTCAGAGAGCCATCATACACGGCAACATTATGCTGACCAAGCTTGTTTAACAGCGTTGAATTCCAAATTGCTGCAATCCCGCTGCCGCAATAGGTAATCACCTTCTTATCCGGATCAAGGGCTCCTGCTTTCTCAAACGTTTCCCGGATTATCTCATCATCGTAAAGCTCCAATGTTTCGGAGTCAGAATGATCTCCGAAAAAGACGTTTACACTTCCTGGAATATGTCCTGGACGGCCATACGTATTCACTTCGCCTTTATGAGCAGCTTCATTTAAGCTGTTGATAATAATAACATTGTCATCATCTATCGCTTGTTTTACCTCTTCCTTGTTAACAAACAGCTCGGGTTTTCGCCCGCCGCTAAAGCTTGCTTTTGGATATGAGCCTGACTCTGTGGTTACCGGTCTGCCTTCTTTTTTCCACTTTGGAAAGCCGCCATCAAGCACCGCGACATTTTCCAAGCCCTCATAGCGCAGCTGCCAAGCCAAGCGGGATGCCCAATCCGAAGCCACAACAGGACTATCTACTTGCGCACCTTGGTCATAAACGACCACATACGTGTCTTCATCGCCGACTCCTAATTCAGTGATTTTTTTAATAAACTCCTTTCTTGGCGGAAGGGTAAAAGCATACTCCGCATCCGTATCGGATAAATCTTCTAATAAATCAGCAAAAACAGCACCTGGAATATGCCCTTTTTCATACGCCTCTTTCCCTGACCAAATATCATAATAACCGCTTGCCGGCAATTTTAAAAAAGTCGTTGCATCTACTAATCTCAGTTTTGAATCATCCAATCTTTCCGCAAGCCAGTCTGTTGTTACAATGAATGGAACATGACTCATTATATGCACTCCTTCACTTTAATTATATAATTCTTATAAACTTACTTATATTTAAACGTATAATAACATGAGAGGATGGTTTTTGCAAAATAACAGATTCAAAATTTATGATGCCATTCCTTTTCCAATTCCTCTCCTTTTAGTCGTTTGGACGAAGCATTATACGAAGGCAGCTTATACATACAACCCCTTTTTACTTTATTGATTTAAATTTGTCACACTTTCTATTCATCATGTTCATTATTTCACAAATACTTCACGAAATACCTCCACATTCTATGATATACTTATTGTGAAGATAATCACAAGACAACACTTAGGAGGTTTTATGATGAGATTCAAGCTTATATTTATGTCCTTTTTGTCCCTATTGTTAGTGGGATTTTTGGCCGCATGCGGTGCTGACGAAGAGGAGCAGACAGACGAAAATGCAACAAACGATACGGAGGAAACAGAAGAAGATGTCGTCACAACCGCATCCCTTGTTGATCAGCCCGACGCCTTTGTCAACGCAGTCAGCGAGGATGGAACTTGGATTATCGCTACACTGGATGATATCGCCATAGATGAGGATGTCGTGGTTGCCGGCGAATTCTACGATAAAGACGACGAATCCAGTGATATTTATCGTAAAATTGCTCCATATACACAAGATGAAGACCATAACATTACAGACTCATTTACGATTACCGTTCCCAGCATGACCGTACAGAGTGAAAACTTGAATTTTCAAGGCGGTACTCTGGAAGGTGACGTAATTGTCGAAGCAAACGGCTTTATGCTGGATGAAACAGCAACCATTGACGGAAATTTACAATTTGCAAATGAAGAAGCAGAAAGCTCCGCAACCATTGATGGAGAAGTAACAGGCGAAATCGAATAAAAATAGCAAGGCTCTGACAGGATGCGTCCTGTTCCCCCTCCCCGATTCAAATTAAATAAACAGATACCTCGCTAAAAAAGCGGCCAAGTCAAAGCTTGTCCGCTTTTTTAAATAGTAGAAAAATCGGCCGTTCTTATTGCGTTTTTTCTTTATTCCATCATACTGTCTCCTCCCTGTTCAAAAATCAGAGAAGAGACGTTTTCGTGTAACCTTCTTTTCTAAAAATGACACCAATCCATCTATCAATGAAAGTGATGCCCCTCTGTCCGTAATACGATCAGGATAACCGACAGCAGCACCATGGCAAAAAGAGTGAACGTATCTCCCTTCCGCCAATGCAAGCGTCGAAAGGAGGATCTTGGTTGATTGGACTGGTAGCCTCTTACCTCCATCGCATTCGCCATATCCTCTGCCCTGACCAGGGAGCTGACGAACAATGGAACAAACATCGGAACGATTTTCTTCATCTGCTGAAGCAGTGACCCTTCGCCAAATACAATCCCTCTGGCACGCTGTGCATCCAGCACTTTCTGCGTTTCGTCCAGTATAATGGGAATAAAACGAAGCGCTATCGACAGCATGAGTGATGTTTCGTCGACCGGCAGTTTGAGCCGTTTCAAAGGTTGAAGCAGATAATTAATCGCATCTGTCAAATCAATTGGCTTCGTGGTTAAAGTAATGACTGTCGATACAAAAATAATCATGGCAAAGCGGCTAAAAATGTATACCCCATTGATTAAACCAAAGGATGAAATGGTAATTGGTCCCCAATCGATATATATTTCGCCCCCTGCCGTAAACATTACCTGTAACAGCACGGTAAATAAAATCAGCCATATCAGCGGCCGGACACCGCGAATATAGATGCGGAGGGAGACTCCGGAAATCTTCATCATCGTAAAGGTAAAAAGCCACAGCACCAGATAGGTGAGCCAATTGTTGGCAATAAATAAGATAAAAATAAAAGAAATCCCTGCGATTAGTTTAGCTCTGGGATCAATACGATGAAGCAGTGAATCGCCAGGGAAATAACGTCCTAAGATTAATTTGTTCATGCTAATCCCGCCTCTATTAAAGCATCTGCCAGCTGATCCAGCGTCAGACAAACCTGTGGCAAGGTAACGCCCGCTTCCTGCTCCAGCTTTACCTGCAGCTTTCTGGCCTGCGGCAATTCCAGTCCCCATTGATGAACCGCAGATACATCGGCAAATAAATGCTCAGGCTCCCCCTGAAAAACTATTCTGCCTTCCTCCATCACGATAACTTCGTCTGCATAATAAGCTGCATCATCCATATCATGGGTAACCAGCAACGTTGTTAACCCGCGCTCTTTATGCCAGGCATGGATCAGGTCCATCACTTCTTTCTTCCCTTTTGGATCCAGCCCGGCACCAGGTTCATCTAAAACAAGAATATCTGGACGCATGGCCAATATTCCCGCCATCGCCACATACCGTTTTTGACCGCCGGACAAAGAGAATGGTGACTTCGACAAAATAGATGCATCTAAACCGACACGCCCAATAACCTCTAGAGCAATCTCCTTCGCCTCTGCTTCAGGCACTCCAAAATTCATCGGTCCGAACATAATATCTTTTTCCACCGTTTCTGCAAACAGCTGGGATTCTGGGAATTGAAAAACCATCCCCACTTTTCGCCGTGCTTCTTTTACGGATTGCTTCGCATTTTCCAGCGTAATTGTTAGTTCGCCGACAGCTACCTCCCCTTTTTTCGGAAGGAGCAATCCATTCATCAGCTTCAATAAGCTTGATTTTCCGGAACCGGTCTGGCCGACTACAGCTGTAAAGGAGCCTGACTTTATCGTTGTACTAATTGACTTTAATATCTCCGGGCTGCGAATCGGACCTGCTTGATAATCTGCGGTTACTTCCTGTAAATTTATCTGCATAGCCATCGCATCATTTCCTGCTCTGTCATATATTGGTCAGGTACGGCACTGCCCCGTTCTTTTAATTTTCTTCTCAATGCTTCTATAAAAGGAACATCCAGCCAATCCTCTCTTTGAAAAATCTGGGCAGGTCTGTCTATTTCCTTCACTCTGCCTTTCTTTAAAACCAGCATTCTATCCGCGGCTTCCGCTTCATTCATATCATGGGTTATCGAAATAATGGTCAGCTGCTGCTGTTTTCGCAAATCATGTAAAAAACGCATGAATTCCTGTCTGCTTTTAGGGTCAAGCATCACCATGGCCTCGTCTAATACAATAATGGCAGGCTGTAACGCTAAAAGTCCGGCAATAGCGACGCGCTGCTTCTGTCCTCCAGATAAACGGGAAGGGTCATGATCTGCATAGCGGCTCATTCCAACCATTTCCAACGCACGATTTACCCGCTGCTTCATTTCATGATAAGGCATGTTCTGATTTTCCAAGGCGAATGCCACGTCGTCTTTTACGGTTGTTCCAATAAATTGGTTTTCCGGGTTTTGAAATACTAATCCGATATGACTGCGAAGCTCCCACTTGGATTCCTCTGTCAGCTCGATTCCATTAATATAAATGCTTCCTGAGGAGGGCGCGCGCAGACCAACCAGCAAACTGGCTAAGGTTGATTTTCCCGAACCATTATGCCCGACAACAGCCAGCCACTCTCCTTGTTCTGCGGTAAAGGAAAGGTCTGCTATCGTTTCCTCCTGCTTTTGCAGATTATAATGAAAAAAGACATTTTCTACGTTGACACAAGGCGTTGACATTTCTCCACCCCTCTCTCTAAGATTACAAAATGACGGATACAAGCAAGGTAATCGCCATCGTTCCATTTACGAGCATCATATTTTTCAAAGATAACGGAAAAGTTTCCAGCTTACTCTGCTTTTGTCTAAACCGTCTGATGCTTTTCGTGATTGGAATCAGCACCAGGCATACAAGCAAGGCATAGACAGGCAGCACCTGAAGCAGCACAGCAGTTACAATCGCTGCAAATGTGAGTACATAAAGCAGATGGAATAATAACAAAGCATGCTTTCTGCCGATATAATAAGGCAGGGTAAAACGCTTATTGGCAATATCCTCTTCCAAATCACAGATATTATTTGCCAGCATGATATTCGCAATGGTCAGTATACAGGGGAGCGAGACCAGGAAAATCTCCAGCAGCAGCAGGACATCCATTTCAAAGGTAATCATGCGTCCGGTCCAGCCTAAATGGGCTATTCTCTGATTAGCGGCATTGACATAGATAGCTAGAAACGTAATGCCAAATCCCATCGTCACACCGGAAAACACCTCTCCAAGCGGCATACGGGACAACGGAATCGGTCCAAATGTATAAAAGATACCAATCGCAAAACAAAGCATGCCAATAACCAGCACAAATAAATCCGTACGAAATACCAGCCAAATCCCTAATAGTGAAGCTATCGCCAGCATGGTAATAATCGTGGCCACCACTCTCTTTTCAGGGATATTTTCCTGTCCGATAATATTGGATTGTCTGCGATAGTCATCACTTAATGCCTTCTTATAATCCATGTAATTATTGATAGCCGTTGTAGTTAAATCAAACAGCAGCATGGCACTAAAGAAAATAGCTGTGTTTAGCGGTTCAAACATATCATAACGATAGATAACAAATAATAGTCCAATTAAAAACGGAAATAAACTAGCTAATTTGGTGCGAATTTCTACCAGCTTTAAAAACGTAGGCAGTGTCATCATAGCCCGCTCCCCTCACCTATTCTATTAACGTAAATTCCTCATCTGTCAGTTCAAAATTGCCGGCTAATCCATCGGTGATATAAACATTTTTGTCCTTTGTCACAAAGATGGCTTCTGCATCCTGCATCTGTTGAATAAAGTCCAATCCTTCCTCTAACCCTTTTGAATATAGCAGTGTCGAAAGTGCATCCCCGTCAATTGAATGCTCACTGATAACCGAAACACTGGCAAGCTCTCCTTCAAACGGATAGCCAGTCTGCGGATTTAATAAATGATGATAGATTTCACCCTCTACTTCTAAAAAACGTTCATAAATACCAGAAGTAACGATAGACTGATTCGAAGCAGTCAATCTGCCAACAGTTTCTCCCATTGGCAAGAATGGATTTTGAACACCAACAACCCAGGGATCACCTGATGTCTGGTTCCCCATAACATATATATTGCCTCCTAAATCAACCACAGCAGTGGTGACCCCTTCCTCCTCTAACAGTTCTATGACTTCATCAGCAATATAACCCTTCGCAATTGCTCCCAGGTCTAACCGCATACTGGATTCTGTCAGCATCACGCTTTGCTCTGCTTCATCGAGTTCTATTTTTTCATAATCAATCAACGGCAGTATGTCATCAATTTCCTCCTGCAACGGTTTTCTCGCATCATCCATCCCGATATTCCAAAGGCTGGTTAATGGACCGACAGCAATATCAAAGGAGCCCTCTGCCAATTCACTGTAATCCTTTCCTTGCTTAATCACCTGCCATACATCCTCTGACACCTCGACAGGGCCTTTTCCGGCCTGTTCATTGATTTCAGCCACTTCCGACCCAGCTTCATTGGCAGTCATTTGCTGTTCCAATACTTCAATTCGGTCAAACACCTTATCTAACGCCGACTCTTTATCCTTGTCATACACCTTTATCGTGATAACTGTTCCCAGTAAAAATTCTGTCTCACTATATGGATTGCTGATTAATGATGATGCATCGCTTGATGAATCGGCATTTTTAGAACAGCCTGCAATAATCAGCATCAGCAGCATCAGTGAGATACCAATTTGTTTCTTCATTTTCATACCTCCCTCGCCCTTGTGAATGTTAATAAACACCATAATAATTATTTTCATGTGATTTAATTCACAATTATTTACATAATTTTAATTGTGAATAATTTCACAAATATTACATGTTTATTGTATAATTTATTTCGTATCATGTCTATAAAAAACACAAACAAATCTATTATTACCAAGGATTTTGTCATGAAAATGACACACCTGATTATTTGATATTTTATTTTTAATTTGTGAACTATTTATCAAATCTATAGACTTTTTTCATGAATATGTTAGAATGAAATTGTTCAATAGTTCACAAAGTTAACATTATCTATTTTGATTACAAAGGAGTGAATACAATGGCGGAGAAAAATATTGTTATTATTGGCGCCGGCTACGCAGGGGTGCATGCAGCTAAGAAGCTGGCCAAAAAATACAAACGTGATGATTCTGTTTCTATTACTCTGATAGATCGACATTCCTATCACACCATGATGACAGAATTACATGAAGTAGCTGCACACCGGGTAGAACCATCTGCTATTCAATTTGATTTACGAAAATTATTTAACCGCACCAAAGTGAAACTCGTCACAGACAATGTTACCAACGTCGATCATGATACGAAGACCGTCACCACGGAACACGGTGAATTCGCTTATGACTACCTTATTCTCGGGATGGGCGGCGAAGCAAACGACTTTGGTACACCAGGTGTAAAAGAGAACGGCTTTACCCTCTGGTCCTGGGAAGATGCGATCCGCATCCGGCAGCATTTAGAGGATGTCGTCAAACGGGCAGCATTAGAACATGACCCGGAAAAACGCCGTGCCATGCTCACCTTTACAGTTTGCGGTTCCGGCTTTACCGGTATTGAAATGATTGGAGAGCTTATCGAGTGGAAATACCGTTTAGCAAAGGAAAATAAACTGGACGAAGAAGAAATTCAGCTGTATGTAGTCGAAGCGGCCTCCTCTATTTTAAATATGCTCGACCGAAAAAGTGCAGATAAAGCAGAAAAGTATTTAAATAAAAAAGGCGTGACATTGCTTAAAAATTCACCAATCGTGGAGGTGAAAGAAGACGCCGTCGTATTTAAATCAGGTAAAACCCTTTCCACACACACATTGATTTGGACAGCCGGGGTCAAGGCAAATTCGGATACAGAAGATTACGGTATCCCGACTGCCAGAGCAGGACGTCTGAAAGTAAATGAATATATGGAAGCAGAAAACTTGGAGAACGTCTATGTTATCGGCGACTTAGCCTATTTTGAAGAAGAGGAAGGCAAGCCGACGCCGCAAATTGTCGAAGCGGCCGAACAGACAGGTGTGACAGCAGCTAAATCCATTATTGCGGAAATCGATAATGGCCAAAAAGAAGCATTTGAAGGGAAATACCATGGCACGATGGTTTCCATCGGAGCCAGATATGGTGTGGCGAATTTAATGGGGCTGCGTTTAAGCGGCTGGCTGGCTAATCTGATGAAGCACTTGGTTAACCTGTATTATTTCTTCGGGATACGAAGCGGCTATTATATGTTTCATTATATTATGCATGAATTTTTCCAAACCAAGGATAAGCGCAACATTTTCAGAGATACAATTACCAGATATGGAAATGTTTTGTGGAGCTTGCCATTGCGATTATTTGTCGGCGGTTTTTGGCTCGATGAAGCAGCCTCTAAAATTTGGGGAGAATCTGTTTGGGGTGAAGTCACCTCAGGCTCTGCAGGTATTTCTCGATTATTTCAGGGACTCGGAGAAGATTCCTGGCTGACCGGGAACAGCGTGAACATGCCATTTGAATGGCTGCAAACAACCACCAGCAGTGCAAGTGAAGCGGTAGATGGCGGTGCAGAATGGGCCACTCCTATTTTAAGTGATATGCCAGGTATTTTTGAATGGTTTATGCAGATTATGCTGCCGACACCGGAAGTAGCTATCTTTATGCAGAAGGTTATGGCTTTCATTGAGTTATTCATCGGCCTTGCTATTGTATTCGGCCTTTTCACTTGGCTTGCCAGTGCTGCAAGTGCCGGATTCCTGATGATGTTTACTTTATCCGCAATGCTCGGCTGGGATCAAATCTGGGCACTCCCTGCTTCTATCGCCTTAATGAATGGTTCCGGACGTTCCATTGGTTTAGATTACTGGGCTGTTCCATGGCTGCAAAGAACACTGGGAAGATTCTGGTATGGAAAAGAGCAGGCTATCTATAAAGATCGTGAATAAAAACATCGGGCAGCCCGGCTTTTGCCGGGGAGATGAGTCAATATTTACTGAATGAGCTATAAGGGGGGGGGATGGGCATGAAGGATTTCTATCATATGCTGAAACCTTGGGATGTTATTCTTGTTATCCTGTTGGTTCTTCTATCTTTTCTCCCTATTGGCATCTTTGTTTTACAGCAGTCACAATATGCTGAAGAAGATTCAGTAAACGTTGCGGTGATTACAGTAGATAATGAAATTGTAGAAGAAATCCAGCTGACAGGGAATACCGAAACCAGAGAAATTGAGATTGAGGTATCCGATCATGACAATAACATTATTGAAGTAGACAATGAACGCATTCATATCAAAAGTGCTACCTGCTCTGACCAAATCTGTGTGCGAACCGGCTATATTTCCAGGCCGGGACAGACGATTGTCTGCCTGCCTCATAAGCTTGTCGTCGAGATTCAATCAGACAGCGGGGAAACAGAAGATATGATTATCAGCTCTTAAATCAATTTTGAGCAGCTTATATACACGTTCGGAAATAGATTGGGAGGGTCTGGCGATGACAAATAACCAGCGTCTTGTATACATTGCATTATTAGCTGCGCAGGCAGTCATTATCAGTTTAGTAGAAAGAGCCGTCCCCTCCCCTTTTGCCATCGCTCCAGGTGCAAAAATCGGTTTAGCGAATATTATTACGTGCATGGCGTTATACACGCTCTCTACAAAAGATGCGTCTAAGGTTGTGATGATACGGATTATCCTTGCTACCCTCTTGGGAGGTACACTCTCCTCTTTTATGTATAGTGCGGCCGGCGCCATATTAAGCTTTATCGGCATGTGTGGAGTAAAAAAGCTCGGACCATCCCGAATCAGCTTGATTGGAGTCAGCGTAGCCGGCGCTATTATGCATAATATTGGACAATTAACGATTGCCAGCTGGATTGCCCAAACATGGACGGTACTTCTCTACCTCCCAGTTTTATCTTTTTTCGGGATTTTATCAGGCATTGCCATGGGTCTGGCAGCTAATTATTTATTAAATCACGTAGAAAAACTGGACTATTACCGGGACCTGCAAGAAATGAAATATACGCAACCCAATCAAGTATCATAGCTTTGGCTACAGAAAAATCCTTATGCTCGTTAAATGGAGGTTATCATGATGGCGATTCCAACTATTCCTGTTCATCCAATGTGGGAACCTTATCCCCGTTTACAATCTGATTTACAATCCGTTTTACAGGTGATTGAATCTCACCTGCAAATCCACGATAAACAAATCGAAGCTACAATTAAGGATTTGGTCTATTCAGGAGGAAAATTATTGCGTCCTGCCTATACGCTTCTATGTTCCCAGATTGGGGACGTAACACATCAGGAAAAAGAAAGGTCGATAGCCGTTGCCGCAGCACTGGAAACCTTGCATATGGCCACTCTGATCCATGATGATGTCATTGATGAAGCAGACTTCCGTCACGGAAATCCAACCATCCATACCCAGCAGGGCAATCAATTTGCCATCTATTCCGGTGATTATTTATTTTGTGTCTGCTTTACTATTTTATCTAAGTACGCGCGCACATTAGCACATCTTGAGTTTAATGCGCGCAGTATGGAAAAGATTCTCACAGGGGAACTGGATCAGCTCCATGCGCGCTACCAAAAGGGAACCAGCATCAAAGATTATTTAACGCGTATTTCCGGAAAAACCGCGCAGCTCTTTGCTGTCAGCTGCTATTCAGGAGCAGTGACCAGTCAAGCAACACGAAGGCAGACCATGCTCGCCTGGAATATGGGGCACTATATTGGCATGGCCTTTCAGATTATCGATGACATACTAGACTTTAAAGGTGATTTCAACACCATGCGAAAACCTACGCTTGCAGATATTCGTCAAGGCGTGTATACCCTGCCGCTGATTTACGCATTACGTGAACAGCCAGAGCAATTACATCCTTATTTAGATAAGAAAGCTGATTTAACAGATGAAGAATTAATGGAGATATTAGCTATTGTCGAAAAAACAAAAGGCATAGAAAAATCCAGGTGGCTTGCTCTGAAGTATACAGACAAGGCATTAAAATCCTTAAACAAACTGCCGGTCGGGGATTATAAAGAGACCTTGTATGAATTGACTGCGATGCTGTTGGAGCGGAAAATATAATGGCCTGCAATGAAACTTGCATAGTAATTTTCCAAACCGTTATCTATAATAAAATAAAAACTATAGGTGTTTTATATAATGAAAACCTTCATTTTACGGGACTTGCGAGAGTACTGATAAAATGAAGGTTTATTACAGTTTAGCTGAAAATCATCTAAAATAAGACTATATAAATTGAAGTAAGAAATTCACTTTATTTTTCTTATAAAAATCACGAAATAATGATTGAAAACAGTAACCAGCGACGGTTTTTGATGGGGCGAGTAATCGCAATGGTTTTCGGTGGGGCGAGTAACCGCAGTCCCAGTCCCGGAAGAAAAACACGGAGACTCCTGGTCGGCTAAGAACGGTCACGTCCTGTGACCAACGACCGACACTAGGACGTCCTGTCCGTCGTGGGAAAGCGCGGAGGGAAGACCCCGCAAAAAAAAAAAAGCGAACTTCTTTTTTTCTACCCGCGGGGCATAAGTGCGACTTTGCTTCTGTCTGCGCCTGATGGCTTGCCAATCAGCAAGTCTTCTTTAAAGGAGATGAGCTCGGGGCCCACGGAAAGCGTAGTGTTTTTCTGGGGTTGCGATTACTCACCCCATGAAACCCGTTGTAGCGGTAGCTATTAATTTCAATTTATATAGCTTTATTTGTAAATGATTGGTAAAATAAAGACAATTCAAAGAAAGGAAGTGTCCTATTGTTTACATTCCCGGTTATTTACGAAGAAGAAGCAGACTACATGAAGCATGATCGGCTGACGAAAAAGCTGATACAAGAGTTTTTTGAAGAGTTTATCGAAGCGTTTTTCCCCAATCTCCACCCTCACATTGACTTCTCCAACGTGTCCTTCCTTGAGCAAGAAGTATATCTGGACTATATCAATGGCCGCAAGAAGGAAATAGATGTCCTCGCCGAAGTAAAGCTGAATCACGAAGACAAAATCCTGCATATTCATACCGAAGCACAATCAACGCATGAAGCGGACTTCCCTGAAAGAATGTTTCTCTATTTTTCTTACCTTTACGCCAAACACCGCAAACCCATTCAACCCATCGCTGTTTTGAGTTATAATAGGGAAAAAGAAGAACCGACGCAATTCAGAATCGATACCCCCACCCAAGACGTCCTTCAATTTAACTTTTTACAATTACACTTAATCAAGAAAGACTGGAGAGCATATATTCAATCAGACAACCCGGCCGCCGCAGCATTGCTCAGTCAAATGGGGTATGAAGCGCATGAGCGGGTTCAGGTAAAGCTGGAGTTTCTGCGCATGATCACCCGGATGAAAATCAACCCGGCACAAATGGAATTCCTCGCAGTGTAACTGGCTGTAAGACTCCCATATCAAAAAGAAGGAAATCTGTTATTTCCAAGTGGGAGATCTAACAGCCAGTAACGGCCCGATTGGCTCAACTAACATTCAGAACCCCGCTGAATGAAGTTTCACTTTATGTATGGTTATTTCGAGACTTATTTAAAACTAAACAAAGAGGAGGAAGCACAAATGATGGAGCAAATGGAGAACTTACCGGAGGAGGAAAAAGACATGGTTTTGCAGCTGCCGAATTCTTATTTTGAGAGAGGATTGGAGAAAGGAAAGCAGGAAGGAATAGAGGAAGGGATAAAAAAGCGAAATCAAGAAATAGCTTTAGAATTGATAGCAATAGGAATGCCGATCAACCAAATCGCAGAGATCACAAAATTAAGCAAAGAAGAGATTAAAAAACTTACTAAAAAATAAAGAATTAATTCTTTGCGAAAAATCCTATATCAGCATTGCAAAACGCTTCCTCCGTCTTTACAGGGGAAGCGTTTTGCATGTCATGTACAGTCTTTCATTTAACGATGCATAACTTTAAAGAAAAACGGGAATTTATAAAGGATTAACGAATTTTTGGAGGAGGATACGTATGGCTCAGGAAAAAGATTTTGAAGGCAAGGTTGTATTAATTACCGGAGCAGCTTCCGGGATTGGAGAAGCGACGGCGTTAAAATTTGCTGAACGCGGAGCAAAAATAGCGATTGGCGATATAAACGAAGATAGCGATAAAGTCGTTCAACAAATTAAAGCCAATGGCGGAGATGCGGTTTTCTTTAAAACAGATGTGAGCAATGCTGATCAGGTAAAATCACTTGTAGAAAAAACAGCCGGTCACTTTGGGAAAATAGATTGTGCCTTTAACAATGCAGGGATTCTGCCTAAAATTGCTTCTTTTATTGATACTACAGAAGAAGATTTTGACCAAACGATTGCCGATGACTTAAAAGGCGTTTTCCTTTGCCTGAAGTATGAGCTCGAATATATGGTTAAAGCAGACGGGGGAAGTATTGTCAATACGGCTTCTGTTGCCGGATTGATTGCTGATCCCGATATGTCCCCTTACGTTGCTGCTAAACACGGTGTTGTCGGGTTAACAAAGGCGGCTGGAATTGAATATGCGAACAAAGGCATACGCGTTAATGCTGTAGCACCCGGAGTAACTGCAACACCACTAGCTAAGGAAAAATTAGAAGATCCCGAAATACGTGAGGAAATGATAGGAAACGTTCCTGCAGACCGGGCAGCAACACCAGATGAAATTGCAGAAACCGTGCTCTACTTGTCATCCGATAAAGCGAGCTTTGTGATGGCTCAAACCTATGTGATTGATGGCGGCCAAATCGCCCATTAATATTGAAATATAGAAACGTAAAAATTGAAATTTATTATATACTGAATAAAGCATTTGTTTTATCAACCTGATTGAATTATATTAGAAAACGTATAAGTCCTAAATAGCGTTACAAAGGAGGCGCAGAATGAAAAAGGTATACGAACTGACTACCATAGAAATGGCTGAAGAATTTTTGAATAATCATGCGTTAAGCTTCCTTTTCGTTTCCAGACCGGATTGCAGTGTATGCCATGCCATTTTGCCAAAGCTAACCGAAATGCTGGATGACTACCCTCTTATCCACCTGGGACATATTGATGCTTCCAAGGTGGAAGAAGTAGCAGAAAAGTTCTTGATTTTTACTGTCCCAATCATGCTTTTGATTATAGACGGCAAAGAATATATCCGGGAGGACCGTTTTGTCCGTTTTGAACAATTAGAAGAAAAACTGGATCAGTTGTATGAAATGTATACCCAATAAGCGGTTCAAGGTTATGTTCCAAAAAAAAATCAATAGTTTTCGTTGGAACGAGGGATTTCAGTCCTGACGAAAACTATTGGTATTCCTCGTCCCATCGTAAAGACCTGTCAGTTGAGTGATTCAAGTCGTTAACCCGCCTAATTGTATTTATTTCACCCGCTACTTTGAAGCAAGCGTTGTTACGGTTGTTTAACTGTACTCACTAATTAAATAATACCCTCTTCTTTTTACTTCATAGACAAAACCACATCCTATCCAAACCATTTATTACCTTTTAATCAAGATTATTTCTTTTCTGTTAGCTATGGAAAAAATCTGCTTATATGGTACAATAATAAATCTGTACATTATTTCTCTGCCCCCAAAAAATTAGCCATCTTTTTGCGAACATTTCGCACAAAACCCTAACTATTTTTTCAATATACATCAATGAAGGAGGAATTTTATTAGAAATGGAAAACTTTACAATTTGGTCATTAATGATAGATATTAGTATTATTTCAGGATTACTATTAGCAGGAACAATCCTACGGGCAAAAGTGAAATGGATTCAATCGCTATTCTTGCCGGCCAGCATGATTGCCGGATTTCTCGGACTTGCATTTGGTCCCAGCGGGGTTGGTATTCTGCCCTTTTCAGAGCAATTCAGCAGCTACCCTACATTGCTGATTGCAGTTATTTTTGGAGCGATTCCAATCGGCGCTGCGAAAGTGCGATTATCAGAGGTATTTCACCGCGTTCGTGATATGTTCTCCTACTCCATTATCTTAACATTATCCATGTGGGGAGCAGGCGTCCTATTTGCTTTACTTCTATTAAACCCTATCTTCAGGGACTTGCCTGATGGTTTTGGACTTATTTTAGGAGCAGGTTTCCTAGGAGGGCATGGTACTGCAGCTGCTATAGGAGAAGGGTTAGCACATGCCGGCTGGGAAGAAGCAATGGATCTTGGCATGACCTCTGCTACTGTAGGAATTCTGGTTGCTGTTTTAGGAGGTCTTTTTCTTATTAAACGCAGTACGGAAAACGGACATACCACATTTATTTCAAGCTTTAGGGATCTCCCTTCTGAACTAAAATCTGGTTTAATGCCGGCTTCCAAACGTTCTGCAATGGGACAAGAAACGGTATCATCCAATTCGATTGACCCGCTTGTTCTCCATCTGGCAATTATCGCTTTTTTAATTGGCATATCTTACTGGTTAACCAATTTATTGACAGAATGGATACCAGCTGTGTCCATACCGCTATTCAGCGTCGCCTTCATTTTGGGCTTAGTCTTTCAGGGCATCAGCCGGCAGTTAAAGGCTGATAAATATATTGACGGGCGAGTAATGGAGCGTATCGGCGGAACAGCTACTGATTTCCTGGTTGCTTTTGGTATTGCTTCAATCAATATTACGGTCGTGATGGATTATGCATTGCCGCTGATTTTATTGTTTGCCTTTGGAATACTTTGGGCATATATTCTCTTCCGTTTTGTCGGTCCAAATATATTTAGAGATTTTTGGCTGGAGAAATCTATTTTCGGCTGGGGATGGAGTACAGGTACTGTGGCGATGGGACTTGCCCTTTTACGAATTGTTGATCCGGAACTGAAAAGCCGGACACCGGAAGACTATGCACTGGGGTATGTTGGAGTTGCACCTGTTGATATTATTATTGTTACCTTTGCTCCGATTCTTTTCGCACTTGGGTTTACCTGGGTAATTCCAAGTGTTCTCTTGCTTGGCGCTGCTATTGTAATTATGATTTACAAGAAAGCAGGCTGGTGGGGTCAAGGTAAACAGCAAAACACATCAAGCTGACATGCTTGATGTGTTTTTTCTTTTTCACTTTTAATTATACGGATTAAAAATTCCTGCGGACATTATAGATGCGATAGGAGTGCGCCTCCAACCGCCCCGGACACAACAATCACCCAAGGGGGCAGCTTCCAATAGACCAGCATACTAAATAGGATAGCCGCAAAAGCAAAATCAATCGGACCCAGGATAGCACTTGTCCAAATAGGATGATAAAAAGCCGAAATTAAAATCCCTACGACAGCTGCATTTACTCCCATCAAAGCTCCCTTCATTTTTTGATTTTGACGGATTTGATTCCAAAATGGCAGCGCACCTAAAATCAATAAGAATGCCGGCAAAAAGATAGCTGCAGTTGCCAACACCCCGCCTGTCCATCCGTTAATAACAGCGCCAATATATGCAGCAAATGTAAATAATGGTCCAGGCACAGCCTGTGCCGCCCCATAGCCGGCCAAAAAGGAGGTCTCGTCCATCCAGCCTGTCAGTACAAATTCACGCTCCAGCAACGGCAAAACAACATGTCCGCCGCCGAAAACAAGTGAACCAGAGCGGTAAAAACTATCAAACATAGCAATCCAATTCAGAGATGTCACTTCTTTTAAAATCGGAAGCAAAATAAGCAATCCGAAAAAAAGCGATAAACAAATGCCCCCCAGCTTTCGGGAAATCGGAAAAACGAATTTCGATTCTTCGTTCTCAGCATGATTTTTATATACCAAATAACCAATGAGGCCTGCTAATAAAATAACTCCAACTTGAGTAAAGGCTGTTTGCCATAATAAAGTGATAACTAACGCGAACAGCGCAATGGATTTGCGCTTTAAATCCGGTGTCAATTTTTGAGCCATTCCTAAAATCGCATGCGCTACAACAACAACTGCTACGATTTTTAACCCTTGAATCCACCCAGTCTCTTCCATAGCTGAACCTTGTAAGATCAAAGCAAAAATAATCAACGCTATGACAGAAGGCAGCGTAAAGCCAATAAAAGATATTATCCCCCCGAGGATGCCTCCGCGCATGACACCAATACCAATACCAACTTGGCTGCTTGCTGGCCCAGGTAAAAACTGACACAGTGCAACTAAGTCGCTGTAACTTTTTTCATCCATCCATTTTCTTTTCCGGACATATGCCTCATGAAAATATCCAAGATGCGCAATCGGTCCGCCAAAAGATGTCAATCCCAGCCGTGTAGAAATAAGCAGAATTTCGAATAGTAGTTTGAATTTCTCTTTTGATGTTGTAATATGATTCACCCAGTACACCCTTCCCTGTCAGTCTTTAATTTCTTTAAACAGTTCATATGCTTTCTCTCGAGCTTCCTCCAGCACGGTCCGCCCTTTATCGGTAGCCGTATAATATTTTCTTATTTTCCCGCCTGCATTACGTTCTTCCATACTCAATAGTCCATCCTTTTCCATCGAGTGAAGAATCGGATATAAGGTTCCTGGACTTATCTTGTATCCATGCTCCCTTAATTCATCCAGCATCCATACACCAAAAATCGGGTGTTCCATTGCATGATGCAGTATATGGATTTGAATAAATCCCAAAAATAACTTTCTTAATATTTTTTCTTCCAATTTGATTCATCCCCTGAAGTATTGATATCGAACCCTGATATCGAATTTCGTTATTAATTTACCATTAAAGCGCAACCAGTTCAATCTATCATCTAAAAAATTTACAGAAACTTTACAAAACAGGAAAAAGCCAATTTATCCCATCCGCATATGGAACAAATTGACTTTCAAAGATTAAATGAATTTTTTAGAGGTTAAGCTCCTTCTATCATATCCCGCCTATTATAGCCGAGGTAACCAATTATCATTAAAGCAATACTAATGCCCGTTATAACCATAAAAACTGGAGCATCAAAACGGTCCATCGGCATTTGCGGAATCCAGCTTTGGATGGCTGTTTTCGAGAACCAGCCCGGTAAATCCAAAATACCTCCAAAATAATTCAGGATAAAGGAATAACCAAGATACGCATAAATTATTTTCCCTAACTTCGGTGCCCATCCAAGTGCTAAAGCTGCAAGTCCGATAAAGAATAAGACGGATGGAAAGAAGTTATAGCCCGCAGCCAGAAAATCGCTGATGCTGAGCGCACCATGGTCGCCCATAACGGAGATAGCCGTACCTCCAAGATCTCCGGCAGCAAGCAAGGTTCCAATTAACCCGGACAAAATTGCTAACCCGATTGTCGTCCAGTAAAATTGACCGCGCGTGACTTTTGTAGCGTGAAGCTGGCTTAAATGCAAACGGCTCTCTTCCGCAAAAAGCTTATTCACAATAACGATTGGCAGAATAGATACCAAAACAATCATGACCATCATAATTGTTCCTGTAAAAGATTCTTCAATAGAAACGCCTGACTGTGCAAACATTTGCGCCATCATTTCATTACTTTCCAGAAATGTCTGCATATCCCCATAAATGGAGCCGTACGCTGCGCCCATCACTGCAAAGCCAATCAGCCAGCCAATAATAACTCCCTTATTCAGTTTGGCAAACAATCCCTGCACCGATAATAGAGACCGTCTTGCATGCTCTCTGCCTTCTCTTTCAGGCAAGTAACCCGCACCCATATCACGCCCGCCTTCCAGTGCAAAAGCAAGGCTTACCATCACTGCACTAAAAATCAGGGCAAAAATAATCGGGAGCCAGCTGTTCTCTGTAAATGGATAAGTCAAATACGTCCAGCCGAGCGGATTGAACATGGATAAATCCACATTCGATACATCCGTTCCAGCACGAATAATATAGAGCAGCCCGACCAAACCTAAGCTTGAGCCTGTGGCACTGGATGAAGCCGGCATGATTTGCGCCATCACCAGTCCAATAACTGCTCCAATCACGCCGGCTACCCCAATCGACGTTCCAAATAGAATGGAGCCGTGGACAGAAACCGTATCAACATTAAAAATCATTAACAGACCGCTAATAAAAAGCGCCAATAATACATTAATAACAATCACTTCTGCCATTGCTGCAAGCGAATTTGCCTGTCTACCAATTTGAAAAGAGCGTACAAGCTCCGTCAGCCCGAGATCTTCCTCTTTACGTGTGTGACCTACAATATGTAGAACAGACATAATCATCGCAAATAATCCGCAGAATAATAACATCTCATGTGCATACATCGCTCCTAATGTATATTCCGCTGCCGTTTCAATTGGTGTGGGACCGACCATGGAGATCATCGCAGGGTTTTGCAGTGTTTCATACATTCCTATTAACCCTTGCCCCTTTGCTATTTCTTCAAACGCAGGAACAAAGCCTCCTGAAAATAAACCTACTCCCAAAATCCAAAAAATAATCTTTTTCCAATCACGCTTTAGATACTGTAAAAACAAGGTATCCCAACGTGCAAATTTTTCCTTCATTGCCTTTCACCTCCCTGTCAGCTTTTATCCCTCATAATGCCGCATAAATAAATCCTCAAGTGTCGGCGGTACCGCTTCAAACTTTTTCACACCAAGCTTCGTTGCCTCCGTTAAAATAGCATTGATGTATTTATTATCAGCAGAAAATGTCGCTTCGTTATCTTTCTGTGTAAAATCATGGATACCCTCTACAAATTCCATTTGCGAAACATCTCCTTCGGTTGATAAGGTGACAGCAGAGCGAGTCAAATGCCTTAATTCATCTAATGTCCCGGACTCTACAATCTCCCCTTGACGAATAATAACGACCCTGTCAGCTAAACGCTCTACCTCACTCAAAATATGAGAAGACAGTAAAATCGACTTTCCTGCTTCCTTGATTTTTTCTACTTCTTCCTGAAAGACCGCTTCCATCAAGGGATCAAGACCAGAAGTCGGCTCATCAAAAATATATAAATCGGATTCCACAGATAAAGCAGCGATTAAGCCAATTTTTTGCCGGTTTCCTTTGGAGTACCCCTTGGCCTTTTTCTTCGGATCCAGTTCAAAACGTTTGATTAAATAATCACGTTTTTGCTTATCTCCGCCCCCATGCAGCTTCATAAACAAATCAATAATTTCTCCCCCGGTCAGACTTCCCCAGAGCGCGACATCTCCCGGCACATAAGAAATACGTTTATGGATTTCCAGGCTTTCCTTCCAAACGTCCTTTCCAAAAATTTCTGCCTGCCCGGCATCCCGCTTAATAATTCCTAATAAAGCACGAATTGTCGTTGACTTACCAGCACCGTTGGGACCGATAAAACCAACAACTTCTCCCGCTTCTACAGTGAAAGTCACATCACTTAACGCTTGAAACTTACCAAACTTCTTTTGCAGGCCTTGTAATTTCACAATTTTTGTCATAAGGCTGACACTCCTTCTCTCCTTCATTTCGTACGCTGTTTTACCCAGTTCTGCCTATTTAATCGTTCAAAAAACTAAACAAAACTATTAACCACACCACAGTTCAAAATAATACTTCAAATAAAAAGTTTTAAACCACAAAACTATTTTACAGTTCAATATTATTCCTTTTTATAAATGAAGTCAATATAATATATACTATTTTTTATTTGCCAGTTCATAATTAGACAGATATAATAAATAGGAAGAGATGCATTCATTTTTAGAAATTTTATTGAATGTTCAACGGAAAGCAGGTTATATATGTGAATGGTTTTGAAAAAAGAACAGAGGAAAAGAAACGAAAGATTTTAGAAGCAGCTTTTGAGCTGATAAACGGAGATACAGATGCCGGCAATGTAACCATGGAGGAAATCGCAAAGCATGCAAATGTCGGAAAAGCTACCCTTTTTAAGTATTTTGGCAGCAAGGATAATCTGATTCGTGAAGTTTTTCAGGACTTTATTAATCAATTGATTACCGATGCCAAAGAAATTATAGCTGAAAATCACTCTTTTGAAGAAACACTGATTGCATTAAGCCAAAATAAAATCAGCTATTTAGATAAAATCAATCACCAATTTTATATGCGAATGATGGATTTTTTCACGAAAAAGGATGAGGAAGGTCTATCTTTAATGATGCAGAAATTTAATGAAGTAAATTACGGCATGCTATTGGATTTATTCCATCGCGGCCGTAAAGAGGGAAAAGTGGACTTGAAATATTCCGATGAATTTCTGATTCTTTATTTCCAGGCAATTGTAGAAGGCATTTCCAAGCCGCAGATTTATGAGAAAATCGCTCCCTATACCGAAGAATGGACAGAGATGCTTATTAAAGGGATTGCCCCGAGGAAGGATTGATAATGGCTTTTAGACAGTTATCCGGTTGAAAAAGGGAAGGATCCGGCGCCGGTTCCTTCCCTTCTGTCTTAATTAATACCCTACTTCCACAACGGCATTGACAATATACATCAGGTCATTTTTATCCTTTTGCTCACTTAGATAGATACCATTTGTCGAGGCCAAGCCTCCTTCCAGTTTTTCCACCGACACATCGCCATATGGCATTAGCTTTTTGATTCTTTCCTCATCCAAGTCCTCCAGATCTCTGGGGATGCCTAATTTCACATTTACCTTCATATTATTTAAATCCTGATTAGGAAGAGCGTCCTGAATACCTGGCATTGAATTAGATTGTATCGCATTGTTAATGGCACGCTCTGAAGCTTGGTTCACGTCCTGTCCATGGAGATTTACTCCTGTACCTGTCTGAATGAATATCTTTTTTTCCATGTTGTTCTCTCATTCTTGATTTTTTTCAAATTCGGTATAACACATGAATACCCTTTTGCTATGCATACCTGATTTTGAATGATAATTACTTTCATTTTTCCCACCGCTTATGCTCAACCACCGTTTTTAATCCAGATAATAGAATATGTCCAACCGTTCTGGAATAAACGAACCAGATCTCTATGCTGTTTTTATTACCAATTCCGCTGTAATTCCATAAGCAGCAAAGTTCGCTGCGACTTCATTAATTACATTTTAGATAAGTGGCTCTTATTCCTACATTTTCCCGATAAAATTTGTGATAAAACACTCCTTTTATAGTTATTCCAAATATAAAATCTTTTAAGAATTGCTTTTATCGCAGTATAACTGGCTGCAAGACTTCCACTTCTAAATAGAGAAAACAGGAAAATCAATCGCGGATGGCTGGAATTTAGATTTCAATCAAGCAAATTTGAACGTAGATAGCTCAAAACAAATCAATGATTTATAGCGGTATAATATTAGTGTAATGAAATTAATCATCAAAAATCGAGATTTCAGAAAGTGCTTTTCTAAGATTAATAGCATCCCAAGGCAGATGTTCAGCAATCCCAAGTCCTACAATTTCAGCTTTTCCTGAAACATCGTTCAGTACACGGACCACTTCAGCAAGCTTCATTTTTCCCACTGCAGCAGGAAAATCTTCTTCATCCGTATATGGTTCTGCCGGATAAACGGAACGGAAATTTTTTGGAGACAAGACATCCAGATCAAAGTGAACAGCTAAATATTCGATTTTGTTTTCCTTTATCCAATCTATGATTAGCTGGCTATTCTCTTTTAGCTCATCCGGACCGGCAAAGCGTACATTTAATTCCTTTACTAGTTTATCTCTATCACGTAAATTCTTTTCTATTAATCCTGCATACATCATATGACTTGTAGAAATTGGATTTTTCACTTTGGTAACAGATTGATCCGCACCTTTTCCAAGCAAATTCGCTGCAACCATCTCATGCCCATTTGACGAACCATTTGTTGTTGCAATATCAGGATGTGCATCCAACCATAAAATCCCTAGCTTATCTCCATATTTTCCACTCAAATAATCAAATGGTACTTGGTCCATGGAGCAGCCCCCGCCAAAAATAATGACTTTATCCGGCTATTGTTCTTTCAGGATATCAGCTGTCTTTTCCATTTGTTGAGATATTGCTTTGCCACCTGCTATTCCTTTTTCCTAAATTCCTACACTGTTAAACATGACGTCAAATATAACATTCCTTTCTTTAAATATGATTCCATCTATTACGTTATTTCTATAACAGATCTATGTTGCTCTACAACAGAGCGGAGAATTTAATTTGAATTTATTATAGTATACGTATTACTAAAAAAGATTCTAAAGGAAGTCAGTTAAAAATAAATAAGTAATAATTTGCCTCCTTCTATTATTCCATTCAAAATAATGAACTATATATTCCATAAAAGTAATTTATTACTAGTTATTGATGTACTTCTCTATTAATAACAAAAAATTCCCTTGCAAAATTCATTTCATAACCCTCCCAAACTATTTCCCGGGAAATTTCCAACAATTTTCATTACGTTATTCTTTTGTCTCAATGAATATTTCATCTCTAAAAATATTAAAATTCGACAACGATTACTAAGTATATCTATTAACAAAAAAAGAAGGCAGCGCTGCGTACCATTCAGTACCAACGCTGCTCTTTCCAGCCTGAAATTCAGACTGGGGGATTCTACTTCCGGTTTCAGCAATTACCGATTAAAGGACAATAGAACCTCTTGCCGTTATTACCATTCAAAAGTGTTCGTCATGTCCATCGCTTTTCTGGTGCCTTTTTTGCTCCTTTCTGCCCGTTGGCTGATTTCATCTCTTAATGTTGCACAAAAATTCTGTTCCAGCTTTAATTTTACTGCATTTCTCAAGGACTCCTGCAAGAGCTCGTCTGACAAATGCCTAAGACTGTTCATGAATATCCCTCCCACATTAGCATTTTTGAACCTTTCGATTTTCAACAGCCGGAAGTAGAATCTATCTAAAATATTACAAAGTAAGACAGAAAGGGCAAAATAATTCGACAATAACCGCCAGGTAGGATAATATTTTTAGGTCTCTTTTGAACATCCTAAAAAAGAAAATCCAAACCTATTCTTAGCTTGAATAAGTTTGGATTACTCTTTAAACATTATTTTATTCTATTACATTGGTTACTATTTTTGTTCTGAACCTGTGTTTTCCTCTGGAGAATCATCTGCTTCTTGTTCACTCTGCTCATAAGAAGCAGCAGCTTCCTGTTCCTTTCTCTCATCAACTTGACGCTGCGTGATGATTTCTCCATCCGGCGTCATATATTTCTTGTTCATCTTCCTTGTTTCCGGATCAATAAAGCTGTAGATAATCGGAATGATAAACAAGGTTAAGAACGTACTTGCAGTCAGGCCGCCGATAACAACAATCCCCATTGGTGCAATTCCTTCCATGCCTTCACCGATTTCCAGCGTTAGCGGAAGCATACCCAGAATCGTTGTAACAGCTGTAATGAGAATCGGTCTGAATCGGTCTTGAACGCTGATTTCAATCGCTTCATAAGCAGACATTCCTTTTTCCTTCTGCTGCTGGATATAATCGACAATCAAGATTGCATTGTTCACAACAATTCCGATAAGCAGAATAATACCTACCATTGCTATGACACTCAGCGGATTATTGGTAATTAACAGAGACAAAGCAACCCCAATAAATGCTAATGGAATTGTCATAATAACAGCAAATGGTGCTTTAAATGATTCAAACTGAGCAACCATGACAAGGTAGATAAATACGATTCCAAGTGCAATTGCAAGGATTAATTGCGGAATGGCATCATTGAGCATTTCCATATCGCCGCCCATAGAATGCTCTGTATCTTCATGCAGGTCAAGGTCTGTAATAACGTCATCAATCAGCTGACTTGCTTCATTTAAAGAAAGGCTGTCGCTGAACGAAACCGTTAATTCCCTTGTATCTGTCATCTCATCTCTATTTATAAGCGTAGGCGATTCAGCCTCTTCTAACGATGCAATATCGCCTAAATCGATATACTCTCCTTCATCATTTGGGATAGAGATATTCTCAAATGCCTCTTCACTTTCTAAGACATCTGCAGGATATTTCACATTGATTGTGGTGTAGCCGCCGGATTCTTCTATTGTAGAAGCTTCGACACCATTGGTTGCCTCATATAGAGCCTCTCCTACCTGTGCCGGCTGAAAACCATTTTCACGCGCTTCTGCTTTATCCACAACTACTTGCAATTCTTCCACTGTCCCTGAATTGCTGGATGTCACACTGTTAATATCCGCTTCGTCCTCCAATTCATTGATGATGTCTGTTTCTGCTTCATCCAGACGTTCTTCATCATTATCGGAAACATTCAGTACAACTGTATTTGGTTCCCCGGCGCCAGCCTGTGACATCGGGATAACATTGATTTCTGCGGATGCATCTGTATCTTGAATATCATCTTCCACTTCATTGATAAATTCAGAAGTGGTCATATTTCGGTTACTTGCATCTGTTAATTGCACGCTTATGGTTGCTGTATTGCTTTCATCTGCAAAAGACATCATACCGGATGAACCAGCTGTACTTAGATAAGCGTCCACTTCCTCATGATTATCCAGTTCTGCTTCAATATCTTCTACAGTTGCCAGGGTGTCTTCCAGTAAGGTTCCCTGTTCTTTTTCCACCTCTATGGTTAAAAACCCTTCATCTTGCTCTGGCATAAACTCCATTCCCTGCACAGCCAAACCAAAGGCACCAGCAAGGAACAGAATAACAGCTGCAAACAGTACAGAGGCTCTGTGCCGCAACGACCATGCAGTAGCCTTTCTCAATCGTTTCATATATCCTTTTTGCTTCCGCTTCGTTTCATCCATATTTTTCGGTACCGTCAAAATACGGCTTGCCAGCATCGGTACTACCGTGACCGCTACAAATAGGGAAGCCAGCAGACTGAATACAACCGTAATTGCTAATGGCGTAAATAACTGCCCTACCAGACCAGTAACAAACACGACTGGTAAAAATACAGAAGCTGTCGTTAATGTAGAAGCAAGGATTGCTGTAACCACTTCCCTGGTTCCTTCTCTTGCTGCTTGTTTCGGATTTTTACCCATCGACAGATGTCTATAGATATTCTCAATAACAACAATTGAGTTATCGAGCAGCATCCCAATTCCAAGTGCTAAACCACCCAATGTCATCATGTTAATGCTGATATTTGTGAAAAACAGCAAAGCAAAGGTAGTGATGACGGAAAATGGAATCGATAATCCAATAATCAATGGAGCTTTCAGATTTCGTATAAATGCAAACAGCACAAACATTGCTAATACCGCACCGCTGATCAAGGAAACATAGATACTGTCGATTGCCATATCTATATACTCGCCTTCGTCATAAAGTGTACTGACAGAAAGCTGTTCATATTCCTCGTCATCAAGCAAAGCATCCAATTCTTCATTAAATTCTGCGTTTACAGAAGATGCATTCGCCCCGTCAGCTAACATCATTTCAAGCTGAACAGCATCTTCCTCGTTAAAGCGGGTAATGACGCCGCCATTATCTTCGGAAATAGAAATATCTGCCACGTCATTCAATGTTACCTCTTCATCAGGCATGTCGAGCAAAACGAGTTCCCGCAGTTCATCCAATCCATCCAATTCATTCATGGTACGAGTAGAAATGTTATAACCCTGCTCTGTATCTTCAATTGTATTAATAGGCATCGAAATATTATTCGCTTCAATCATTCCGGCAATATCCGATTGAGAGAGATTATAGTCACTTAGTGCTTCTGTATCTAATTCAACAGCTACTTCCCTTTCCATTAAACCATTAATATTAATTGATGCGACTCCTTGAATCGATTCCAGTTCATTTGCCAAATCATTGACCTGATTTTCAAATTCTGCTGTGTCTCCATTCGTAGACGTCGCTGCCATTTGTATGCTCGGCATCATGGAAATATCAAATTCGATAAAACTTGGCTCTTCCGCCTGTTCCGGCAGATTCGTAGAGGATATTGTACGAGTTATTTCATTCTCCACCTCATCTATCGTCATATCATAATCAAATTCCAAAATAACGAGTGAGGAAGCTTCCTGTGATTGTGAGGAAATATTTTGTAACCCTGTAACGGTAGAAAGATCCTCTTCCAGAGGTTCTGTAACGCTGTCTAAGACTTCCTCAGGCCCTGCTCCAGGGTAGCTTGTTGCGACAACTGCAACAGGCGGTTCAATCTCTGGCATCATTTGAATTGGGAGCCTGGTTAGCGATACGCCGCCCAGAATTAAAAGGACCAACATCACAACTATCGTGAATTTTGGTCTCTTGATAGAAAAGTTCGATAAATTCTTCACTTGCAAAATTCCTCCTATTAAATTTTTTGTTGTCTATTCAAAATTTCAACAACATGTTGTATTATTTATTGTAAGGAGATACGTATCATTAAACAATGAACAATTAGGGTCCATTTGTTGAAAAAAGGAGGGATTCATGATGGGTGTCAAAGAACAGACAAAATTTAATTTGCAGGAAGCATTTTGGGATATTTATAAAGAGAAACCTATCAATAAAATTTCGATTAAGGAAATAACAGACCGCGCAGGATATAACAGAGGAACCTTTTATAATTATTATACGGACGTATACGATATACTGAATGAAATCAAACAAGGCCTTGTACCATCAGAAGAATTAATCTCAGCTGTTTTACAGTGGTTTCAAGACCATGATCTGGGCAGTATTACAAAGGAAGAGAAAGAACGAGCCCGCTTTGAAGTAGAACAATCCTATGACGACGAATTGAACGAAAAAATGAATGAACGGATTATGGTGCTGCTTGGACCAAATGGAGATCCAGATTATTTATACGAATATAAAAAAGAAGCTCGAACGAAAGTAATGGAGCAAGTAAAAGATTTAAATGAAAAAGATCAAATCAAATTGGAATATATCATTGAATTTTTGCTTTCAGGAATCATTCATACGTGGATGCTTTGGAATGAAAATAACATGAATATATCCAAAGAGGAAGTAGATGGGATGTTTGACGAAATCTCGGAAATTGGATTTGAGAAGGTGCTCAGCGATATATTTAATAATAAAAAGTAACGCAGGATAAAATAATGAATGAAGGCTGAACAGGATATGAAGCGTAAAGCCGCTGCAGCATAGAAAAGAAGCTTTCCCTTCTGAAATAAGACAGGAAAAGCTTCTATACGGTTAATTCCGCATTATTGTTTTGCTTTATCAAAGAACATCAACTCTTCATCAATCGGCTCTCTTGATTGTATATGAGATGATGGTGAATCAGAGCTATCTTCATTTGGCATGTGAACGACGGTATCCGCTGACTTTTTATTCACCCTTTAACATCCGCAGCCCATTAAGAATAACAAGAATCGTACTTCCCTCATGCCCAATCACACCCAGGGGCATATTGATAATCTGCAGAAAATTGCTGGCAATCAGAATAGCTATGACAGCAAGAGAAAAAATAATATTCTGTTTTACAATGGCATTCATTTTTTTCGAAATCCGAATCGCGTTAACCATTTTTGCTAAATTATTTTTCATCAGCACAACGTTTGCTGTCTCCAAAGCAATATCGCTTCCTGCGCCCATCGCCACACCAATGTTAGCTGTCGCCAGGGCCGGCGCATCATTTACACCGTCGCCAATCATTGCTGTCTGCTGGTTGTGCGCTCTCAGCTGCTTTAAATAATTTACCTTATCCTCCGGCAAGCAATTGGCATGGAATTCTGTAATTCCAGCTTCCTGAGCAATGCTTGCTGCAGTTGCTTGATTATCACCTGTCAGCATAATCGTTCTTAAACCAAGCTTATTCAGCTCTTGTATTGCTTCAACAGCATCTTGCCGGAGAGTATCCTTCAGCAAAAATACAGCAATAATCTCCGCATCTTTTCGCACAAATATATTGGTCGTCGCTTGTTCTTGTGGAGTAAAGACTTGCAGGAACTGATCTGCGTCCTGCTTTCCAACCAATTCTGCATTACCAATCCACCAAGACACTCCATCCAATTCAGCTGACAGCCCTTTTCCGTTATGGTGCTTGACAGCTGCAGATAACTCTCTTAGACCTCCCCGGGATACGCTCGCCCATTGTTTCATAGCCTGAGCCAGCGGATGAATGGATTCACTTTCCATCGTATAAATAACATTTGCCAAGGATTCGCTATTCTCTCCTTGCTTTATAAAATAATCAACGACGGCAGGTTCTCCTTTGGTCAACGTCCCTGTCTTATCAAAAGCAACCGCATCTAATTTAGCTAAAGCTTCTACATACACACCACCTTTGAACAGAATCCCCTGACGCGCCCCATTGGAAATTGCGGATAAAGTCGCCGGCATAATCGAAGCAACTAACGCACATGGCGAAGCGACAACCAATAGAATCATGGCGCGGTAGATGGTATCAGTCCAGGACCAGCCAAATAAAAAATGTGGAAGAAACATCATCACAGCAACAGTAACCAATACAACGTTGACATATACCCCTTCAAATTTCTCAATAAATTGCTGAGAGGGAGATCGTTCTTCATGCGCATCTTGAACCAGCTCGATAATTTTTTGAAACATGGTCTCTGTCGGTAACGTATTTATTTCAATTTGCAGACTGCTGCCAAGATTAACTGTGCCAGCATAGGCCTCATCGCTTACTGTTTTAGTAATAGGAATCGATTCTCCGGATAATGCACTCTCATCTACGGTTGTATCTCCTTTGACAATAATTCCATCTGCCGGGATTCTCTCCCCTGATTTTACAGTAATGCAATCACCCGGTTTTAATTCACTAATGCTTATTATCTCACCATTTAGCAGGGTAGCAGTTTCCGGCTGCAGCTTCATCAGGCTTTTCAATTCATTCTTATTTTTATTTTCCGTATAGCTTTCCAAAGCACCGGATAAAGAAAAGATGAAAATCAAGATAGCTCCTTCTGCCCAGTAGCCGATGGAAGCTGCTCCAATAGCTGCAATAATCATCAGCAGCTCTACATTTAATTTTTTGGTTTTATATGTCTCTGTGATTCCTTCCTTCGCTTTTGCAAAACCGCCAATTAAAAAAGCAGCAATCAATAAAGTAATCCATAAGGCGTGACTAATATGGCCGGATAATATCCAGGCAGTCAAAATAAGTATTCCGCTTATTGCTGCGGCAATGATTTCTCCATGTATTTTGAGATACAATAAGAAAGTACCACTGCTATTTGTTCCCGTCATTTTACACTCCCCCTTTTAACACCATACAAATCTCTGATATTGATTATCATTTTCATTTATTTATAATTAATGTTAGATTATAATTATTATAAATAGTATATCATACTTTTCATTGGATTGTTTGTAGAAATGGTGACAATTTTTATTTAGGATATGCTATAGTCACAGGTAAGAGACTTATTTCAATGGTTAGAGGAAATATTATCAAAGGTGGGGTTCGTTTATGCGTAATGACAAAGAAACTCCCGAAGAAACCAGAGAAAGACTCCGGCAAGAGGAATTTAAAAAATCATCAAGCAGTATTCATGGTGGAGGCTTGTCCGATTTAGTTGGCGGGTTAGGATGGAAAGGTACAGGTATTTTAATTCTGCTTCTAATTATTGCCGGTGTTATTGTATTACTATTTGTAAAGTAGACAGCGGATTTAAGTTGCATGGCTTTAGAAGATAGTTGTTATTATTTATAACTCAACTTTCGCACCTAAGAATAAGCAAATATATTTTGCTATTTCAGGGTGAACATGTTCTCCATTACCATGCTTGCATTTTGGTGAAATATCCGGCCTTTTTGGAATTGGTGATGGTGCTTAGCTCCGCTCCGGCCAACCACGCCGCTTTCCGACGTACAAATGTTTTCGATGGGGTGAGTAATCGCAACCCCATCGAAAACATTTGTTGCAACGTCTGCACTAGTACGTCCTGTACGTCGGAAAGCAATATGGTCCGCCTCAGCGGTGCTTTACACTTCACCTTTTATTCTTTGTCAAGGGGTTATCGAAGGAACGATCACCCCCCCTGTTTCTATAGAAATGAAGTTACTTTTTAATGTGCGGAAGTTGAGTTTATAATTTCCAGCGATTTAAGTTATAAGCGTTTAAAAAAGTGCCTAAGTCAAACTCTCAGGCACTTTTTATAAGAACATAAAGTCATTGATTTATCACTTTTTCCTACTAATAAAAAGACAATAATCCCTGACAAATAGGCGGTTTAAATCAATCCTATTTTTATTCTCTAAATTGTCGCTCTTCTGCCAGTTCTTTTTTTCGTTTATTTATTTGGATCAATCCATATAAGAACAAGCATAGAATTAAAACGAATATAACCGTTGTAATCATTGATAAAATATAAGGAGTAGAATTATTTATCATCAACACAGTTGAAAAAATTAAAATCGTTATAATCGAAATAAATCCAGCAAGAAGACGCTGAAACATCCTCTTTAAGTGTACAATCCTTGAATCCAAATCAGAAAAGATATTAAATTCTCCTAGTTCAGCGTTTTTACGAAAATAAATCCAGTTAGAAAACTCTCCAATTTTCTCCGCTCCGGTTTCTTCCATAAAATCAATGTAATCTTTGCGTTCTTTTTTCGTTAATTTTGGATCGAGTAATTCCAATCGATAAATGTATTTATTGGGAGTGCTTTTTATAAAACGATAATTGGGTACACTTACTTTTACCAACTCCCAACCATCTGAAGCCATTTCGTTTAACCATTGCTCTTCTTCGGCAAATTTCCAGACAGTGAAAAGCTTTTTAACTTTTTTCTCCATTGTCCTTTTCCTCCATTTCTACTATTTTCTTTCCGTTATTAATCAGCTCTTGCAGTCTTAACAGTTCCATCTCCACCATTTTCTTCCCTTGGGCGGTAATGAGATACTCTTTTTTTCGATTATTAACATTTTTAGGAAGAGCCTCAATCCAGCCCTTGTCTAACAGGTTATTCAAAGCACCATATAGCGTACCCGCTGCGAGAGTCACTCTTCCCGCTGACATCATTTCTACTTTTTGCATAATCCCGTAACCATGAAGCGGCTTATATAGAGAAAGCAGCGTGTAATAAACCGCTTCTGTTAAAGCTATCTGCTCATTCTGCATCTTATTATCTCCTCATCTTTTTATATTTGTTCACGTTATATCGACTGACGATATAATTTAGTATATCGTAACCCGATATAACTGTCAACGATATAAAAAACCTCGTTTGAAAGGTTCATCAATGCGACAAACCTTCCAAACGAGGTTTTTCAATTCCAAACATATTATTTTTTGAGAAGTTGTATAAAAACACCTTAGAATTTCCCAGCTCGATTGGACTGCTTCTCATTCAAATCGCGATAGAACCGCTCCTTACGAGAAGGGTAGCGTCCATTCCCCCGGCGTTCTCTGGATTTTTTCATTTGTGCCTGGATATACATCATCAGTGGCAGAACACCAAGTGCATATCTCCCATAACGCCCCACTTCAAAATCTGGTAAAACCGACTCAACCACAACAGGAAATACAGTAAATACCAAACCAATCATAGCAACTAAAATAATTTCAGCATGGAACCTTCTGCTGACACGCGTAACCTTCCGCCCCATCGCCAAAATAAACGAAATAATATATACAGCCACCAGGCAAAAGCCAGCATAAAGCATCGTAAAAAATGCTGCGTCTCTCGCATTATCACCAATCAAAAAGTTTATCGGCTCTCCTTGGTATAAGATTCCCTCTTCGCTTCCATTAAACGTAAAGAACACGATCACCATATAGCCGACCATAAAGAACATAAAGAAAGTTAGACCTAAAATAACAATACTCCACAGAATCAGAAAAAGTCTGCGAATAAAACGAAAGATAAGGCCGGAACCAGGTATTTTGCTAAAAACATAAACAATAAGTAAAAGGATCAAAAAGCCGCCAACTACAAATAGCGTAGAAAGAATTTCATCTGTAATCATCATCTGCTCCTTCATTTTTCTCATAGAGAGAAGTTGCTATTATCATATACAGACTTCGCGTTAGCTGGCAATAGGTTTTTCTAATCAATTCATCATCGTTATAATAAGCCCAGCCTTCCTTCATTTATCCTATCGTTACTTTGGAAATCACATGAAACACCCCTGAAAACAGATTAAAAATCTAATTTCAGGGGTGTTTTCTCTTTATTATTTCAAAGAAATTCATTCTAGAATATAACCTTTTAGTACCCTGCAAACTCCTCAGACCGGATATTATCTTCATTGACACCGGCATCTACAAGCATTTTCTGCATGGCTTCTACCATATCGCCGGGTCCGGATAAATAATATATCGGCTTATTAATATCGGAAACATACCGCTTAAGCAGCTCGGCATCGATATGCCCTCTTTCTCCGCTCCATTCATCCGCATCCGACCTTGTCATGACTGGGACAAAGGTGAAATGACGATTTCTTTTTTCCATATCTTCAAAATCAGATAAAAACGGTGCATCCTCCGGTGTTTTATTCGAATACAGCAATGTAAGGTCATGGTCTGTTTTCTGATTGGTAGCCTCTGCGATCATGCTTCGAATCGGGGTGATACCGATACCGCCAATGAGAAATACTGCCGGCGTTGATTCCGTTTTATGCAAGGTAAAGCTTCCGTTTGCTCCGTCAAATTCGACTTCACTGCCTTCGGGAAGGTCTTTTAATTCTCGTTTAAAAGCGGAATCTCTCAGCCGGGTTGTTGTAACTAATTCTTTTTCACTCGGTGCATAAACGAATGACAATGCTCTTTCCGTTCCTTTCTCATCTATCTCGCTTGGATTAATCAATTTAATATGGGTCAGCTGACCTGCTTTAAATTCAAATCCATCTGGCATTTCCCAATGAAAAGCCATTGTATCTTTTGCAACCAATTCTTTTTTCTTTAATTTGATTCTGCTGTTTGCCATTTCTATTCGCTCCTTTGTATAGAGTAATTCACTTACTCAGAAAGTTGCTGATTGTAAGTTATCATATGGACATATAGTAATTTTACCCTTATTTCTCTATTTACAAACAGGCTGGCGAATATAAGCTTAGAAATCAGTAGTACAAATTTTTATTCCCTATCTGCTGATAAAAATTCTTCAAGAGCTTGTTTATTTTGTTCTGCATCGATTTCTAACACAGCTCCAACGTCGGTCCGGACGTTTTGATAGGAATTATCTACAGGAATTCTTAATGTTTCCATCGGGTGTTCACTGCCGCTAATCAGTCCTTTTCCTATTGTAAGAATGGTTTTACTATCTACATTCGTATCAATGTATGGATCAGCAACGCCTAAAAGCTTTGGCAATTTCATCAGACCGTGGATACTTACCGCTTCATCTTTCAGCTTGCCTATTATTTCCTGCTGCCGCTGCACTCTTCCGTAGTCTCCATCTGCATCCTTCCGAAAGCGCACATAGCCAAGCAGTTCGTCTCCATGTAAGACTTGTCGCCCTGGTTCAAGTGTCATTCCGATATCCTCTGACATTTGATGCGGGATATCCACTTCAATACCATCAGGAGCGATAATATCTGCGATTTTGGAAAAGCCTTCGAAATCGACCACTGCATAATAGTGTAAATCGATATCAAAAGTTTGCTTCAGCGTTTGTCTGAGCAGTTCGGGACCATCAAATGCAAATGCAGCATTAATCTTCTGCATGCCATATCCAGGTATCTCTACGTATGTATCACGCATAATGGAAGCTAGTTTTATATCATGGGTTTCCTGATTATAGTTGGCAATCATAATTGTATCCGAGAGCCCGCGCTCTTCTCCACGGGTATCACTGCCTATCATTAAAACATTTATTTCTCCAAATTGCGGTTCTGATCCTTCAAATGGAATAAAGGTTGTACCATCGTCCTTGTATTGACCTTCACTTGCTTCGGATAATCCTTGATAATATTGCGTAATGATATAGGCTCCTGCCGCAATGATGCAGACGAAAACAAGTAACAGAACACGCCGTATCCATTTCCGCTTTCCAGATTTTCTTTCACGTCTTTTCATATTGAATGCTCCTTGTATATTCTTTTAGTTAGAAAGTTTTTTTAAAGCAATTTGTACTGCGATAGCATCATCCATATATCCAATAGGGAAAATATAATCAGGAACTACATCGAACGGTGTAATAAAATATAATAATACACCTCCCATGACAGCTAAAGTAAAGGGATCCCTCTTATATTGTGCAAATTGTGCATAAAAATCCTTGAGTTGATTAATAAATGGACCAATGCTGCCTACTTCATCAAGCTTTTTCTTAAACTGATTATGAATAATTTGTTTTCCTTCCTCTGTTTGGGCATTTTGTTCATACCTGTCTAATTGCTGCTCAACGGCAGTTGTACTTAAATGATTATTGTAAAGATCCGATGCCTTTAGTATTTGCTGAATTTCTTCTATGGATGTATGCATATCTGAAATCTCACGCGCTTCATCAGCGTGTATGGAATAACCGGCAGCGTGCAGAAGTTCTATAAGCGGTATATCAAAACAAGAAGCAAACTTTTTTAAGTGCTGGATGTTTGCTTTTCGTTTTCCATTGATAATACGTGAAATGGTCCCTTTATCAATACCGGTCTGCTCACTGCATTTTCTTACCGTCATTGATTTAGCATGTAATAGCATTTTTAATTTATTACCAAAATTATCTGCAGACATATATGCTATCCCTTCATTTATAGTGATGTTTGATGGTTAGCGTCACTTGAGTTAAGACAATTACAAAAGTATCAGTGACGGCTGTATCGTTTAAAATATCGCCAGTCAGATAAGCTAATAATCTATTAAACAATATATCCAAACGTTGACAAAATGTCAACAACCAAATAAACACTACAGCCCTTTAAACTTCGGGAAGATATTTATGCCGTCGATAAAAAATAAGGTGCAATCCTTGTTATAACAGAATTGCACCTTATTTTACTCTGTGTTGATTACTTTTCCATTTTAAAAATTAATTTCATTCCTTCATGGCTTGCAGAAAAACCTAATCTTTCGTAAAAACGATGCGCATCATTGCGCTGTTTATCTGTTGTCAGCTGCACTAGCCCGCATTTTTCCGCTTTTGCGATAGCAATCGCTTCTTTAAACAAAGCTTCCCCTACCCTTTTTCCGCGATACTTCTTATCCACCCGCACGCCCTCAATTTGCGCCCGCTTCATCCCTAATCTTGCTAATCCAGGAATAATGGTCAATTGAATACAGCCGATAACCTCCTCTTCTTCCAAAGCTAAAATAACCTGATTTCCGATTTGAGCCTCCATTGCATCAAAAGCTTGATCATATTCCTCAGGCAAAGGATCTTCATACCTTTCACGTCCGGAACCTAATCCATCGTCAGCTAATAAGCGGACGATGGCAGGTAAGTCTTCTTTTTGAGCTTTTCGAAAATGCATTTGACTGTCTCCTTTCATGCAGCAGCTTCCTCATTTTAATTTGTAATACCCTTCCACCAAGCTTGTTCTTCTTTTCCATGTATCTATTATTATAGAAGAAATTATTTTACATTCACATGTTTTATTTCTTCGTTGCAGGGAAAGAAAGCAACAAAAGCTTTTTGAAGGAGGGGAAGAAGCATGAAACATCCGGAAGATGTGGAGATAAAATTCTTGCAATTCAAAGATGACGGCTCAATTCCAAACAATCCGACCTATCCGCTGCTTTTATACAGAGATGTAATAACTTCAACGGACGATGTAAAAGCAATTTTAACAAAAAATAACTGGCTGGGCGCATGGCGTGGAGGTGTTGCTTCTTTTCATCATTATCATAGTAATACACATGAAGTTCTTGCCGTAGTCAGCGGATCCGCTCAGCTTCAGCTTGGCGGGAAACAGGGAGAACAGATACAGGTTGAACAAGGCGATACAGCCATTCTTCCAGCCGGGGTTGGTCACAAACTGCTGGAAGGCAGTACAGATTTTGCTGTAATTGGCGCCTATCCGAATGGGAAAAGTTATGATTTTTGTTATGGAAAGGCTGAAGAGCGCCCCGAAAACTTGGCGAATATCAAGAACGTTCCATTACCTGATACCGATCCATTGTTTGGCGAACGTGGTCTCCTGTTTTCATATTGGGCGGATGAATAAAGCAGATGCTTCATCGTGTTTTAAAAAGCATTCTACGAATAAAATACAGAATATTTCCCTCACAAAGAAACCATGTTGATGACAGCCTTATCAAATGGTTTCTTTTTGTTAATGAAAAGATGATAACCAATACAAAATATAAAGCCAGCAACCTCTCTTCTACATACGCTTAAATTGACCTGCCTATTCCCTGAAATCCATCCTGCTGCCTCTTGAAGGCAGGATTTTTTGTCAGCTAATAGATTGATAGCTTACTTGACAAAGAAAGTCCTAAATGATAAATTTTGATTAAACAACCAAAAATATAATCAATCAACCAAATTACATGTTGATTACTTAATAAAGGAGTTTAAAATGGACAATAAAACTGATGAATTTCATCATCTCCCCCGCTGGTTCCAGCGTATCATACCGTTGCTAAGTATTATTTTATCGATACTTTCATTTTCCTATGTGATGCACCTTTACAGTTTAGAATCCTTGGTATTCGCCCAATGGATTCGTTTCATTATCTTTTCTCTTATAAGTGTGGTATTTATACTGGCTGCTATTATTTATTTTTTTAATGGAGCATTGGCTTGGAATTGGTTTATTGGCGGTTTTGGTCTGCTGCCAATCTTGCTTTTACTGCAGCTTATTATATTTCTGCTGACGATAGTCAGAACAGCTGTCGATGCAATCTTTCAAGGAAGCCTTCCTGAACCGGTCCGCACGTTTATTGACAATTATCCAAGCAAATTTGATGTTGTTATATTAGCTGTGCTTTTTATAGCTGGAGTGATATGGATGATTAATAAGCTAAGGAATAAAAAAGGCTGAAGAAATGAGGAGGAGGATTCATGGCTGATTTAGAAACAACTCAAACAAAGCGTGCACTTTCTTTGGATCTTGCACGAGGCTTCATGCTTTTTCTGATAATCCTTTCACATATCCCATTGTTTTTATATACCATCGAACCAGGCGTCATCACCAAAGTTTCCGGCAGTACAGCATTCGATCATTTCTTAAATTTTCTAATGGAAATCACCGTGGATAATCGGGCACGTCCATTATTTGCTATCCTGTTCGGCTATGGTCTCGTCATGATTTACCGTAAGCAATCAGAAAGAAAAGGTACAGCAGAAGCAAAGCGATTGATTAAGAGACGCTGCTGGTATTTGATATTATTTGGCGCTATCCTCGCCGGGGTTGCAGGCGGTCAGGATATCTTGATGACCTATGGTATTGCAGGTCTTTTGTTAGTCTCCTGCTTGAAAAAGGATAACAAAAAGATTAAAAAATATGTGCTTATCTCTACGGTTATCTGTATCATATACATTCCATTGTTTTGGGGTGGTGTCCTGACAGAAAACCAGTCGTACGGATTACCGGTAGAGCTAACTGGTCAGGAAACATATGCAGGTACGATACTGGAGCGTCTGGTTTCTATCCCGATTATTCCATTATTTACGCATATTACCTTCCCTGTTATCCCTTCCGTCCTAATTGGAATGTGGCTGGGGAATATAAATATATTAATTAAACCGCAGCATCATCTTAAGCTGTTAAAACAATTAAGCGTCATCGGGGTTACCATTTCACTTGCCGGCGCCATCCCGCTTGTGCTGATTAACGATGTTTGGTTTCCAAGTCTTTTCACCGCCGGGATTGTATATGGCATCCATATTCTCACTGGTTTTGCCGGCGGCTTAAGTTATGCAGCACTGTTTGGATGGTTAGGAGCCCGCATGAAACAGCGCGGCGGCCTCGTAAAAGCAATTGCTGCAATGGGCAAACGTTCCTTAACATTTTTCGTGCTGCACGAGGTTTTAATAGTGATCCTGTTGTCCCCCATTGCTTTTAATCTAGGGGCATCCTTAACTGTCACCACGTCGTTATTGATCGGTACCGTGATGTGGATGGTTACGCTGTCGATTGCGTATTGGATGGAACGTCGTCAAATAGCCGGGCCTTTAGAAAATTATCTGCGGTATTTAATTTATAATAAGCAGCGATCTTAAAGAAGAAGGCTGGAGAGGTTTCTGCTCCAGCCTTCTTCTTTCTTTGGCAGTTAAGTAAGTATAAACTTTCTTACTGCATAAGTGTAACTATGGTTGTCACCTAAAGGCTTGGTGCCAACCAAGTTTTCTAATATTCCACAAGCAGCAAGAACTGCATCACGACTCCTTCTAATCTTATTTGTTCCTTAAGAAACAGCTGCCGGCGTTTCTTTTTTACTCTTAATATAGTTTAAAACAAAAATCAAAATAATAATGGGGTATCCAATGATATCCGTCATGAACTCTGGTACGATCAAAAGCAACGAACTAATCCCAAGCACCAGCCTGGTTAAGACATTTAGATTCGTATGAATAAATCCTTCAACGGCAGCGCTGATAGCTACTACTGCTATGGCAGAGCTTACAGCAACCATTATAATTTGAGGGATCGCTGCAAAAGGAAACTCTGTGGCATTCGCAGGCAAGCCCGATGGATCAATCAAAAGCATGGCCGGTTCATAAACAAATATGAATGGGACGATGAATCCCGCTATGGCTAACCTCAGCGATATAAAGCCTGTTTTCATCGGGCTCCCGCCTGCCAGACCGGATGCCGCAAAAGAAGCCAACGCAACGGGCGGCGTGATGTTGGCAAAGATACCAAAATAGAATACAAACAAATGTGCAATAAGAACCGGAATACCGAACTCCGCCAAAGCAGGCGCAGCCATGGTAGCCGTAATAATATAGGCTGGAATGGACGGCAGACCCATCCCTAAAACAATCGACGCAAGCATCGTCAGGAGTAACGTGAACATCAATGAACCGGCACCAAGACTCGTTATAGCCGAAGATAATGTGGCCCCAAAACCAGTTAAGTTAACTACTCCGATAACGATGCCGACGACCCCGCAGGCAACGATTGTCGATAACGCTTGTCTGGTCCCGGTTTCCAATGCCTGCAGAATATCTTTGAAATGCATTCTTGTATGTTTTCTAAACCAGGATACAACAACGGTAATCATGATGGTGTAAAAGGCCGCATAAGAAACAGGCACATTAGCAAATAGCATCATAATCAAACTGATGAGCGGTATCAATAAATGCCAGCCTTCCTTCAACACCTTCTTTACCTGAGGAAGATCCGCTTTCGGCAAGCCTCTTAGATTTGCACGTCCGGCGCGGTAATGAACCTGCATGATACTGCTTAAAAAAAATAAAAATGCGGGGATAATTGCGGAAAGAGCGATTGTTCCATATGATATTCCTGTGGTTTCTGCCATAATAAATGCGCTCGCTCCCATAATAGGAGGTAAAATTTGGCCGCCGATCGAGGAGCTGGCTTCTACAGCACCTGCGAAATTTTTATCATAGCCTATTCGTTTCATTAAAGGAATTGTAAAGGCACCAGTGCTTACAACGTTTCCAACGGCTGAGCCGTTGACTGATCCCATAAAAGCACTTGAAATAACAGCTACCTTTGCCGGTCCGCCCTGCTTATGACCAGCAAGTGCCAGAGCCAAATCATTAAAAAATTTCCCCATTCCGGATTTCGCTAAAAAAGCGCCAAACAAAATGAATAAGAAAATGAATTGCACAGACGCACCGATTGCCGTAGAAAATAGCCCTTCAGTTTTTGTGTATAATTGCCCGAAAATATCCGCTAAATCAAAAGGCCTTGTTAATAGCATTCTCGGCAGCCAATCCTGATGGCTAAAGAAAGGGTAGGCTAGAAATAGCAGAGCCAATATAGGTAAAACCCAGCCGGTAACCCGTCGTGCAGCTTCAAACACTAAAACAACTGTCAGTATCGCCATCAAAATATCGGCAGTGTTCGCAACGCCGCCGCGTACCGTTACAATATCCTGATAGACGGTAAACAAATAAATACAGGAAGCGATTGTTAATCCAAAAAGCATCCAATCGTAAAAAGGAATTTTCCTGCGGTCTTGGGCTTTAAATGTTGGGTAAAGCAGAAAGACCATTCCTAAGCCAAACATTAAATGAAAATTACGCTGCAGGAGCGTGGGGAGCGGGTTAAATGTAATATACAAATGAAATATTGCATAGCTGATCGCCAGAATGCTGAAAAACCAGACAATCGACTTATTGTTCCATTTCCGTACATTGGATTCCAAATCATATTTTTCGAGTACCTTCTTTACCTTGTCCTGTGACATCTCAGAATCTGCGGCAGCGTGCAGCTTATCATTTTTCAAAAATAATCACCCCTTATGTATTCCCAGACAGGTAATTTTCGTGTTGTAATCATGACATTTTCATATTGGTCAAAATGGTGGTATAAAGGTATTTCACGATCGCCAATAAACAGCGTAGTTTGTACAAATTCAGAAATAGTTACATTTAAATCCTCATAATCTATATCAAGCTCCATTTGAATAAATCCATTTTCTGTCATTGTTTTCTTGGCTTGAAAGGGAGTTCCGGCACCAAATGTTTTAAAAAACGTATCGCTTAAAATGATTTTCTCATCTTTCCTCTGATATCTTTCAAACCATTCCTCTTTTTCAATCGAATGAATCCATCCTAAAACAAACGCTTCCTCTTTGATAAAAAAAGAAGTATCCTCTCCCGCTACTTCGATGACAGGAATACGATAGAAAAGAGGAAAAAGGAGCAAGATAAGCAACGAGCTCCCTATCCAAATTCTTTTTTTCTTATTGCTCATTAAAATATTTTTCAGCTCCCGGGTGTAACGGCGCAATAAGCCCCTCCTGAGCATTTTCTATTGAAATATCCTCTGCTGCTTGATGGGAATTACTTAAGGTATCCAGGCTTTCAAAGAATGTTTTCGTTAATTTATACACATCCTCCTCGCTAAAATCACTGCGCACAACCAGCGCATTGGGTACAGCTGCAGTTGGAACAGCCTCCTCGTTACCATACGTGCCAGCCGGAATTTCAAAGTCTATAAAGTAGGGATGTTCCTCTGCGATTTCTGTAATATTATCTGCATCGATGGTTACTAAATTAATATCCGTCGTTTCCGATAATTCTAATAAAGAAGCATTAGGCAAACCGCTTGTTAAAAAAGCCGCATCAATCCGCCCTGAAGATAAGCCATCCGCTGCCTCAGCATAGCCAAGGTAATCTGCCTGCAAATCGTCATAAGAAATGTCGTGTCCCTCCAATAACGCACGGGCATTCAGTTCTACTCCCGATCCCTGATCACCGACAGCAACGCGTTTTCCAGCTAAATCTTCTATTGTTTCAATCCCAGCATCTGCCCTGGCAACAATCTGAACCACATTCGGATATAAATTCGCAATCTGGGAAATACCCTCTAAGGGTTCTGAGAAGCTCGCTTCCCCATTTAACGCCTGACTCAACGCATCACTCATCACAAAAGCCATTTCCACTTTTTCCTCTGCCATCAGGTTTAAATTCTCAGCCGATGCTCCAGTTGTCTGTGTTCTTGAGTTTACATCGTACGTATTCGTGTAAATATCCGCTAAGGTAGTCGCTATAATATTGTAAGGACCAGACGCTCCGCCTGTAGCAATCGTTACGATATTGCTGTCCAAGCTCTCGCTCTCACTTTCTTCATCATCTCCATTGCTTCCACAAGCCGCAAGCAGCAGCCCAGCTAGTACAATAAATGAGATTAATAACCCCAGCTTCTTATGTTTCATCATTTTCTCCCCCTTTTCCCCTGCTCTCTTACATTTATAATCCTCCCATTTTTAAAATAGAACTTTTCTCAGGTATATTGACTATTTATTTTTGTCATGTAAAAACAAAGACGGCTCTCTATCAAGAGGAAGCCGCCTTTGTTGATTTATGAATGTTTTTTTGTCTATTTTTATTGAATTCATATTTCATGCTAAAAAATGTTAATGCTGCATTCACAAGTATATTCAAAAGTACTAACAAGATCGGTAAGTCGATATTTGGTGCAAAAATGGTATGAGCCAATGTAATAATCACTCCACTAAGAATGAAATAAGAACTGACCCCAAACACTTGAAAAATGAAGTTTTTACTCTTAACGGTATATATCCCCAAAGGAATCAATAAAACAATACTTAGATAAGAGCTTATCGCCAGCCAGCTCACTGCCTCAATGGAATGATTCGCGAGCAAGGAAGGCCATATATTTAGCAGCGTTTTTAATCCAAATATATAGAAGCTCATATAAAATAACAGCCCTGCTATGTTCAGAAAAATACGTTCCATCAGTAGATACCAAAAGCTATGTCTCTCATGTTTGGTTTCATATATAAGTTCATAAATAACCCCCAATAATAATCCTCCTGCTATGACATATAATTGCACCATTGGCAGGTTCCCTTTAAACATTTCGAGAAAGAATTTGGCAACCTCTATGAGCTCACCCAACATTGGATTCACCTCCCGCTTTTGTTATAGCTAAGCAGCCTCCCTTGATATATTGAGATTCCGTTTGCTTACTAACTCTTATACGAAAGCTAAATGAAATCAGCGCTTCCATTATATTTCTTCTTCAAATGATAAATTTACTGGTTCGTCCTGCAGTTCACCCTGTATCTCCAGATTTGTTGTGGGCGTATTTTCATCTACTTCTTCAAATGTAAATTGATCTGACCATACCGTTCCCTGACCGGCTAAATTGATGCCAAACGAAATAACCGCACTTTTTTCCGGTACATCTAACACAATCGAATAACGATTCCAGTTTGTCGTCCCTTTAATAGGGCGATTACTCATATTATCAAATTGAACGACATCCTCCGTCGTGTCATCTACCCACATCCCAGCGTAGGTTTCTACATCTTTCGTGCAGATAAAACTCGACAGCCGAATGCGTTTTCCCGTAAAACGGTCTGCCTTAAATGCCTGCATCATCGTGGCAAAATGCGTTGAATCCAGTACGGTTTTGGATGTTAAATAACCAGAAGCTTTGCCTTGGTGAACAATTTCATGATCCACACCCATTTCATAACTAAACGGATCTGACCCGCTCAAAAACCAGCCCTTTATTTTTGTTTCCATGTACGATTCCTCCTTGTTTTTTATCACATCAGACATCAGCCTGCGATATTGGCCAGGGGGCAGCTTATATATTTTTTTAAAAGCTCTTGTAAAGGATTCTTGTGATTCAAATTGATAGTAAAATGCAATATCCAAAATTCGTTCCTTTGAGTAGAGTAAAGCAGCAGAGGCATTTGCCAGCCTGCGCATCCGAATATACTCCGTAATCGTCATACCTGCCGATTTTTGAAATATACGGTGGAAGTGGAATTTCGAAAAATTGGATTGCCGCGCGATGTCTTCTATTGTAAGCGGCTCGTGCAGATGCTCCTCGATATACATAATGGATTTTTTTACAACGAATTTATAGTTATTCAACGTAAGCTCCCCTCCTTATCTAAATATAGAATATCAAAATCCACGATTTGCTTTTTGATATATTTTGCGGTGTGCTTGTTTTCCTTCTTTCTAATTACTTTCACTCGTATAGCAGATGTTTTTCCACCTGTATTCATGTACTTCAAAATTATAGCTGACATGGTCATGAATGCAGCCTTTCCTTCATATTATATCTAGAGGTGAGATAATGGGAAGAATAGCTTACCGAGAAGCAGATGTTGACGTAATGGCGAGGATGATGAGAGCAGAAGCGGAAGGCGAAGGAAAACAAGGCATGCTATATGTTGGAAATGTCATTGTGAATCGCGTTGTAGCAGATTGCAGTGATTTTGTTGACTTGCGAACTGTTGACGATGTCATTTTCCATGTTCAAGGAGGAAATTATTCATTTGAAGCCGTTCAAAAAGGAAATATGTTTTATCAAAGAGCAAGAAATTTTGAAAAAAGATTAGCAAGACAGAATCTGGATTTTTGGAGGGAACACCCGGCGAAGTATGCTCTTTGGTACTTTAATCCGTATGCCCCATGCCCTCCAACATGGTATGATCAGCCTTTTTCCGGTCAATTTAAGCAGCATTGCTTTTATGAACCGGCGCCTGGAACCTGTGACAGCGTTTATATGAGATGATGCGTTTTCTTTTGGATACCTTTTGTAATGCTGATGAGAGAAATGATTTTTCACAATCAGGTTATTAGAACCTAGCCAATGAAAAATGGCTCTATTAAATGAATTATGATGTATGAGAAAAAGGGACTGTTGGACAATGGTTACTTCATTGTGCAACAGTCCCTTTTTTAAAGAATTAAAATTTTTAATAGTACCTATTCAAAAAGCAGGATAAAAAGGATCTAGAAATTCGAGGTGACGCAGCTTTGAATACTAAAGTATACATAAATGGTAAATGAGGAACGAAAAAGCAAGTCAACGGACTTCCACAGGAGGCGGTAACTTCTACGTTGCCCGCATGGTGTGGGCGTTTTTAGCAGAAGATTCTCTTTCTTAAGTGTCATTTTCACCGAGCTTTTTAAACATCCTCCAATACCAACTCTAGTCGTGTATTAATTGTAAAGTGACTAAAAGTATTATTTAGGTAGTTAATTCATAGCTTTCTGCAACCAAATCTCGGATATCGTCTAAATCCTTGGTATAATCTAGAACAATGCTGACCCAATTATTTTTATCCATGTGATAAGCAGGATATATATTTTCATTTTTTCTTAATGAACCTATAAATTCTTTTCTAGCTTTTACATTCAATATATCAATTTTTCTATCGCTTTTTATTCCTAACTTATCCTCTGTGATATCCATAATTAAGCCAAACCATTTTTCATTATTTTTATGCCTTAAAGCTGCAAAATTTAGAGATTTTTCCCAGGGATAATCCGGTTTAACATCATATCTTTCTTTAGCATATTCAAAAATATCTTTTCTTTTTAACATTGATAATCCCCCTATACGCTGGTTTATCTACTTATTTATGGATTGCTTTATCCAATAATTTGTTCCCTTTTCTGGGTAACATCAAACCTGCATAAGCGTTATCAATAAATTTACGATTTGGATAAGAAAAGCTATTTAAGTGAGGAGCTGTATTCTTTTATTTCAATCTCCCGCCAAACACAGGCATGTCACTCGCATCTCCATAATCTTTAATGCGCTCGACATTTTTCAAGAATTCCATATCCTCATCAGAAATGGTAAAGTCTACATCGGCATTATTTTTCATATGCTCCGGATTAGCTGTTTTAGGCAATGGCAGCAAGCCAAGCTGTAACGTATAGCGGATACTTAATTGCGGAATGGAAACATCATATTTTTCAGCAATAGCTGCAACTTCCTCATTTTTAAATAATTCTCCATGGGCAATTGGTGAATATGCCTCGACAAGTATGCCTTGTTCCTGCGTATATGCAATCAAATCAAATGGTGTATTGCTGATATGGGCTAAAATCTGGTTAACTATTGGTTTGACATTGCAATGATAAAGAATATTATCCAAACCCTCTTTTTTGAAAATTAGATACCCCGATGGCACGAAGTTTTCCTGCTTCATATGCTTCTTCAAGAGCACGCCAAGCTTCGCGATTCCCTTCAAAGAAACGCTCTTCTCCGTCAAACTCCATCCATGGCTGCGGACTATGGATAATCATCATGTCAATATAATCAAGATTTAACTTCTCCAGGGATTGGTTAATCGATGAAACAGCTTCTTCATAGGATTTTACTTCTGCAGCAAGTTTTGTGGTAATAAATAAATCTTCTCGATTCACACCACAATTTATAATTCCTTGACTGATGCTACTTTCATTTCCATATGCCTGAGCCGTATCAATATGGCGATAACCAAGTTTCACAGCCTCTATCACTGCCTGAGCGGCATCATCATTATCAATAAACCACGTTCCAAGACCTATTTTAGGAATTTCAATCTTATTTGACAGCTGATACGTTTCATTTAAAATCATTTGAACATCTCCTCGTATTTATAAAACGAATAGACTTTATTTTATAGCTTACCCGCTTTGAAAATGATTATAGTACCTATAGTTAACTATAGGTCAATCGTTTTTTATTATAATTGGATAAAACCTGTCTTTACATATCCTTCGTTCAGCACTTCCCGGAATAGAAATACATTGTTATTTCCTCTCCTCATCTATCCTCCAAGGATAATAGCAGAAAATTGCGGAAATTCAATATGAAAAATATTTGGATATTCTTTAACAGAAAGCTACAAAATATCAAATGAAAGTGTATAATGTACTTCGTGACGAAAATGGACAAAATCGGACAGTTATTTTTTATTTTCTATAAATCACTGGTAAAATATATAGGAAACAAGGATACGAAGTTTCTTTTTGTTTAATGGAGGTTAAGAAATATGTTCAAGAAAAAACCAGATAAATTTTCCCTTTATCTCGTTGATTTTGCAAAGCATTTACATGAAACGGCAGATTATTTTGTTCATTTCAAGGTAAAAGACTCGGAGACATTGAAACAATTTTCCGATACGATAAAAAAACATGAATCCGTCGCGGATGATAAGGTTCATGAAATTATTAAAGAGTTAAATCAGGCTTTTATTACGCCGATTGAGCGTGAGGATATTCTTCAGCTTGTTAATAATCTGGATGACATTATGGATGGGATTGAAGAGTTCTCCTCCAGAATGGATATTTATCATATTTTATCTTCAGATGATTATATTGATCAATTTACAAATTATATATTGAAATGCGCCGAAGAAATTTTGACGTCCATGGAATTGATTGCTAACTATCAATTAAAAGATGTAGAAGGGCATGCCATACGGATCAAAGAATATGAAAGTAACTGCGACGAGTTATACCGTGAATCCTTAAGGAACTTATTCCAAACCGAAAAGGATGCTATTAAAGTCATTCAGTATAAAGAAATTTATGAGATTCTGGAAGAGATTGCTGACTATTGTCAAAATGCAGCAAGTACACTTCAAAGTATCATCATGAAAAACGCGTAAAAGAGTGGTTAAAAAATGGATTTTCTTACTGTAATTACCGTATTGATTGTAATTTTTGCTCTTCTCTTCGACTTTATAAACGGGTTTCATGATACAGCAAACGCCATTGCAACATCGGTATCAACAAAAGCCTTGACACCCAGAAGAGCAATTATATTGGCCGCTGTAATGAATTTTGTCGGAGCATTAACCTTTACCGGTGTTGCTCAAACGATTACGAGCGGCATTACGGACCCATTTGAATTGGATAATGGGTTAGTCGTTATTTTAGCTGCTTTGATTGCGGCAATCATCTGGAATCTGGTAACATGGTATGCAGGAATCCCGAGCAGCTCCTCTCACGCAATTATCGGAGCTATTACGGGAGCAGTTATTGTATCTGCAGGAGTTCATGCCATCCATTTTCAAGGTTTTCTCTCGATTCTTGAAGGGCTGCTCTCCTCGCCAGTGATTGCCTTTATCATCGGATATATTATATACAGTATTATTAAAGTTATTTTTAAAAACAGCAATTTAGCAAAAACCAATAAACGATTTCGGCTCGTACAAATTTTAACAGCATCGGTACAATCCTTTGCCCATGGTACGAATGACGCTCAAAAATCAATGGGGATTATTACGATGGCATTAATTGTCGGCGGCATGCATCCAACGACAGATATCCCCTTTTGGGTACAAGCTTCATGTGCTACAGCAATGGCGCTTGGAACTTCTGTCGGCGGATGGCGAATTATTAAAACAGTTGGCGGAAAAATTATGAAAATCCGTCCGGTAAATGGGGTTGCAGCTGACCTTACTGGTGCTGGTGTCATCTTTGGAGCAACACTCATTCATTTACCTGTAAGTACCACCCATGTTATTTCATCCGGTATCCTCGGGGTTGGAGCCTCGCATCGGCCTAAGGGAGTTAATTGGGGAGTAGCCAAACGGATGGTTGTCACCTGGGTGATTACATTGCCAATAACCGCTGCGCTTGGCGGGGCTATTTATTATATTTTAGATTTGTTTATTTGAAAATGGTTTAGCTGCTGTTACAACAAATCATGAAAAGCTTGGTATCTCTGCTGTAGGTTTAGCAGAAAGGCTTTATACACTTAGATAATCTGGTCTTTCCTTAATTAGGGAAGGCTTTTTTATTGTTGATGTTAGTATGTTTTAATTAACAACAAGGTGAATGCATGTTTCAATGGATTCATCTTATGTCGTTTTAAAAAAACGCCCTGCCATAAATAAGCTGAGAGGAAGAATAGCGAATTATATCATACCAGCACACATGATGGATAGCTTAAAGAAGTAAACTACTATAAAATAAAAATATATTTTTAAAATAATTACTATTTACAACTAACCGGAGGAATAGAAATCATGTCATTAAAAGCTGGAGATACCATTACATTTGAACGAACCTTTACATTAAAGGATGTTGAATTATTTACAGCACTTTCGGGTGATGAAGGCATTCATCATCAAACTCCTGATGAACAAGGAAGGCTTGTTATTCAAGGCCTGTTGACTGCCACACTGCCGACCAAAATCGGCGGAGATAATAACGTGCTTGCCCGTAATGCAAATTTTGAATTTCTACGCCCTGTCTTAACCGGAGACACAATCACTTGTGAAGTATTCATTGAAGAATATAAAGAAACAAAAAAGAATCGAAAAACAATTGATACGACCTTCTTATGTAAAAACCAACACGGCAAAAACGTATTAAAAGGAAGCTTTTCCGGGATAATACTTTAAATTTTGTCAGATCTTTATATTGGGAAAATGAAAAAGGAGCAGAGGAATACCTCCCCCTAAAGCAGGCCTGAAAACTGCTACAGGGGGGAGTAAATCGTAAAAATAATGTGTTTAAAATCGCTTCATTACAATATATTTCAAAAGAGAAAAAATTAAGGCAAACTCAGCTTGGTTGTTCTGCCTCCATCTACTGTATAAACCTGTCCTGTGATAAAGCCTGCTTCATCAGCAGCGAGAAATGCTACCAGCGCTGCTACCTCCTCCGGTTTTCCGGTCCGTCCCACAGGATGAATTTTTCCGAGATCGCGTTTGAATGCTTCAGCATCTGGTGAATTTTCGATAAGATTAATGTTCAAATCGGTGTCAATCCATCCAGGCGCAACAGCATTGCAACGTATTCCTTCATGTCCATGATCAACTGCTATGGAACGAGTTAACCCTAAAATTCCCGACTTTGTGACAGCATAGGCTGCATGCCCGGGATTTGCAGCCAGCCCCTCCACCGAACTGGTATTGACAATACTGCCTTGTGTCTTGCGCAGATAAGGCAAAGCGGCACGAGTCAATAGAAACGGTGCAGTCAGATTCAAATCGATGTTGCGCTGCCAGTCCTCTAAGGTCATTTCTTCAATTCCTGCTTCCATCATCATGCCAGCATTATTAATCAGAACATCCAGCTTTCCAGCACGGTCAATGACCTCCGCTACAACGCGCTCAGGTGTCTGTGGATCGGAGAAATCAGCAGGAATCCAGTCGAACATCTTATCCTCGCCGCGCTGCGCAGTGATGACAGTCGCCCCCCTCTTCATGCAGGCGACGCGCGATGGCTTGCCCGATTCCCGAACGCCCCCCTGTCACCAATGCTACTTTACCTTCAAAACGATTTATTTGGTTTGTCATTATCCTATTCCCCCTTTGCCTAATCATGTTACACATTTGGATGGACGCTGTAAAACACGGGGATTATGGGGGAGCTAGGTCATATATAAGGCAATCTATTTTTGCCTCTATTGAGTCAAGTGATATTAAGGCTGCAATATTATTGTATCGACAGCCCCTGCTTTACATATCTTGCATATTAAAAAGGGACAGCCTAATAATTCAGCTGACCCCATCATACAAAAACGAATCAATAACACGATTTTTATATATTTACATTTAATTTTTTAGCTTCTGCAACCATATTTTCAATTAATGCTTCAACCGTTTGGCTCTTAGCTAACCTGGTACTTTGCCCGGACCAAAGAGACATGAAATCTGGATTATTCTCTGCAGAGGCAGCTTTTCTAATATCCTGCGTCAGTGTATTTTGAACAGGAAAATCCGGCAAATATACTTCATGATTTTGCATTTCTAAGATAAAATGATTTTTAACTCCCCGCGCCCATTTACCAGAAAATGACCGGGTGTAGACCGTTTGATCCTCACTAATGCTCAGAACGGCTTCCTTGTGGACCGGATGTGCTCCGCTTTCGACACAAGTCAGGAAGGCCGTCCCCATTTGCACTCCCTGTGCACCTAAACACATCGAGGCTGCTAATCCTCTCCCATCCATGATTCCTCCAGCAGCAACGACAGGTATCGTTATCGCATCCGTCACTTGTGGTAGCAGGGACATTAAACCGACAGAATCAGAGCTTTCCTGTTCCTGATTAAGAAACCCTCCTCGGTGACCTCCAGCTTCACTTCCCTGGACCACGACCATATCCATTCCTGCCGCTTCATTTTGAACTGCCTCCATAACCGTTGTAGCCGTTCCCATCAGCGTTATATTATGTTGTTTTAATTCTGCAATCACTTCCTGGGATGGAATGCCAAAGGTAAAGGAACAAATAGGAACCTGTTCTTCGATGACAACCTGAATCTGTTCTTTAAATGCTTCCAAAACTTCATTATAATCAGCAATTCCAAAGTTATCCTTATCAGGTAAATGTAATTGCTGACGAATTGTGGTTAAAGCCTGATTGGCCGCTTTCATACTATCTTCTGAAACATCAAATGGTTGAGGGACAAACAAATTAATTCCAAACGGCTTGGATGTCAGCTTCTGAATTTCCTTGATTTGATCCCGTATTTGCGTTGGAGCCATGTACCCTGCCCCAATCATCCCCAAACCGCCTGCATTCGAAGTCTCGGCTACTAATTTTGAAGTAGTCACCCCGCCAGCCATTGGTGCCTGTATAATCGGATACGCTATCTTTAAACATTTTGTCATTTCATTACGTAGCATCATTTCCCGCCTCCCTATTCTTTTCCTTTACGCCTCTATTCTTCTTATCATGCAGCATTTCATTGTGGACTATATGGTTTTCGATTAAATAATGATATATAAATTATACAATTTTTTTGGTATATTGAATAATACGTAATTATGATATTGGATATCAATACATTAGATAGCAAAGAAAACCGGGGGAGGGACTTATATGGATTTGCATTTATTAAACATTTTTCGTATGGTTGCGAGGCTGGGGAGTATTTCACAGGCTGCAAAAGAGCTCCAATATGCACAATCAAACATTACCATGAAAATTCAGCAATTGGAGAAAAGCCTGCAAAGCCCCCTTTTTTATAGATATAATCGCGGGATGACATTGACGGACAAAGGAAGCTTGCTTTTAGCATACAGCGAAAAAATATTCCATCTGATAGAAGAGACAGAAGCGGCGATGAAGGATGACCAGACACCCGACGGATCGTTAATTATCGGATCAATGGAAACAACTGCGGCCGTGCGTTTACCGCCTTTTCTTTCAACGTATCATCAGACTTTTCCCAAAGTGGATTTAACCTTAAAAACAGGTCCTACCGAACAAAATATCCAGGGTGTGCTTCAGCATCAGATCGACGGTGCATTTATTGCCGCACCTGTTGAGCACCCTGCTCTCATCCAAAAGGAAGTATTCGAAGAGGAAATGGTTCTGATAACCGATACGAAGCATCCGGATATCTCTTCCATCGAAGATATTCAAACCGATACCATACTCGTCTTCCGTTCAGGGTGTGCTTACCGGGAAAAGCTTGAACATTGGCTGCATCAGGAGGGGTTGATTCCTGCTAAAATTATGGAGCTCGGAACAATGGAGGCAATTATTGGGTGTGTATCGGCCGGACTTGGCCTAAGCCTGCTTCCATTAAGTGTTGTTTCCAAGTATATACAAGAGAGAAGCCTGAAACAACACTCTATCCCTCATCCATACGAAAAAGTGAAAACCATATTTATTTATAGAAAAGACAGGTATATTCCGGCATCTTTGACGGCTTTTATCAACCTATTTCCAGAGAAGGTGAAGTCTTAATCAAGAAAAAACCGGACGTCCGCGCCCGGTTTTTCTTTTCCCATTCTCATGTCAGAACACTTTCCGAGACTTTTTCGTCCGCTTCATCTTTCACAATTTTGATAACCCTGGCCGGATTCTCGCCAACGACTACATTATCCGGTACATCCTTCACAACAACCGCACCGGATGCAATAACCGCATTATCTCCGACAGTTACTCCCGGATTAATGACTGCACTTCCCCCGATCCAAACATTGTTTCCAATCGTAATCGGCTTTGCGTATTCTTTTCCTGAATTACGCTCGGCTGGATCAATAGGATGGGTTGCAGTATAAATTTGAACCCCAGGCGCAAGCACACAATTATCCCCAAATCGAACTTCACATACATCCAAAATCGTACAGTCGAAGTTGGCAAAGAAGTTTTCTCCTACGTAGGTGTTACTGCTGTAATCAAATCTGATATTCGGCTCCATATACACTTTTTCTCCAGTGGCACCAAACAGTTCCTTCAATAATTTCGAGCGTTTTTCTTCTTCTGTTTCCAGCGTTTGATTATATAGCCGAACCTTTCCTCTCGCTTCTTGACGCTCTTTTAATAAAACGGGGTCCTCCGGATCATACATTTCTCCAGCTAACATTTTTTCTTTTTCTGTTTTCATTTCCATAAGCTCCTTCATACTTTGTATCAAATTCATACCATCTATGTTTTCTAATATGCTTGCTGGATTCCCGGCAATTAAAATATTATCGGGCACTTCCTTTATGACGACGGAATCCGAAGCAACCCTATATCCATCGGCTTCTCCTATTACACAGTCAATTCTATCAAGTTACCTTCCGGGTCCTCAAAGACACTTTCATAATACCCGTCCCCAGTCACACGCGGACCATTTACAAGCGGGTAGCCATCCTTTTTTAATCTGTCAGTTATTTGGTCAACGAGCTCTTTACTGCCCAGCGAAAGAGCAATATGAGCCCATCCTAACAGCTCAGCAGAAGCGGATTGTTCAATATCTGATCTGCGCATGATTTCTAAGCGTGCAGATGTATCAAATATTAGAAAATAGGATTCAAAGCCCTTCTTTTCATTATGATACTTCTCACCTGCAACCGCTTGAAAATACGTTTCATAAAATTCCTTCATCTTTTCTAAATCCTTCACCCAAATTGCCACGTGTTCTATTTTCATATTTTTTCTCTCCCTTCGGATGGCAGAAATCTAGTCCGAGATTTTATAATCCATTTAAATAAGTATGCACCTGCTGGATATTGCTTTTTTCGTCACAAGTGCACTGAGTTAGTATCATTAAATCCATAATAACAGAATTCGTTCCTCTGCTCTTCCATTCACTACAACAATTATTATGAATACCTTTATTCTATACTTGCTTGATACGCTTCGTACATTGCCTCCCAATCATTTTTATCTTTTTCTGTAATTTCTCTATGAACGCTACAGGGATTCCCCAAAGCAACAACATTTTTTGGTATGCTTTTTGTCACGACAGATCCGGAACCTATCACACTTCCTTCACCAATAGTTACCCCTGGATTGATTACAACATCCCCCGCTATCCAAACATCATCTTCAATCGTAACGGGCAAGGCATATTCTAGACCAGTATTCCTTCCCTCTCTATTAATGGGATGCAGTGCAGTGTAAATGCTGACTCTCGGACCAATCGCAACATTAGTGCCAATATGAATCTTATTTAAGTCTAAAAAATACAGTTAAAATTGCAGAAAAAATTATCTCCTACATAAAGTGAAACTTCCTTCAGCGGGCTTGAACCTCGATTATCCACCCCAACATAAAGCATTTTAAAGGATTTATAAAATTAATTTCACATCAATACAAATTGTAAAATAAAGGGAATTTTTCTTTAACTATTTCCTGACCCTTTTAATTAGGTACATAGAAATAACCAATCCTCCATGGTATGGTAATATATGATATTATTTATCCACCATAATGAAGGAGGAGGTGTTACGTAATGAAAAAGTATGTATTGATTATGATGATTTTATTTGTAAGCGCATTATTATTAATGGCATGTGGCGGAGAAAACGATGAAAGTGAAGCTTCCGATACCAACACCGCTGGCAATCAGGAAGATGATAGTGAAAATCAAGAAGCGGGCGCAAATCTTCCGGAAGAAGTAATCCGTGACGCCGATGCTGACCCAATCGAACTGGAAGATCAAATGGGACTTGAAATGGGAGACAAAGGCTATGTCATCACACAGTCGGAAAACCTTCCGCTTGCTGTAACGTTAAACAGTGTGGAAAAAACACAGGATCTTGGAGCAGAAACGAAAGACGGAGATGAATTTTATCTGATCGGTGATTTCACATTCGAGAATCTGGGAGATAGTAATATAAAAATTGAAAAACCAGATGCAGCTTTAGGAGCAGATGAATCCGTCTTCCTGAATGACGAACTGACAAAAGGAGATCGGCTCGGAATGGGTGCTTGGTATCTCGATGACCACAATAATATCGACTCTGACAATCCAACAAACGCTGCCTCCTTAGATCCGGGGGAAGAAGCAAATCATAAGATTGCTATTTCTATGCGTGAGGGTGCAGATGACTATATTATTTTCTTTGGTCTTTATACTTCAAATAACAGAGATTATCAGAATAAAGCTGCATGGACAGTCCAGTCTGACCAGTTAGATGAAAATTAATCAGACAAAAAGACTCCCTTTATATGAAAAGAGAGGATTCATCCTATCTCTTCATATTAAAGGGAGCCAATTGCGAGCAATTCTATATTTAAGATTTTCATCATTTTTTTGATTATATGCTAGTCTTCCACTTAAGCTTCATCAAAAATTTCTTTTGCTAAATTAAAGGCAGACCAAGCTTTTGGCCACCCTGTATAAAATGCAACATGCGTAATCAATTCCACGATTTCTTCTTTGGTTACGCCATTTTGTTTTGCCATTTTTAAATGTGCTTCTAATTGCGGTACACCTTGGGTCATTAAGCTTGCACAAGTAATCATGCTGCGGTCACGCAGAGACAATTCGGACTCTCTAGACCATACTTCACCAAATAAAACATCATCATTCAATACTGCAAATTGAGGAGCGAATTCTCCTAAATTGTCACGCCCTGCTGTTTGCTTCTTTGCCATGATTCATCCCTCTTTCTATTATTTATTTTCTTCTAATTTCAGGTAAATTTCATCCGATACAGGCTCTAGCCATTCTGGCGTTCCAGCTGTGATGGCAATATGCTCAAACCAGCTGTCTTTGGTTGCACCATGCCAATGCTTGACACCATCATGCGTTACGACCACATCACCAGGCTTTAAGAATTGTGCCGTTTTTCCTTCTTCCTGATACCATCCTTCGCCGCCAGTTACCAGCAATAATTGATATCCATCATGATGGATATGCCAATTGTTACGGCATCCAGGTTCAAATGTGACATTACCGACACCTACATTGATTTTCGGATCGGCAACTAAGCTTTGCAAATAGCTTTGGCCTACAAAATATTACGCAAATGCATCATTTTTTTCTCCTGCTGGAAAAATCACGCCATTTTTAACTTCTTCATTCTTTGCCATTCTTTATTCCTCCCATTTCGGATATGGATCTAAGAAATTTCTGCTTCCTCTTGTTACGTTTTTCTCCTTCCAAGTTATCTATTCTATAACTGAATAAACACCTGGAAATACTGTATCTATACTTATTATCCTTTACAGTTACTATTTTACTGCTGCGTATCTATATCGTCTAATGCCTATTAAATTTGTGAATATGCTTATAAGGCATCACCTCTTCTATTTTAGGTATTATACACCTGCGCCATTCTTTGTTAATCTAAACTGTAAAAAGTAAAAGAGAAACTAATGAATAGGGTGATTGAATTACATGGAATCCGCAAACAGCATTTCTAAAAATACCATTTCAAATTCCAGAAAAATAGCTATAAGTACCCTATTAGGTATTTTAGCGGCATTTGGTTCGTTGACGGTCTATGTACCTGCCGAGTTTTCCAACGATTGCTAATGCGTTTGGAACAAGCGCTTCGAATGTCCAGTTAAGCTTGACCTTTTGTTTATTAGGTCTTGCAGCCGGACAAATTGTTTTTGGTCCATTAAGTGATAAGCGCGGGAGAAAAATGCCTCTTATTTCTGCATTGATTCTGTATGTATTTGCTTCTGTCTTATGCATCTTCGCACCCTCCATCTGGCTTTTCATTGCTGCTAGATTTTTTGAAGGGTTGACTGCTTCAGCAGGAGTCGTCATTTCCAGAGCAATCGTCCGGGATATCTATTCTGGTAAGGATTTAACCAAACTATATGGATTAATCACCCTTTTTGTTGGAGTCGGGCCTATTTTAGCTCCCATTTTCGGCGGAGCAGTTCTCAACTTCACAAATTGGCAGGGCATTTTTCTATTGCTTGGCTTTCTGACGTTGGCCATATTGGCATTTATCTTTATCGTTCTGCCCGAAATAAATCCAGCCTCCAATCGGGTCGATGGAAATATCAAAGAAACCTTGATTACGTTTGGCAAATTAACAAAGAATAAACGATTTTTAGGCTACGGGCTGACCCAAGGGTTAATCATGGCAGGTGTCTTTGCTAATGTTTCTGGTACGCCGTTTATTTATCAATCCATTTACGGAGTATCACCGCAAATGTTCAGCTTCTTGTTTGCTTTAAATGGCGCCGGAATTATTCTCGGCACCAGAATCATCGGTCGGATTACTAAAAAAATAGAAGAAGATAAACTCTTATACATCGGACTGTGCATCTCTACTTTATTTAGTATTCCTTTATTTTTGGTTGTTTCCTGTACTGGGATCAGCACGCCTTTAACTTTTTCTTTAGCCATGCGCAATCAGAAAAAGCATGCAGGGAGCGCATCAGCTTTCTTAGGAATTCTGCCTTATCTATTAGGCGGCATCGCGATTCCCTTTGTAGGAATTTCTGGAGAAAGCACAGCCGTTCCAATGGGGGTCACCATGGTAATTGCCAATCTCGGAGGGTTGTTAAGTTATCTTTTATTCGTACGTAAAAATCCTTTGTGAAAAGGCATTCCAAACGAATGAGTCTGGAATGCCTTTTTCAGCTGTTCTTATCGTTCACTTCTCTTCCGATTTCATCCATTTTACAACGAGGGATATCTTCGCCAAATTTCATACAAGACTTCTGCAGGAAATACTCTCTTCACAGCAGGACCATTTTTTTACTTAACTAGACTGATTTCCTTCCCAATAAGGAGCTTCATACCCATATGGGCTATAACGAGGAAAATTATCAATCGCCATACCTGTGATTACTCCGCCCAAAAAGGGTAAACCATATTGGAAAACTGGATTTCCATAATACGGACCTCCAAAACCCGGGCCAATAAAACCAGGTCCATAAAAACCCGGGCCGAATCCCGGAACAAATCCTGGGCCGAAAAATCCCGGGCCCCAGGGCCTTGGCCCTCCAAAAAAGAGTCGGGAATCCATCATTCCATATTGATTATTTTGTTGTACAGAAGGCATATTCATCTCATCCATATTCATGCTCATTCCTTTCTCTTTTCACATCCACTTTTAATGTATGCGTTCACCTAGAAAATGAATGGGCTTGACTTGCTGTTTTATTTACGATTGCTATTTAAATAGAAAGACTATAAACAAAGGGAAACTTTCCTATGCGGTGGAAGCACCAAAATGGTCACTATTCGGAGGAATCTTAGGAGTCGTATATTTAACAGCTTTTCAAAACAAGTAAAACGAGCATGCAATAAGTTCCTTTTTGTTTCTATCATTTTGGGGGTCGTCCTGACTGGAAAATATTTTATAATGTAAAATGGGAAAGAAGTATAAATGATTTTAAAAAAGAGGAATTTCGCATTAAAACTCGATGCGAAATTCCTCTTTTTGGGGATTACTTTCTGTTCTATGTTTCAATCATCTCGTAAACTGCTCCGCCTCGGTTGAGCCCCTCAAGGCAGTCGTAGATGCAGACCCACCAGAGATAACCTGTGCCACTTCATCAAAATAGCCAGTACCTACTTCACGCTGATGCCGTGTTGCGCTGTACCCATACTTCTCACTCGCAAATTCATTCTGCTGCAATTCAGAGTATGCCGCCATGCCTTCATCCTTGTATCTTCTCGCTAGCTCAAACATGCTATGATTCAAAGCATGGAAGCCTGCTAATGTAACAAATTGAAATTTATAACCCATTTTTCCAAGCTCTCTTTGGAAATTGGCAATCTGTTCATCAGAAAGTTTTTGTTTCCAGTTAAAGGATGGCGAACAATTATACGCTAATAATTTATTGGGGTAATTTTTATGAATTTCATCTGCAAATCGCTGTGCTTCCTCAAGATTAGGCTCTGATGTTTCACACCATATCATGTCAGCGTATGGAGCGTAGGCTAATCCACGTGCAATTGCTTGATCAAGACCTGACCTCGTTCTATAAAATCCTTCCGAAGTCCGTTCTCCAGTAATAAATTCTGCATCATAAGGGTCAATATCACTTGTAATCATATCAGCAGCATTCGCATCTGTTCGTGCGATAATCACAGTTGGTGTCCCCATAACATCTGCTGCAAATCGAGCTGCAATTAAATTATTTACAGCAGTTTGGGTAGGCAATAAAACCTTCCCACCTAGATGACCACATTTTTTCTCTGAAGATAACTGATCCTCAAAATGTACTCCGGAGGCTCCTGCTTCAATCATTGCTTTCATTAATTCAAACACATTTAACTGACCGCCGAATCCTGCTTCTGCATCAGCTACAATCGGAGCAAACCAATCTATCTCTTTATTCCCTTCTGAATAATGAATTTGATCAGCACGCTGTAATGCTTGATTAATTCTTTTCACAACATTTGGAACACTATTTACTGGATAGAGACTTTGATCTGGATACATCTGCCCTGCCATATTTGCATCAGCAGCAACCTGCCAACCACTTAAGTAGATTGCTTTCAAACCTGCTTTAACCTGTTGTACAGCCTGGTTTCCAGTTAAAGCCCCTAAAGCGTTTACATAATCTTCCTGGTTTATTAAGTTCCATAATTTCTTCGCCCCGCGCATCGCTAACGTATATTCGAAATCAATTGATCCTCTCAGACGAATTACCTCTTCCGCAGTATATGGTCGCTCAATTCCTACCCAACGACAATCTTTTTCCCATTGCTCCTGTAATTTTTCCGTACGTTCGTTTGTCATTAATTATTTCCTCCCTTTATCAATTCTTCATATGCTGGTACTGTCAAAAATTCAGCAAAAGTGTCTTGCTTGATTAACTCTTTAAATATTCCAGCTGCCTGCTCAAAATTTCCGTGCTGGAAAGCCTTTTTTCCAATTTGACTTTCAATTTTCTGTAACTCTTCTTTTATTAATTGCTCAACAAACTCTATTGTTACTTTCCGTCCGTCAGAAAGCACCCCCTTTGGATAGCGCACCCATTGCCACACTTGAGCTCTGGATATTTCTGCTGTTGCTGCATCCTCCATCAAATTATTAATTGGGACAGCCCCTCTTCCTGATAACCATGCCGCTGTATATCGGATCCCCACATTAATATTCGTTCGCAGCCCTTCTTCTGTAATTTCCCCAGTTGGTAATTCTAAGAGATCTTGAGCAGTTACCTTTACGTCCTCACGCTTCCTGCTTATTTGATTTGGGGTGGGCATCAGATTATCAAAAATATCTTTAACAAGCTCTACCATCCCCGGGTGTGCAACCCATGTCCCATCATGTCCATCTGTTGCTTCACGCTCTTTATCCCTCCTGACCTTGTCAAATGCAATCTGATTTGCAGCTGGATCGTTTCTTACTGGTATTTGTGCTGCCATCCCGCCAATCGCCATTGCATTACGCTTATGACAGGTTTGAATTGCAAGTAAAGAGTAACTCCTCATAAATGGCGCTTCCATAGTTACTGCTGACCTGTCAGATAAAATACGCTCCGGATTTTGATGGAACTTCTTAATATAACTGAATATATAATCCCATCGTCCACAATTCAGGCCAGCCGCATGTTCACGGATTTCGTATAATATTTCATTCATTTCAAATGCTGCTGTAATCGTTTCAATTAATACAGTTGCCTTTATTGTGCCTTGAGGAATCCCAAGCTCATTTTGTGAAAACACAAAGATATCGTTCCAAAGGCGTGCTTCCAAATGATTTTCCACTTTCGGCAAGTAAAAATATGGCCCTGTCCCTCTTGATAATAATTCCTTAGTATTATGAAAGAAATATAGTCCAAAATCTACCAAGCTAGCTGACATTGGCTCACCGTTTACTTGCATATGCTTTTCGTCTAAATGCCATCCCCTCGGGCGAACCATTAATACAGCTGTTTCATCCTGTAATGAATACCTCTTGCCATTCTCAGCTTCAAAATCAATTTCTCTCCTTATTGCATCTTTTAAGTTAAGTTGACCATCCATTATATTTTCCCAAGTAGGTGAAGTGGCATCTTCAAAATCTGCCATAAAACCTTTAGCTCCAGAATTCAATGCGTTAATAATCATTTTTCGATCAACTGGACCTGTAATTTCTACTCTTCTATCCTGCAAGTCTTTAGGCAATTGTCCGATTGTCCAATTTCCTTCGCGGATATGCTTTTTATCCTCTAAAAACTGTAGCTGTTTTCCTTCATTTATTTCTTTTTGTAGCTGCTGTCGATACTCTAATAGCTTTTTTCGCTGATTATTAAAATTACTGTGCAGCTTCCCCAAGAATTTCAAAGCTTCAGGTGTAAGAATTTCTGGAAATTCCTTTTCATAAAAGATTTGTACCGTCGCTTGATTCATTAGCATACCTTTTACTCCTCCTCTATTCTATTACATAACAACAAAAACAAAAACCTATTGTACTATAACAGTATATTGAAAATTTACTCTTCCCTTTTTGACAAACAATAATCACATTCCATTATAAAGCTTTCAGAATCAATTTGTTTGCCACATTCAGGACATGAGCATTTCTCATGCATTATCATTGATAGCCCCTCCTTTTATATAACAAAATTAATTATTTCGTTTTGTTATATAACAGTATATTCGATTCAAAAAAATAATGCAATACCTTTTTTATAAAAATTTGAAAATTTGTTATTGAAAAATTTTAGAGAGGAGGCTAAATCGTTGATATTAAAGTAGATTCTTATTTTATGCATTGGTATATCCTTGTAAAATCTTTTTATATTATTTCCATTCACTAACAAATCTGCTTGCTTAATTTTCTGCCAGAACTATTATCTATGTGAACTTCAATGCTTAAGGAGTATTCTTGTATATATTTGGTGAAATTTTTGCTCAAAGGGCACTAGACATCAACTAATGCTTACTGGTTGTTGGGCGTATTCGAGATTCGCATCCTAAAGTTTATATATGCCTGCACCCGCAAAAAAAAGCAATTAGACATATCCCATATAATTGCCTTTCATCCAATCAAACGATTAGCTTTCATTTCGATAATAATATATTTAATTCTTCCTTAATCCTATATTAGATTAAAGGAATACTGAAAATATATACTTTAGAATTTGATATGCCTATTTTAATAAAAACAGTTAGAGTCATTGCCGTCCCGATTGTAACTCCTGTTTTACAATGAAATTGGGAAAGAAGCTCAATAAAAACAATGTAAAACCAATTTTATATTATCATCTAATGGCATTCCAATTCAAAAATACACTGTTTCCTAAGCGGTTACTCACTTTTCCAAAGCTGTAAACACTTATCGAAACAACATTTATAATCTTAGTACCGACGATGTAAAGCGATGATATCCAGATTAAACATTACAGCAGCAGTCAATATATGATTATTACTTTTTAACATGGATTCCCGAAAAAAAACACTAATTTACAAATTTTAAATATATGGAAATATATTTTTCCAATCTATCAACATATCGATCTATCGACAAATTTTTTAATAGATTCTAAAATGGTTGAATAACTATAAAGAAGGAGGAATAGCATTATCTTTTCCAAACAAGTAAAACAAGACTTAAAAAAGCTTCTGTTTGTTTCTATTATTTTGGGAATTGCCCTAACAGGTATGACTATTTCCCATCATGCAGTAGAAGCAGCAAACACGCGCATTTATATCGATCCAGGACATGGCGGAGCTGACCCAGGGGCATCAGCGAACGGTTTACAGGAAAAGGATGTAACGCTGGATATCGCATTGAGAACCAGAGACATTTTAAATGAACAGTATAGCAGTCACACGATTAAACTTTCACGGACGTCCGATGTAACCAAGTCATTAGATGCGAGAACAAATGAAGCAAATAATTGGGGAGCTAACTTTTTTGTTTCCATACATATCAATGCAGGTAATTCTACAGGCTATGAATCTTTTACATGGAACGGAAGCTATGAAAATAAGGAGAGAACCAACGCCATAAGAAATACAATCCACAATGAAACGGTGGAACAAACAGGGTTCACCGATCGTGGAAAAAAAGAAGCCAATTTACATGTCTTACGCGAATCGAGTGCACCAGCCATTTTAACGGAAAATGGGTTTATCGATAATGCAGCAGATGCGGACAAGCTGAAAAGTGCTGCATCTATAGAAAAAATAGCACAAGGGCATGCGGATGGAATAGCCAAAGCGCTTGGGTTGCCTGCGAAATAAGGTTTTGTTCGTTTTCGAAATCTTAAGCAGGGTTAGAGCAAGTGGAAAAAATCAAATATGTTTGATGGAAAACGTATCGCTATCTACAGGGAAGATGGCGGTACGTTTTTTCTGTTCTTCAAGTATAGGTTATACACTTTATAGTATGGATACCGTCTTAAGACATGAAGGGGAAAACTTTACGTTCAAAGTTAATTATTTCCTCATGTTTGTATTTAAACGCCATATTATCTGTATCTTTGAGAATAAAATTTAGGAAAAAGAGACAAAAATAAGATTGCCGGTACTTAGGCTCAAACGTTAAATGGAAAATAGCAAAAAGACTCGTTAATCCTTCATCAAAATCCCCTGCGATATACCTCTTATAATAGGAATAATTATGGTGTACATCTAATTCGTTCCAAATAAATTTGAAAAAATCATAGAAGAAAACATATTTGCCTGCAGTTTCCCAGTCGATATACCATAAAGTTTTTTCCCCTGCTTCATCAGTTAAAAGAATGTTATCAGACCACAAATCGCCGTGTAAGTTGATAAACGGCAAATTTAGAGAAAGCAATTCTGGGGAAACTTTTTCTATTATTTTCTCAAACTGATGGATATGCTTCCCATTTGAACTTGTGTTCAATAAGCGGTTCAACGTTTGATAATCAACCTTTGAATGAAGCGTTAGATAATTGAAATAACTACGATAATCATCATATATTTTTTTCAAAATGAAAGCTTCATCGTTATCTGTTTTATCTTCAAAATGAACGAATTCTTCCATCAACATGTTGTGCTTGGCGTCTTGATTGATTAATGAGGGGATACGGAAGAAAGGTGAAAAATAAGTATAGTTTGCGATTTTCATTTGATAACTTTCTTTATTGGTACAAATGACAAGTACCTCATCATCTGAAAAAATTTTGATATCGCCATTAATACAGAACCATAAGATACTTCCATTGAAATACTTCAGCCTGGAATCTTCTATTTCCAGTGAAAGTTGATCCTCTTTTTTTGTATTTTTAAGGTTATTAACCATAGGATGAGCAGTTTTTGTTGTATTAAAAACAGTTCTAAGATCTTTATCCAACGTATACAGCCCGTTCTCTAAGTAAGCACTCCATTCTATTACTTGGTCTTTTTTCGCCTGGACTTCTTTAATGTATTTTTTAAATTCTTTTGTCATCCGCTACCTCCTAACCTTTCATACTCAGATTCATTGTAATACAGCTCTCTCAGACATTTCATCAAAACAATTTCTTATTTTATTGTATAAATAGACCATTTGACTTTTATACCTATTTTCTGTCTCTGTTGCGCAACAATTACGCCCGATTCTTGCTGCTCTCACTATATTTTGTTAAATATTCAGATTTTATCGCTTTTAACTTTTAAAAACTCCTCAAAATCCAGAATTTTATCCTCTTCTTGTTCAGGTGTTTCATCAATAATTTTAAGTAACCCATTCTTAGCTGTATTCATCACCACTTTCATGAATATTTTATTTTATCTCTTCTTGTTTCATTACACTATTATATATTCATGTTTCCAACATTGGTATATAGTCGCGGTTATTTGTTTCATCATTTGAACATTTATAGTTATACAGACAATGAATGGCTGCAACTCCTTGAAAGTAAGGAAGTTTTACAGCCTTTTGTAATTATTTATATCAATATATAAAGGAATACACTTCAAGCATGAGGTTGTATCTATGCTTTTATCATATATTAAGCTATAATAGCCACATACTAGCATGTGAAAGGGAGTAAATCAGCTTGACTATAAAGGCAGTTATTCCTTTGTTATCCCGTTAATTGCGGAGTACTCTCGGCTACACACCATTTGAGAAGGAGAAGCATATGGCAGAATTACTAAAAAACAAGTATAATTACGAGTCCGTTCACGAGCTGGCTTTAAGTATTCGATCTGTATATCATTCGTTTCAGATTGATGATTTTGTCAACGACATTATGGACGAAAGATGGAATGAATTAGGATTGAAAGCACGTATGCGGCAAATTGCAATAAATTTAGGAAAGTATTTGCCAGCCGATTATGAACAGGCGCTTGATATCCTTGATGAAGTCATTGCGGGTTATCCTGCAGGATTTAACGACTTTTCTTTCATGTATTTACCAGATTTTGTTGAAGTCTATGGGCAGGATGAACGCCATTGGGATTTGTCAATTGCTGCGTTAGAAAGATATACCTCATCCTCCTCTTCTGAATTTGCCGTGAGACCTTTTATCATAAACCATGAAGAGCGTATGATGTCCCAGATGGCTGCCTGGGCCAGGCATGACAATGAGCATGTCCGGCGGCTTGCCAGTGAGGGTTGCCGCCCTCAACTGCCATGGGGACAAGCATTAGTCAGTTTCAAAAAAGACCCATCGCCAGTTCTTGGTATTTTAGAACAGCTTAAAGCTGATCCATCACTGTATGTCCGTAAAAGCGTGGCCAATAACCTAAACGATATTTCCAAAACACATCCTGACCTGGTTGTAGAAATTGCCAGGATTGGTACGGTCAAAACGAGCATACGGATTGGATTGTAAAGCACGGGTGCAGGGCACTTCTTAAAAAAGGGCAACAGGGATGTATTGACCATCTTTGGATTTGCAGATGCCGATTACGTGGATGTTGACGCCTTTACGTTAGATGCTACGTCTATTTCCATTGGCGGGAATATGGTCTTTTCTTTTAAGATTGAGGCAAAAAAAGCAACCAAGGTTCGGCTGGAATATGGCATTGATTATGTAAAAGCAAACGGGAAGCGAAACCGTAAAATATTCCAAATATCCGAGCTTTCTTTAAAGAAAAACGAAACGAAGACTTACACAAAAAAACATTCTTTTGCAAATCTAAGCACAAGGAAGCATTATACAGGCATCCATTCGGTTACGCTTATTGTGAACGGCGTCGAGCAGTATACGCTGGATTTTGAAGTGTTAACTGCTAAATAGGCTAATCTTGGATTCCGTTTGAGCGGCTTTATCATTTTCAATATGTACTGCTTCTATTCAGGTTACTTCACTTTTTATAAAAATATAATAAAAGGCTATAAATCCTTGTAAAGAAAAGGTTTATAGCCCTTTATTATCATTCAATATCTCGACAATACAATATAGCGCAATACCGTTGATATCATGCGGTCTGTAAAAATAAAAAGCCTTTCTATGAAAGAAAGACTTTTTATCAATTATAAATTATTACTTAACAACGTTAGTTGCTTGTGGTCCACGGTTACCTTCTTCGATGTCGAAAGTAACTGCTTGACCTTCTTCTAATGTTTTAAAACCTTCGCCTTGAATTGCTGAGAAGTGTACGAATACGTCGTCTCCACCTTCAACTTCGATAAATCCAAAACCTTTATCTGCGTTAAACCATTTTACTGAACCTGTGTTCATATGAAATTCCTCCATTGTGCATAATGCACACATTTATTACTTTGGTTGTTCTGATAATAATTCAAGACGATGATATAAATTGTAAAGTTATGACATAAATCCTGTATTGCTAGCACGAACAATTAAGTTATTTATAATATAACACATGTCACTCAAAAAAGATACCATTCTATATATATTTTTTAAAGACGGTCTTCTTGTGATACAGCCTATATACATCAGCAGTAAATTCATTAATTTATTCACTCGACATCACTAACGTTGCATAAATATAATAAGAATATTCAGTAAAATGGTTCTCAGTAATTTTTGCCAAAAAAATCAACGACCTAATAAAGGTGACTCTGTCCATTTGGAAAATATATACATTTATACTCTTATTCCTGTGATTGTCTGTTCTCTTCTCTTTATCAAGGGACGGTTCTCTTTTCAAAACGACGCAGCCACAGATAAGCTGGTTTCCATAAAGCTGCCTTTAGCCAGCGAACGATACGAAGTAATTTCTTCTCGCTCTGTGTTTCTAATTGAATGAGTACATGTAAACAATAGGTGATCAGTGCTAGATAGATTTGGTTTTGTAAAGCTGTTTCACTCATCCCATAAAAATGCTTGATTTTGATGTGCTGCTTCAACCATTTGAAAAAAAGTTCAATCGCCCAACGTGTTCGATAAATGTTGCATATTTCCTCCGGTTCTAAATCAAACCGATTGATAATTAATCGTAATGGATTTCCTTTTGTATCCATTACTTCGAGGAGGCGAAACACATTTTCACAATGTTTTTGCGTGGATCCGATATAAACCATCTGGTCGGACAGCACGTTGGAATCAGGAGGAACAGAAAAAGCGTATACCTTCCGTGTGACAGAATTTTTCTTGAGTCTGGAGACGAAAAAGTAACCATCGTCTGTCATCCGGTCAAAGCGCTCGTAATCCATATAGCCACGATCAAAGACATACATGGCTTCTTTGTCATCCACCAGTACTTCCAATTGATTACGGTCATGTTCCTTCGCTGGTGTTATCATAGCTTTTTCCGGATAAACCGTATCCTTGTCCATGAAAACCAATCGCAAGTGTAACTTGACTCCTGCTTTTGTTTTTCGGAATTTTGCCCACTTATAACGGGTGAGGTTAAGGGGCAATGTACTGGAATCAATAATCTTTAAAGGAAGTCCTTTAACAGCTTTGTTTTCATAGCTTTTTATCTGGTAAACCAAATCTAAAAACAGGGTCGCTAAGATAGAAGGATTGACTTCATTATTTTTGCGTGAAAGCTGGGAAGCACTAATGCTTTCTATTCCACTCGCTTTCTGAAAATCACCATCCAAAAGCGCATCGCTTAGAGCTTGTAGTCCTTCTGTTTCATGTACTTGTNTTATTGGTGCAATCCATTTACCAAATGCATTTTTTCGTGTATTCTTGTCCATAAGCGTTTCCTTTATATTGGATTTGGACAGAAATTCACCTGACCAATTCATTATAAAGGATTTTTTTATGGCTTAAAACAGCAAAAACCGAAAATTAGGATTATTTTGGAAAACCCCAAAGCTAAACCAGCTTGCCCACCGCCGATTATGATAACGTCATATGTCATGGAATAACTCATTTCTTAATTCTCAATAATCGTAAACTGTTTAATGTCACAAGCAAGGTCGCTCCCATATCTGCAAATATCGCTATCCATAAGGTTAACCAACCAGGAACAACTAATAGTAAAGCAACAGCTTTAATTCCTAAAGAGAAGGTAATATTCTGCTTGATAATCATCAATACTTTCCGGCTTAATTGAACGGTATATGGTAACTTATTCAATTCATCTGACATAAGAGCAATATCTGCTGTTTCTAGTGCTGTATCAGTTCCTGCACCGCCCATAGCTACTCCGACCGTAGAAGCAGCCAGTGCTGGAGCGTCATTCACACCATCACCAACCATGGCTACTTGTTGATGTTTTTCTCGAAGTTCTTTAATAAAGGTCAACTTATCTTCTGGCAATAAACCAGCTTCGACATCTACAACCCCAACTTGTTGTCCAATCGCATGTGCAGTTCGTTGATTATCACCTGTTAGCATGACTGTTTCGACTCCAAGATGATTTAATTGGCTGATAACCTCTTTAGATGATTCTCTTATTTCATCTGCGACAGCAATGAATGCAAGAATCTCTGTTTCTGTTCCTAACACCATGACTGTTTTTCCAGCTGTTTGTAAAGAGGTAATCTTTTCTTTTTGGTCATTTTCTATTTGGTTATGCAGCTCTTCAAAAAGACTTGGACTTCCTACATAATATGTTTCATGATTTATCTTAGCTTTAATGCCTTTTCCTGTAATGGATTGAAATTCTTCCATAGCTATATCATTGTAATATAAACCTTTTTCTTCCGCCTTTCTTATAATAGCGGAAGCGAGAGGGTGTTGTGATCCTTTTTCAATTGCTGCGGTAATGGTGATTAATTCGTCTTCACTTCGGCTATACGTTACAACATCTGTGACAGTAGGAACCCCTCTTGTAAGTGTTCCTGTTTTATCAAAAGCGATAACTTTAAGGTTTCCAGTCTCTTCTAAATAGACACCGCCTTTAATCAATACCCCATTTTTTGCTGCATTCCCTATGGCAGTAACTACAGCTACTGGAGTAGAAACGACAAGAGCACAAGGACAACCAACTACGAGTGCAGCCAGGCCTTGATAAACCCATGTATTCCAATCTCCACCAATAAATAAAGGAGGAATAACAGCTATTAATATAGCTAAAATAACAATAGCTGGTGTATAATATTTAGCAAATTTATCGACAAATGCTTGAGAGGGTGCACGCTCTGCTTGTGCTTCTTCTACAAGATGAATGATTTTTGAAAGTGTAGTATCTTCCACTCGTTTGGTTACGCTAATTTCAAGTAAGCCTTCTTCATTTAATGTTCCAGCAAATACTTCATCATCTACTGTTTTCGTAACAGGAACACTTTCACCTGTAATAGCAGCTTGATTTAAGGTGGAAGTTCCTTTGAGAACAGTACCATCCATCGCTAATTTCTGACCAGGCTTTACAATCATCATATCGTCAATTTCAATGTCATCTACATGGATACTCATTTCTTGATTTCCCCGACGGATTAATGCTTCTTTTGGTGCGATATCCATTAACGATTCAATCGATTGACGGGCTTTATCCATGGAATAGCGTTCCAATGCTTCACTGATAGCGAACAGGATAACAACCGTCGCACCTTCCATCCATTCGCCAATAATAGCTGCACCGATAATCGCAATGGTCATAAGCGTATTCATATCAAATTGTAATCTACTCAGATTTCTAAGCCCTTTAATAAAAAGCGTGTAACCGCCAATTAAAATAGACAGTGCATACCCGATTGTTGGTAAAAAATTTTCTTCTCCTAATTGTTTTCCTAAAAACCAGCTAACCAAAAGCAATATGGCTGAAATATAAACCTTTATATTTTCTTTTTGTTTCCAAAAAGGTTCATGATCTACCTTTTGTTCTTTTTCATCTCGAACCTTTAAATTTTCAAAGGATCCTGCTTTTTCAAGCTCTTCAATGGTTATTTGTCCCTTTACATATACTTTTGAAGCTCCAAAATTAACTTCGGCGTCTTCCACCCCTTGTATTTTCTTGACATTATTTTCAAAAGTTTTTGCACACCCGGCGCAACTAAATCCTTGAACACGATATGCTTTTACATCTTGTTTAGTTAGTGATTCAGACATTTGCTTTTTCTTCTTTCTGATGGATTAATGTAATCGAAATTAATTGCTTAATATGTTCATCGTCCAATGAATAAAAAGCAAGTTTTCCTTCTTTTCGGTACTTCACAATTTTTTGTTTATGCAGTGTCCGCAAGTGGTGGGAGGCAGTTGCCACAGAAGAGCCTATGATATTCGCAATGTCACATACACACAACTCATCGTCTATACATAAGGCATAAGAAATTTTTGTTCTATTTTCATCTGCAAGTACTTTGAACAATTGAGAAACATGAGATAAGTCTTCTCTTTGTAATTCTTCTTGTATACGATTGACTTTTTCCTCGTCATAACAATACACTTCACACATATCTTTTTTAACCAAAGTAATCACTCCACCTTCATTCAAATACTCATTTGAATATATAGTATCTTATTCACGAATTTCATTCAAGTATATATTTGAATAAAGAGGTGAAATACTTTAATGGAATTTTGGTTTTTAAAAAGAAAAAACGACCTTCTGGCGGAGAACATTCTCTACCTAAGGTTGTTAAGATATTTTAATAATAACTCTAATTTTTCACGTATTAAAACTTAAAAAGCTGTCTATTCGTCCACTTCATTGACTTTATCATCAAAAAAAGAGCCACGCTTTTATACAGTAACCCTACTTCCCTGCCTATTCCTTTTGCGGGATTTTGGCGGGGAATCTATTGATTTTTAATCATTTCTTCCATTTTATGTCTCCCTAAAATACTGCCAAATTAACGTTTTCACTTCAAATCATACTAGTGAATTATTCTCACTCAATTGTCGGTGAGCTACCTAGAACCCTTGCCATCACTATTTTCAGCTAAATTTTTCTCTATGGCAGGTTTTTGGCAAAGAACCAATTCCATCTTAATGTATTGATTTCCATTGAAATCCACATAAGTTTCCTTAGAAAGATTAAACTGAATATTCACTGGCATTTTTTCAGCAAGTGGCTCATCATTTCTACTCCATTAATACGCATAATGTTTTATAGTTATTTCTGGCGAGCTCTCTAGGCTGATTAAACAGCTTGATAGACTGGATTTACTTATATTAGACATTCCTCTCCTTAAAGAAGGTGCAGAGTTATTGTTTCAGGTAATCTCTATGTGTTGTGAAAATAAAAGATTGGTGATTACTACTAACCTTCCATTTGGGCAATGGAATCATGTTTTAGGAGATCCAATATTAACTGAAGCGGTGATTGGCCGGCTTATTCATCATTCACATTTACTCCTTTTTTAACCGTGAAAGTTTCCGTTACAAAGAATCATTCATACAGCAATAATTCGGGACAGCAAGGGACATACATTTTTACTTGCCAAATACAGCCAGCTGCACAGTCAAATCACCTTCTTTTTAAATAAGATATAAAACAACACATCAAAATTTCACGTAGGAGGGGGTGAAATACCGTTGAATGAAAGCTATTATCATAGTAGAAAGCTACGCGGCAGGGATTCTTGTTCAAATTGCCACTGCCATCATTGCAGTAAAGAGCGCAAAAAAATTCATGAGGGAAATAAAAATAACACATCCAATACAAATACCTTTAATCCTATATTTAATCCATCCATTACAGTCAATATATCCCCTGAATATACACCAACCCCCATAGGAGTGGAGACGGTCCAATACCTTACCCTTGCCGAAGAAGGGAAAAAGGTTTATACGAATAAAGATGCATTAAAGCAATATGGAAGCAGTGATATACTTGATCCGGACAATGTTTCCACTCTTAATTTATTTGTCAATGGAGTGTTGCAACCCCCGTCCATTTACACTGTCGAGGAAGGTATTCTTCACTTAGAGTCCAGTGACCTCCCTCCAAAGGATGCCCCAATTACGCTTCTGTTTGTCACGGTTAAAGGATAATATTACCTGGCTATGTAATAAATATGCCTTTTTTAATGGGGCATTTTGTTAACTTTCAATACGAACTAATTCGTCTGACCAAGCATTTCCAACTCCTCTTCATAGAATAAAATGTGGTTGATATAAAATGGAGGTGAAAATGAATATGGCACTTCAATTAATGAAAATCGCTATTAGCGGTACAATTGACACAGATGTTAATCCTGAGTCCGCAAAATTCTTTTACATCACAACAGAAGATACAGCAGCAGGAAGTACCTTATCTATTGATGCTGCAAGTTTCCTGGGGGATGATGGTGAAGCGGTAACGACACTTCCAGAACTTGCAGAAGATAATAGTTATTTCACTGTGGAAATTAACGGTGTTGAGCAAATGCAAGGCATATCAACATATACACCAGGTGCTACAGGGACTGGCTCATTAGACATTGCTGTTCCTGCTGGCGGAGGGTCCATTCCAGCAAACCAAACTGTTATCCTGCAAGTTGTTAATTTCGCAGCAACATCCTCAGGGACATTTGACACCTAGAATATAAGTACTCCTTTGTGCCCGCCAGATACTGGCAGGGCACAAAGAAATTTATCTATTTTCATCATAAATACCTCATATAAGAAAAGGTCTGTTTAGATTACCGCACTTTTTTGGAAGTTTGAATACATTATACTGTCATGCTTTTTAATTTCCATTAAAGAATACGAGGGGGATTAGTTATGAGTATTGAATTCTTTACATTGGGTCCGACAGCTATTCAAATATATGAGGCAGGAGAGCAAAACCCGCAAAAAGCAAAACGAATGGTTTATGGACAGGCTACGTCAAATGCAAATGGGATAGCTACACTTTATTTCACAGACAATGGATTAGCAGATGGAAATCCATTATTAGATACGATTGATTATGCGGTATCGAGCGTATATTCAACAAATGCTACGATAAATGCAAGACCAAGAGTGCAAATGCGTGAGAAGAACATTACGGGAAAATATGTTTCGGCCAATGTTACAAATATTAGTGGTGTAACCGTTCTAGGCATAAGTGTATTGGGTTCGGAAAATCCAGTGAGCGGGATTGTTGTGGATTTTATGATTTTGGGTAGTTTTCATAACTAAGATAGACCTTCTCTGAATAGAAAAGTATCAGTAAATGCACTTGTTCGAGTATCATATCATGGGGTGTTTTATTTTGTTCCATTAATTTTGGATAGTATAAACAACAGATAGTGAATAAATTGAAATCATGAAGTAATACAGCAATGATTCTACCTATAATACGAATGGTGATGAGATTATTGGAAATATAATGCCGGCAAAAACGAGTAATAAAGAGCATAATAATGATTGTTCAAACTATAATATTTAACATATAAAAAAATATTAAATGCTATCAAAGTCTATAAGAGGTTAAGATTGAGTATTATGTGCTTTTTCCTCATGGAAAACTGGGGTGTGTTAAACAAAGAAAAACAATGGTTGTGTTTTAATGTGTGATTTGGAGCGTATTAATTATCAATTTCAAGAAGCTTTTGGGTCATATCAGAATATCATTTAATGTATATTGATACTTGGTTTTAGCTAGATTGAGTATTGCCATGAAGGAGACTCAGGTGTGCCATCTTTTTGACCCGCTTCTGCCATAAGTGCACCCAGTGTAGTCTTAACTCCATCCCCCTTGAACTTGTTTGTGTCCCTGGTAGTGAAATTTATAGCGGATAGCAAAAAACAAACCTTTTATGGCTCTATCCGCATCAATAGCGTACCCTGGACAATCAATTCTATGCTCTGCTGGCGGGGTCGGTTCCCTTCCAGCATTCACTAAGAATTGGCACGGCGGTAAAGAGCAAGTAAATGACACTGCGGTTAATAGGTTCTAATCCTTTAGTTGGATGGATCAATTTTTTGTCGCATGCGGGTCAAAAAGATCATATATCTAGAATGAGTTTTGTTATTTTTTACTGTTGCCATTGTACCGGTATGACTGTCATTAAGTATTTTCTCAATACTTTTTTATATTGACTCACATTTAATCGCTCCTTATTTAATGATGATAACACTGTGTAAAAGCAACATCAGGAAACTTGCATGTCATTCAATGAACTAACAACACGATGAACCATTTGCTCACCAGCTTCTTCCCATCTGCTTTTATCCAATATGTTACCATCTTTATCTACAGGATTCTGGAATTGATTAAATCCTGTTGCCGTTAATAAAGAATTTTCATCCCAATCCAGTCCTATATTCACAACATGTTTGATGACATATGGTTGTCCAAATTGAATATATGCATTTGGGCGATCCAGTTCTCCATGCAAAACGTTAAAGGGGACTCTTATGTAAATTGTTTCTCCACCTTCTCGGCATAAATTCATATCAAACTTTCCGTGGGTGTATTCAAAATTACTGCAGAAGGTAAATCCATTAGCATCAAATACATTACGCACTTCACCAAAATATACCTTTTTGCCTTCAATATCAGTCTGTAATTTCAGCATATTTTCACTCCCTTTTTTGATAACTAGTATTAACATATTTAAATAAAAGATACCCATGAGTTATGCTAAACACTTAGTTATATATTAACTATCTTTTATTGATGTTCATGTAAAATATTCAATTCTTGATTCAAGAAAATAATGATGAATATAGCCCCCAATTGTATCTTTGATATCTTCCTGTTCTGCGACTTTCACTCCTGCTTCAACGCGCTCGTTCAGTCTAGATTTACCAGGATCAATAAACTTAATAATGAAATTATTATTGATACTGAATCGAAAATATGTCCTGCCATTATGTTTGGCATCGAGAAGATGGTACACATACGCAAACTTGGTTACAAAACGATGCTTGCCATACTTCGAATTACCAAAATATTAAATTGCTCGTTTAAGCGTAAGAGTTAAATGATCTATACCAACAATATATGATGTACAGAAGGCTTCAAATTTTGTAAATTCAAGAGCCCTCTCCTCCATATAAAATTCTGCTGCCTCAAAAATCTCGTTAACATATGTCACATGGCTTGCTGCTCATCATTGTTTGTATATAACCAAAATGACAATGACCAATACAACCTGTTGCAAAGGGAATAGTATATTCTGCTGATGGCTTAGATGTACCGAATTTTAAGGTTTTTCGAATTCTGATAACAAGAGTTGATTTAGCCGTACAATATTTTTGGGAATGGTTTTCACCAGGTAAATTACGGATTTGATTATGTGATGTTATTTTTCTGGTTAATCCCTATCTTTTCAAATTTAGATACAAATTCTTTCCCAAGTGGGTATTCTAGTGCTTTAGGTTCCACATAAACAAGTTGAGAAATAAAAAGTTTAACCATAGAACTCCCCGGAAAAAAACAGCCAATTCATTGGGGTTATCTGGATTTCCAAAAACTGCTGCTTGTTGGGCTTGGGCAACATTCTAAGCTTGAGGATATACATAACTTCGCCTGGCCTATATGTTTGATTGATGTCCATTTTCTCACTATCTTTCTTCATTTAATATTAATCATCCCTCAAGGCGTATATTTTATGACGAAAGGATTTCATTTAGAATGATATGAAACAAAATGGTAATACTAATAAACTGGGGAAGGTAGTGTTAAAAGAAATGTGAAGGCTTGACATGAAGTCTCTACAAGCATGAATTACTACGCAAGAACGTAGCTAATCCTTGTTGCGTAAGGCTTTACAGTTTATCATGCTTGTGGCTCCAAGTAAAGTCTCACTGAAAAAACTTGTATGACTTCCTATATTTAAGGAGGGGGATATTTTTTTGTTAACAGTCCCTTTCATATCAATGCTTTGACTAATTTTTATTAAAAACTTTTGACAATACCATGGAAAAATAGGGGTGTTTTTATGAACGTTTTCCTTGTATTAATAAGTATATTGATTCCACTTGCAATGTACTTCCTGCGAAAAAAATGGGATAAATTGCATTTCATTTTTAATCTTATTACCCTTGTATCAACGCTTGTCTTTGGAAATATTGTTTCTGTCTCCATTTATCAAATTATTAAAGATAAAACCGTATTTATGACAAATATCCATGCCATTTTCCTCAATCCCTTTTTCTTAATTGCCGGTGCTTATTTAGGCATATATATTATTTATCAGTTGTTGAATGTAACCTTGAAAAGTTAATTGATTCTATTGAAATGGCGTTTAGGACATATGATAACATTGAATACAAGCTGTACTACGAGGTGAAATAGTACCTTAAAACGTATAGCATTAAAATTCATTGGTTATTGTCAATTTCGAATATGAAGGCAAATAATATGGTTATAGCCGACAAACTGGCGCTTTAAGCGTATAACGTTGCGCGAGAAAAGGAACATTTAACGGCATAAATTATAGGGAACAATCTTATGAGTGAATTTCCTAGCCGTTCCCCTCCTACTCCTTTTTTTATATAATAAAGTGTAAAAACCAGATTATTGGTATAAACACTGGATCTACAAAAGCTATTCAAGGATGAAATACTCCATTTTACCACTAATTTACTACTTTTGGATGAGTCTTGATACGATGAAATATCCTAGAAAAGTGAAGAACAATAATAGATACTTCCATTGTGAAAATTGAATATGGAATAGATAGGCATTTCAAAATGAGGTGTCTATTTTAGTGTTCAAAAATATGCTTCAAATTGATTCCGAATATCAGGAAAAAAGTACGAATGATGCTAAAAGCAATCCTTGGCAAAGAAAAAGTTCTCACAAAAAGTAAGTTTCTATCATTTCAGCCAAGATGACTCCATCCTCAAACATTCAGTGGAATTGTAGGTGGGAGGTGAATTGACGGTTTCCTTGATCAGGACGAAATGCCCTTATATGGTAAAAAGGGTTCGAACCCATCATTTTCAGTTAAGAGAATGAAACTTGGGCTTTATCAATCAAAGAATGGAGTCATCGCGAACGCCGATGTCAATAGAGCCGGGAATATTATGATGAAAATGATTCGAAAAGCATTCAAAGAACTGTTTGCTTGTGCTTAGATGTTGCTTCGACCGACAGCAATCATTCTAAAATAAAAGTAGTCCCAAAGGCAAGACCAATGGGATAGTGGTGGGAGTATTCATTTGTAAACTAAGAGTACATTCCCGCACTGAAACGTTCGTGATTCAATTAATTCAAGTTTTTGATTAACATCATTGAATAACCGTTGTCCTTTTCCAATTAAAACAGGATTCAGTATAAGTCGATACTCATCAATTAAGTCATGTTGGATAAAGGTTTGTGCAATGCTTGCGCCTGCAAGTAGTGCTATTTTTTTGCCGGGTTGGTCCTTCAGTTTTTCCACTTCAAAAGCCAAATTTCCTTTAACCAATCTTGCATTCCATTCCACCTTTTCCAACGTTCGAGAGAAAACAACTTTTTTCATCTTATTCATTTTTCTAGCAAAAGAACGATTTTTTTCCGTACTTTTTTTATCAAATTCAGCAGAAGGCCAATGCTGGAGCATCATCTCATAGGCAACTCTTCCATAAAGTAGTGTATCTACAGAATCCAAAAAGTCATCCATAAAATCGTGCATTTCCTCATCCATCACATGCCAAGAGCTATCCCCGTCTTCACCTGCAACAAATCCATCTAATGACATGACCATTGATAAGACAATCTTTCTCATCCTACTCAACCTTTCTCTAGAAATTTTTAAAAATATCTCACATGCATGATATTCAATAACCTTATGACCATGCCTACTTTCTATATTAAAGCATAAATAACGCTTTGATTTCTTTTCAATTGCTACCTTTTATAGTCCAGTCATTAAAAGAAAGGGGGATGAACAAGTTAACTCTAATTTTTACGTACTAAAACATAAAATGCTTTCTATTCGTCCATTTCATTGACTTTATCAACAAAAAAAGAGCCACTGCTTTCATACAGTAGCTCTCCTTCCCTGCCTTTTCCTTTGGCGGGATTTTGACAGGGAACTATCTTTATTTAAATCATTTTATCCATTTTTAACAAGGTTAAATCCTTATAAATCGGTGTTCCCTCTTCAAATTAAGTTGTATTCTTATTCCCACTCTACTTTAAGGGTTCAGGGTATCGAACGAAAACATTGATTTTAAAGGTTTTTCAAGAAATATGAATAACTATAACCTAACAAATAAAATTTAAAAAATGCAATTTCAATGCAATGAATGCAGATCACTATTTAGAGTTATCTCTATAAATATTTGGTATCTTCTACAAGAGGCGTTTCAATTGAAGCGTCTCTTGTCATAAGAATTTCTAACACCTTCATCCAAGTTCTCATGTTTACTTTAATACAAAGAAAAATTTGCTATAATTAAATACAACTATAGAACTATGGAAAAGGGGTCATAATATGCACTTGGATTTGGCTAGCTCTATTCTGTTTAAAGATGATAATTTGGCTTTAGACAAGGATATCAATTTTATTTTTGGTAAGAATGGTACAGGAAAGTCTACTATCTCCAATTTAATTAAAGACACAAAAGTTACAGATTTTGATGTCAGAATCTTTCAAGGTTTTGAATCGGTATTAGGAGAAGATGATAGATTAAATGCAGTGATTTTGGGTGAAGAAAACAAATCCGTTAATAAACAAGTTAATGAGATAGATAAAGATATCTTAAACATCAATTCAGAAATTGAAAAAATAAAATTAACTATTTCTCAGCCGGAAGACGATAAAACCGAAAACCTTTATTCAGAACATCAAAATGCACTTAATGAAAAAAAGAAAAAGGAAAATGAAATCATTAAATTTTACACAGATTCCGCAAGACAAATTTCTAAGGATAATAAACTAGTAAATAATGCAAGGAGTTATAATAGAAATGTTTTTAAAGGGGAAATAGCTAAAAGTAAATATTTAGATAAAGGTGCAATAGAAAAATTTGAAAATACTTTAAAGTCAGAGAAGAAATTTGCTAAAGAAATGTTTTTTCCCACACTAGGTTTAGATAAGTATTTAGATTCAGTAAACGAGATTTTAAATGCAAAAGTTGAGTCTAAGATTATAATTGAAGAATTACAAAATGATTCTGAGAAGTTAACTTTCGCCCAGACAGGTTTGGAAATTCATAGTGAAGATGATAATTGTGCTTTTTGTGGCAATAAGGTTTCAGGAGAAAGACTGCATGCTTTAAAAAGCTATTTTTCAGCTGATGAGGTTAAAGGTTTAAGCGAAAGAATTATAAAAGGAAAAGAATTAGTTTCTCAACAAATAAATATGTTGACAGATTTAAATATCATTAAAAATGATTTTTATCCCAATTTTATTGAATCTGTTAATAAGCTAGAAAAGGATTTAGCAGATTTAAAGGTCAAACAGTTAACTTTTTTCCAAAATTTAGAGGATAGTTTAGATGATAAGCAAAAACATTTATTTGAGCAAAGAGATAAACTAGATTTAGAAATCCCAAGTAGTTTTAATGATATTTCAAAAGAATATGCAGCATTGGTAGAAAAGAATAATGATTTTGCTAATAATTTTGTAGAAAATCAGGAAAATGCAAAAAGAGAATTAAGATACCATGAAGTATTTAAATTAGTCGAAGACTTTCAATTAGGAGTTAAAAATACAGAATTAGAATCCCTTGAAAAAACAGAAGAAAGTGCAAGAGAAGCTATAGAAAAAGAAACAGATAAAATTAAAAAAAATGAAGATAAAATAGTGAAGCTGTAACTGCTAAACTAAAGTAGACCATTATTGCTTGATAAGAATGAACACTTTTCTTGGGGGATAGGCATGTAACAGGCTGTTGCCCCGTAGGGGCGGCAGCC